>JBGTGB010000246.1:0-8742 GCA_041746975.1 Haliea sp. | reverse complement strand
ACCGAGTCGGTGCCCCAGCCCTGCGCGCAGGACTGGGGTGACAGCGAGCGCCGCCCTGGCGTCACCCAGTTCACAGCCCACGCCAAACCGGCAGCTGTCAGTGAAGCAGATTTCTACCGCCACTGGCAGGTGGATCACTCGCGGCTGTCTTTCGATCTCCACCCTCTGCGCTGGTCCTACGTGCGTAACGCAGTGGCACGCAAGCTGGACGACGGAGCACCGGACTATCGCGCCCTGGTGCTGGAACACTTCCGGGAGTTACGGGATTTCATCGAGGCCTCCCGCTACTTCGGTGCCCCCGAGGTGGTCGAGCAGATGTACGCCGAGTTGCCGGGTTTCTGTGATGTTCAGAACATGGTTACGGGGCCCATGAGCGAGTACCGCTTCGTCTGAGCCGGCGGGTTGGGTTAGGTCTCGACCGCCGGGAGCTCCGGAGCCGGGCCACTGTCTGCCGGCTCGCCGAGCGCGGCGATCGCCGAGATCTCGATCAACATTTCCGGATAGGCCAGCTGGGTAACGCCCACCAGGGTGGAAGCATTGGGCGGAAAGGGCGCCCCATCGAGTGCCTCGCCCATGGCCTGCACAAGGATCTCGGTCTTTTCCGCGGTCAGGCCGACAATATAAATTGTGCTTGCGACGACCTGTTGCGGTGTGGCGCCCACCGCCTGCAGGGCGAAACGTAGATTGCTGAATGCCTGCAGGGTCTGGGTGAAAAGGTCGCCCTTGCCAACCAACTGAAAGTTCTCGTCGTAGGCTCCCTGACCGGCGATGTAGGCGGTGCGACCGGCTGCCACCACCACATGGCTCATTCCCTGTGCCGGAAAAAGGCCAGCGGGTTGTACATGTTCTATAGCCATTGGATACCCCTGTTGTCGTTGCAGCAATTGTATTGGCTCACCGACCTTAACCGTGCCGGCTTATCTCCGCGCGATACCGCACATCACCGGGCGGGCTCACATGGTATACAAATGTAATGCCCATTTTGCCCAATGTTGGAGACTTACAGGATGTCAGTAAACAGTATCGATCAGGATGCCGCAGCGGGGCTCTGGGATGAACGTGATCCGCCCTGCCTGTCGCTTTTTCAACCGACCCATCGGGAGCACCCGGACAATCAGCAGGATCCGATCCGCTTCAGGAATCTGGTAAAAACGCTGGAGGAATCCCTTCGACAACAATATGCGAGCGACGAGATCCAGCCCTTGCTCGAACCCTTGCTGGCACTGGCTGAAGATCATGAATTCTGGAACTGCACCCTTGACGGCCTGGCCGTGTTACGCTCGAAGAGCATGTTCCGGGTCTACAAGTTCCAGCGCTCCGTCGGCGAATTGTCGGTGGTTGCCGACAGCTTCCATACCAAGCCCTTGCTACGCGTCCTGCAATCATCGGATCGCTACCAGGTACTCGCCTTGAACAGGAAGGAGATAAGATTGTTTGAAGGGAACCGCGACGCTCTGGACGAGATCGCGCTGGCCGATGATGCGCCGCGGACGATGACCGCGGCGCTCGGTGATGAACTTACAGATTCCCGCCAGACCGTCGCGTCCTATGGCGGTAGCGGCGCCGGCCAGGCGGGCATGCACCACGGCCATGGGGGCAGGAAAGACCAGCTGGACCATGACGCGGAACGGTTTTTTCGTGTTGTTGATCGTGCGGTCCTCGAGCACCATTCCAAACCTTCTGGTCTGCCTTTGCTTCTCGCTGCCCTGCCCGAGCATCACCACATGTTCCACGAGCTCAGCCACAACCCGTTCCTCATTTCTGAAAGCCTGGAGGTACATCCGGATTCGCTCGCATCGACTGACGAATTTCGCGAGCGGGTCTGGAAAATATTCGAGCCCCACTACCTCGCCCGTCTGGCGGGGCTGGTGGAGACCTTCGGCAATAGCAAGCCCAAGGATCTCGCCGCCGATGACCTGCAGGAAGTGGCCAAAGCCGCCGTCGGCGGACGCGTGGCTACCCTGTTGATCGAGGCTCGTCGGGAAATCCCCGGGCGGATCGATGCCTCGACCGGGGAGCTTGAATTTGATGATCTTTCCAATCCCGAGCTTGACGACGTGCTCGACGACCTGGGGGCCGTGACGCTCAGGATGGGAGGAGAAGTGATTGTAGTACCGACCGAACGCATGCCGACCGAAACGGGCATCGCCGCGATCTATCGCTTTTGAGGAGTGTAATATGAAAATTCAAATCAACACGGATGACAACATCAATCAGTCCGAAGCACAACCGGAGCAGACCGAAGCCACAATCCGAGACACCCTGGACCGCTTTGTCGACCAGATTACACGCGTCGAAGTTCACTTAAGCGATGAGAATAGCGACAAGAAATCTGGCACCCATGACATACGTTGCCTGCTGGAAGCCAGGCTCGAACGTCTCCAGCCTGTGGCGGTGACCGATGAGGCGGCGACCGTGGAACAGGCCGTCGAGGGTGCGGCGCGCAAGATGAGGCGTTCCCTCGACAGCGTGCTTGGAAAGCGGCAGAAGCACTGACCATCCGCGCTGCACGTTGTATTTCTGTATAACTGAGGACGTTTGGCTGAAGATCGAGCATACTTGGATCTCGAGCATTCACCCAACGGAAGTACCGCCGTGGTCAGCCAGGAACTCCAATCGGTTATTGACAACACCCCAGTCGATTTTGCATCCCCCGAAGCGGATTTCGATGCGGTCCGTAAAACGATGGCGCCTTTTCACGGCCATCCACTTGGTGCTGACGTAATCTACATCGAACGCGACTTCGGCGGAGTCCGCTGCGGCACCTACACTCTCGCGGGCGCGGCGGACAGCGGCAAAACCATGCTGCACCTGCACGGCGGCGCCCTGGTGTCCTGCCCGCTGGATGTCTACCACTTCTACGCCGAGTTTATCCTGCGCCAGGTCGGGCATGATGTCGTGACGCCTGACTACCGCCTGGCGCCTGAGCATCCTTTCCCCGCTGCCATTGAGGACTGCCTGGCAGCCTACCGGGGACTTCTGGACAGTGGCGTGGCTGCTGGAGACATTGTAGTCATCGGTGAATCCTGTGGCGGAGGGCTAGGCATCAATGCACTGCTGCTGGCGCGCGACAGTGGGCTGCCCATGCCCGCGGGTTTTGTCTCACTCACCGGCTGGTTTGATCTTTCGGTCAGCGATGCGCCGGTGGGGACCGAACCCTTCCTGTGCCCAGCCTGGGTGCGCAATCGCGGTGCTGAGTTTACGGGCGGGAAACTGGCCCTTGATGATCCCCGCGTTTCTCCCTGCTATGCGAATCTTGCAGGAATGCCGCACCTCTACCTGCAGGTCGGTCAATTCGACACCATGGCGCCCTCTGCGCTGCGGCTTGCAAGTAATGCTACCCTTGCTGGAGTGCAGGTCACCCTGGAGAGCTGGCCGGGTATGATCCAGGGTTGGCACGGCTTGCTGGGGACGGGCGCACCCGAGGCTGCCGCTGCCTGGGCCCGCATCGGCGCATTCATCAACCGGCTGCCCTGAGGCCGATAGGTATGTTCGAAAATGTGGATATACAGCAGCTGACCAGCCGCACCCTGAATTGGCTTGGGGAGGAGGTCTGGACGCCGGACACGTTCTATCAGACGATCATGATCCTGTTCGCCCTTGTCTTTGGCATGGTCTTTTACCGTGTCGTGCGGGGTCGTTTAACCAGGTTGATTGATGATTCCGAATTGCCCATCCGGGTGAAACTCGCATTCAACAATCTAACAAGTCTTGTGGTGCCTCTGGTGATGCTGGGTGTTTTGTCCTTCATCATATTAATCGTGTCCTCCGAATACACCTTTGTGCCTGTCTCATTGGCAATCGGGGTGATGAAATTGCTGCTGGCTTTTGTGGGTATTCGCATTGCCTCTCAGTTTATCTCTAACGTGTTTACGCGTGATTTCTTTGCACTGACACTGTTGGTGATCGCAGCGCTCAGTATCTTCGGGATTCTGGATGAGGCTACAGATGCACTCGATGCGGTGGCATTCAGCATGGGCAAATTCCATGTTTCCGCGCTGGTGGTAATCAAAACCATATTGTCACTCGTTGTGTTGCTTTACCTGGCGACATTTTTTTCCACTTTCGCCGAGCGCCGGGTTCTCAAAAGCAAAAGCCTTACCCGCTCTTCCCAGGTGCTGATTGCGAAGGTTGTCCGCATCGTCCTGATAACCTTTGCCTTGCTGGTTGGGGTAACGAGCGCCGGTATTGATTTGTCCATCTTCGCCATCTTCTCCGGTGCGGTAGGCCTGGGTATTGGTTTTGGTTTGCAAAAAGTAGTCTCCAACCTGTTCAGTGGCCTCCTTCTTTTACTGGATAAATCGATCAAGCCCGGGGATGTGATCGAGCTGGAAGCAAGCTCCACCTTTGGCTCGGTCACGCATATGGGTGCGCGCTATACCGAGATTATTACGCGTAGCAATAAATCCTTTCTGATACCCAACGAGGATTTCATTACCCAGCAAGTTGTCAACTGGTCACATGGTGATCGTCTGATCCGTATCCAGGTGGAGTTCGGGGTGCACTATAATTCCGATCCCCATAAGGTCATCGAAATCGCGATCGCAGCTGCCAAACGCCCGGCGCGGGTTGAAGCAACACCCGCACCACTGTGCCTGCTCATGGAATTTGGCGACAGCTCGCTCAATTTCTTCCTTCGCTTCTGGATCAAGGACGCCGAAGATGGCGTCAGCAACGTGCAGGGACAGGTCATGCTTTCCCTGTGGGATGCATTCAAGGAGCACGGGATCCAGATTCCGTATCCACATCGGGAGGTTTATCTGAATCCCGCTCCGTGAATCTCTTACACCTCGGGGACCCAGCGCCGCAAATAACCTGAAGCATGGATTTCCGTCATCACCGTTCCCAGTTCTCCTAGATTTGCCATGGTGTGAGGTGGCGGCGGCATCTCGTCCATGAGCATCGTGCGAATCTTCAGCTTGACCCGGTCCTCCTCAAAGACCTCAACGATTCCCACCCGTTGGATCCACTGGCCCTCGGTGTTCTGGGTCTGCTGGGGCTCAAGATACGCCCCCGGAGCGCCAGTGAACTGGAAAAAGGTGATCTGACCCACTCCTCCGGTCGGCCCCGTTACTGATAACAGCAACTCATTTCTCTGCACATCGTGAACGATGAGTCCGTCTGCGACCGGATGTGGCTCGCCGCCGAAGGTCGACTCCCCCTGGAATACATTTTTCTGCGGTACCATCTCGACTATCTGGCCATTGGTGATCTCCCCAGTGATGCGCTGCTCGGGCTTGACCGGATGTGCCAATTCAAAGCGTGCGCTGAAGGTTTTCTTGCCCTCCAGCGGCGCTCCATCGGTGAAGACCAAAGTCCCATAGACAGAAGCTGGCTGCGCGATTTCTTTCCCAAACATCCCCGGCAGGCCTGCATTGCTGGGGGTGCCCTTCAGAAGGATCCGGTGTTCGGTTTTGCTGCGATCCTCACTGAACAGCAGTTCCAGCCGCAGCTGGTTTTCTCCAAACACCGGGAAGTCTATCTCGAACCTGCGGCCTGTCCAGTACAGTGTCGCCGCATCGAAACGAACAGAGCGCTCTCCATCTTCCCGATGGCTGGTCAGTATGTTGGGTGCATCCGCTGATCCGAGTACTAGCCCGGTTGGCAAGGGCGTTTCAGTAGCCTTTTCGATTGGCTCTCCCATCAATCGAATGTCTATATCGGCTATTCGCCAGCGACCATCTTCGACAATCATTCTTACGCCGGAACGCATGAAATTTATGCCTTCACTTTTTAACTCATCACCTACAACCGGCATCGTGACGACGAGATTGGCAGTATGTTTGTCGACCTGTTCCGTGCCGCTCTGTTCAATCACGACCTGGTCGTAGACTCCCAGCATGTTTTCGGCGTACTCTGCTAAAGCATCTGCAGCGAGGCCCCGGAAATTCTCAGCCATTTCCTGACTGTAGAATTTCGCCACCGCGTCCATGTCGCGATGATCCACTCTGGCTTCCCAGAAATTCTTGAACGTCTCCGCCGGCGAGTCCGTTGGGGGCGCCGCGTCCTGTGCGGTTGCCAGGCTGGCGCTGCCCAGGCCGAGCATTACAGCCATAACTACCGCTGCGAAAATAGAATTCAAATATATTTTGTGGCTCATAAAAGTTCCCTTTTTCTCTTTTTCTATATCGCGCCTGCCTAGGCACTGGATGCTCCACGAATAGCCTGCACCATTGTCTGTCAGTGATAGTGCAGCTTATACTTTACCATCCCAACAGCCGCTTGGCCCCCATGAAGTCAGCACGTCGTTACGGTACCCCACGTCTCTTCTGGGAGGGCGAGGGAAATGCCGACGAACAGCAGGCGGTGTTGCTTGCCGTGTTTGCTCTTGCCCTGTTCTGGGATCCCGCCGCGAGTACCCCCGGTGAGCTCGAGTAGTGCAGATTACCGCAGGTAGGGCGCCACATTCCCGGCGATGGTGCGAAATTCCTCCTCATGGAGTGGAATGAAGCCAACCAGTGAGCGCCACGAGCGGTGCGCATCCTGCCCATCTGAACCGAAGAGCATCCGCGGAATGCCGATCCTCCTGATGAGTGCGGCGACTTCCTGTTGGGATTCAACGGAGGAGGTTTGCGAAATCTCCGCAGTGATTTCGGAGAGGTCGAAATAGAGATTCGTGGATTGTTCGCCGGCCTCAATCGCGTCGGCGAACGCAGCCAGGGCCGATCTGGAATAGGCTTCGCCACCCCAGAGATGCGGCACCTGAATGATAATGTCAGGCGCCACGCTCACAATCCGCTGCAAAAAAATCCGCACCTGCTCGGCACCGTACTCCGGCCCGGCCCTCAGGTGCACCACGATCGGGAGGCGATGCTGGTTCGCCCGGGCGAAGACACTGCGCAGGCGAGCCACATGGTCCTCGTTGTTTAAATTCACTCCGGACATGCCGAAACTGAACTTGAGGCCGCGGAATATTGGATTGGCTGCGCAACGGTCGAGTTCAAGCAGGGCATGGTCGGCAACCGGGTTACAGCTGCAAAACGCTATCAGTCGGTCGGGGAAGGACTGGACCTGGGCAGCGGTCCAGTCATTTTCCTCCATGACCACCGGATACGGATCTTCGAGGGGGATCAGCGGTCCATCCGCCCAGAACGCTTCTGAGAGAACGACCGAGCGCATGACGCCGGCCCTATCCATCTCGGCGACTAGCTCCTGCGCCGTCCGGATCTGCTCAACCTGAGCGATCGGGAACCGCGGGATCTCGCTGGCAATGATCCAGTCATCATCGTCCCGCACGAGTGATAGATGGAAGTAGCCGAGATGCTGCTGGGTAGGGGGAGCGCCACGCGTGTAGTAGCCGCTCATCTGCGCAGCATCACCCTTCCGCAAAAAATGTATCGGTGTCATGGAGTAGGCACTGCCGAATCTCTGCGCGAGGTAACCGGTTATCTCCTCATGCCCCAGGAGCCATCCTCGTCTGGATTCCGCAAGCAGGGCGCTATCCGGGAGGTAAAGTTTAGAAAGCTCGCGTGGATCATTCCACGCTTTCTCGCGGCGTGCCAGAAGCCCTCCGAATTCAGCGGGAACAGCTATCGCGTCGGCCAGCGGTGCTCCGCTTGCGGCCCTGGCGATGGCTGGGCCCATCAAATGCTTGTGATGGTCTGTCGATGGGCTCACATCCTGAAGAAGTCTACCCGGAAGGGCCGCGGTCTCGGCACGTTGGGGTATTTGCGCTGCGGGCAGAGGCAGCACATTGATAATCACCTTGCCCCGCGTGCGCCCCTGTTCCTGGTAGCGCATCGCGTCGGCCACTGCGGCCAGCGGAAAGCGCCGGTCGATGACGGAGGTGAGCTGCCCTGCCTCGGCGTAGCGGCCCAGCTCGGCCAGATCGTCGGCGTTGATGCTCGCCAGTAGCGATTCCAGTCGCTGTGAAACGAAAGGTGAGCGGAGCATTGCGTACAGCGGCTGTGCCAGCGGGCCCCACCAGGGGTTCATCTGCATTGAGCCAACCAGCACCAGGACGCCATCGGGCTCGGTCACCCCAAGCATGGCGGACAGGGAGTGATTCCCGACCATGTCGATAATCGCGTCATAGCGGGTGTCGCCCTCGGTGTAATCCGCCTGCCTGTAGTCGATCACGTGGTCTGCACCGAGGGCGCGAACCATTTCCACATTGCGGTCGCTGCAGACCCCGGTGACCGTGGCTCCCATCGCCTTGGCGAGTTGTACTGCATAGCTGCCGACGCCGCCGGAGGCGCCGTTGATCAGCACGTGCTGGCCCGGCTGCAGCTGCGCCTTGTCCCGCAGTGCCTGCAGTGCAGTGATCGCCGCCACCGGCATCGCTGCGGCCTGCTCAAAGCTGACGTTCGCCGGCTTCAGTACCAAGCCACCTTCGGCGCGCCGCACGACATACTCACCGAAAGCGCCCTCGCCGACGCCAAAGACTTCGTCGCCGGGCTTGAACCGGGTCACCTCAGCGCCAACTGCCTCCACCACGCCGGCAAGGTCAGCTCCGGTACGCGGCGATTTCGGCGAATTGAAGCCGTTCACCAGGCGCAACAGATACGGCGTGCCGTAAAGATGGTGCTTCTCGAGTGGGTTGACCGACGCCGCATGTACTCGCACCAGAACCTGATCGTCAGCCAGTTCGGGCCGGGGAAGGGTCTCCAGGGTGAGGACGTCGGGGGAGCCGTAGCAGCGCTGCATGATGGCAGAAAATCCTGCCCCGTCCTGTGCTTGCGGCGGCACGGCGGGGCAGGGCGCATCGTGACTTATCAAGACTGCCAGCGCGCCCAGAGCCAG
>JBGTGB010000245.1:0-28630 GCA_041746975.1 Haliea sp. | reverse complement strand
CGCCCACCGCGTAGGTCAGGCCCTGACCGGCCAGGCGCTCACGCCAGGCCGTTTCGTCGCCATAGGCGGCATCCGCCAGCACGACGCCGCGCGGATAGCCAGCGGCCAGCGCCGCTTCGATCTGCTCCATCGCCAGCGCAGGTTTAGTCTGGAATACAATTTCTTCCGGTACGCCCGCCTTGCTCCGGCGTGCCTCATCGTCCGCCCATTCCCGCGGCAGGTACAGCTGATAGCTGAGCGGTAGACTACCGCGCTCACTCGCGATCGACAGCGAAACGGCCACCCGGCAGTTATCCTGTTTGCCGGTCTGGCCGCAGTACTGGCGAGCCACACCCACCGAGTGCTTGCCCTTCTTCGGAAACCCGGTGTCGTCGATGATCCAATGCACCGCGTCGTCCGGTTCGATCAGCTTCGGCAGTACCCGCTTGGCCACTGCTGACAACATGGCCTCGTCGCTCCACGACGCATCCGCCACCAGATGGTGCATGGACTGATGCGCCGAGCGCACCTGCTGTGGTTGCACGCGCGCCGCCATCGGCTCCACGCTCTTACGCTCCCCCGGCAGCATCAAACCCTTGATGTACCAGCGTGCTGGTTGCTCGCGATCTGCGTGCAACAAAGTGCTCACAATCCCATCGCAATAGCGTTCAAAGCGTTGCTCCAGGCTCAGACCCATGGCACACCTCACAAATCACTTGAAGTAGTTGCCATAATACCTTATTTTATAACACAGTAATAATAACGACCTGCTCCGGTTCAAGTCCAACAGCGCGCAGCATCGCCACAGTGCAGCCCGAGCGATGCCCAAGCTGTGACAGGCTGATCGGTGTGACATTAAGGAACAGCTTGCCGGGGAGCTTGAGCTGCTGGAACTGCGCCAGGGATATCTGCCTGCATAGCAGCTCCACCTCGAGCAACCGGCCCGCACGCAACGCGGTATCGAAAAGGTTGGAGGGATTGTGCAGGCAGCTGTCGGAGGGGCCCCGACTGAGCGCCTCATAGCCCAGGATACCCTGACCCCTGATATCGGCGATCGGCTGGAAGAGCGCACTGATTTCGCGCTGGGCGATGATGGTCTGCAGTTCAGCAGAGAGCTCGGCGCTGTCCACTGCATGGTCCGATGTGTCAGTTCCCTTCAGTTGCGGCACAACAGCCAGCTCCCGTCTAACTTCCGACCGGGCTCCCACCGCTGTCAGGCAAACCCTACATCATTGTCAGTCTAGGGGCCCCAGATGACAATTTTATGACTGCTTTTCGATCACCTGCCGAAATAGCCAGGCGCGCGCTGAAGCGCTAGAATCGCGGGCTTTAACGGGAACGGGACGATCATGAGCAAACAACGTGTGCTTACCGGGATAACCACCACCGGCACGCCCCATCTCGGCAACTACGTGGGTGCGATACGCCCCGCGATTGCGTCTTCCAACGCTGCCGGAACTGAGTCATTCCTGTTCCTGGCGGACTACCACGCACTGATCAAGTGCCATGATCCTGCCGTGGTGCGCCAGTCCAGCAAGGAGATTGCCGCCACTTGGCTGGCTCTGGGGCTGGATACCGAGCGCGCGGTGTTCTACCGCCAGTCGGACATTCCGGAGATCACCGAGTTGACCTGGATCCTCACCTGCAATGCGGCGAAGGGCCTGATGAACCGCGCTCACGCCTACAAGGCTGCAGTACAGGCCAATGAAGAGGCGGCGGAGGACCCGGACTTCGGCGTTACCATGGGGCTGTTCAGTTACCCGGTGCTAATGGCCGCGGACATTCTGATGTTCGGTGCGCAAAAAGTGCCCGTGGGTCGAGACCAGATCCAGCATGTGGAAATGGCCCGCGACATCGCCCAGCGCTTCAACCACAACTTCGCCCCCCTGTTCACCCTGCCGGAGGCGGTAGTTGAAGATCACGTGGCTACCTTGCAAGGCCTGGACGGGCGTAAAATGAGCAAGAGCTACAACAACACCATTCCCCTGTTCCTGCCGGAGAAGCAGCTGCGCAAGGCCATCAACAAGATCAAGACCAACCTGCTCGAACCCGGTGAGCCCAAAAACCCGGACGACTCCACCGTATTCCAGATCTGGTCCGCCTTCGCCTCGCAGGAAGAAGCTGCGCGCATGCGCCGCGAGTTCGAGCAGGGAATCGCCTGGGGAGAAGCGAAGAACCGGTTGTTCGAACTGGTGAACGACACCCTCGCGGTGGCCCGCGAGCGCTACCTGCAGCTGATGGACGACCCGGCGCACATTGAGCAGGTACTCCAGCGCGGCGCCGAGCGCGCCCGCGCCTTCAGTACTCCGCTACTGGCGCAGGTTCGAGAGGCTGTTGGTATCGCGCCGATGCGGTGACGTTGCAAGTGGGGGGCGGGCGGGGTGGCCCTTTCCGCCCCCGAGGCCGGTCGCGCCAAATTGCAGCAATTCCCGCTCTTCGGTGAACTACCCCTCGCCCCAGGAATACCTGAGCTCAACAAACGCACTGCGCGGTCTGCCCACAAAGTACCGGTACTGCCCAAACCCAATATCCGCCCGCTCCGCATAGTCCTCATCCAGCAGATTGGTAATGCGCACACTGGCTGCAAGGCGCGGCGTCAGGGGGCTGCTGAGGCGCAGGTTGAGCAGGGAATGGCCTTCGTACTCGAAGCGGTTTTCGGGCTCCAGGAAGTACTCGTCCATGTAGACCCACTCCAGCTCCGCCACCGGTGCCACACCGTGGCGGGGTGCGAATTCCCAGCCGACCCGGGCGCTGCCGAACAGGCGTGGAGCGGTGTCGATGTCGTTGCCGTCGATGGCCTCGTTGACCCCCAGGGGCAGGGCGTTGTTGGCGTAGCGATGGCGCGCGGCAGTGACATCCAGGCGCGTGTACCAGGGGCCCAGTGAGCGATAGTCGAGGCTTATTTCCAGGCCGTAGTGCTCGGTTTTGGCGCCGCTGACATTGCGCCGGTTGGAGTCCTGGAAGATCACTTCGTCCTTGTTCATGTGGTAGGCCGACAGGTCATAGCGCAGGCCGGTGCCGGTGTCCCCGCGCAGGCCCAATTCGATGTTGTCGATGACCTCCGAATCCAGGTCGGCGACGGACTGGCCGGACTGCAGCCGGTACAGCTCGCTGGTATCCGGGGCGCGGAACCCGTTGGCGAGGCGCAGGTAGGCGTAGTGTCCCGGGCGTAGCTGGAAGCTGGTGCCGGCATTGACGGACCAGTCGGTGAAGCTGTCGCTGCGGTCGGCAACCCGGAAGAAACGGCAGTCACTGGCCGTGGGGGCACAGGCGGAGCCGTCTGCTGCCCGGTTGTTGTAATCGTAGTGGGTGTATTCCAGGCGTACGCCACCGTCCAGGGTCCAGCGCTGATTCAGTTCGTAGCGCAATTGGCTGTAGGCGGCGCCGACACTGGCCTTGACCTCGTAGTCGTAGTGGATGCCCTGGGGCTGGTTCGGGCTGAACGGGTTTTCCTGGTCTTCCCGCAGCCAGCCATCGGTGTATTCCAGGTCGAGTCCAGTGACCCAGCTCAGGCGCTCAGCCGTGCCGTGCAGGGCAGTGCGCAGCCCCAGGGACTCGTGGCCATTGGTTTCCACCGGCTGCCAGGGGAAAAAGTGTTGCAGGAATTCCATGCGATTGCGCCGCAGATAGGGCGTGATACTCAGGCGCTGGCCATTGGCCAGCTCGCGGCTGGCTTCGCTGTAGGCGCGCAGTGACCAGGCATCGCGATAGGCCTCGGGGTTGGGGTTGCTGCGTCGCAGGGCGCTGTCCTTGTAGGCCTGGAAACCCTGGATAAAGCCCGCGGTTTCCTGGTTCAGGTTGGCGGCATCGACCACGCTCTGGAAGGCCCAGAGGTCGCCGTCGTAATCGTGGCGCAGGGTGAATTTCTGCTGGTCGAATCCGGAGTCCTGCTGGTAGCCACCCTCAGTGGCGGCGTTTATTCGCAGGCTGATGCCATGACGACCTTCTACCTGGCTGAAGCGGTATCTGCCTCGGTAGTAGTCGTTGGGCCCGGTTTCCATGGCGAGCTGGTGGCCGGCGCCCTGGCTCGGTGCGGCGCTCAGCACATTGATGACCCCGTGCATGGCATTGGAGCCGTAGGTGGCGCCCGCGGGACCCTTGATCACCTCGATCCGGCCGGCCTGTTCAATGTTGGCATCAAACAGCTGGTTGACGTTGCAGAACCCGGGTGCCCGCAGGCTGATGCCGTCGGCGGCCATGAAGAAAGAACCGCAGCCACCGGCTCCTGTCAGTACCGGGGAGCGGAGGGCGGTGAGGCTCTCCTGACCGTTGCCGCGGCTGATCCAGGAGCCGGGGATCTGCTGCATGATTTCATTCGGGTGGGTGTGGCCGACCAGGTCGAGGTCGCTTTGGTCCACTGCGGACCAGGCCAGCGGCAGGCGGCTGGCATCCTCGCTGACCCGTTTGGCACTGACCAGAACCTGCTCCAGCCGCTGCTCTTGCGCGATTGCGGCCGCGGCGCTGGTGACGCCGAGGGCGACGGCGAGCATGCGCACGCCTGGTTTAACCTGCGGCAATAACATTGGGATCCCTCTTGGTGGCACTTGGCTGGTCACGATTGCGCACCGCATCGGCAATACGTTGCAGTGGGACGCGCAACATCTCGCGAAGTTCCTCCGGGGCGTCACTCTCGGCGAGCGCCTGTTCCATGCACCACAGCCACTGGTCCCGCTCCTCGGGGCCGATGTGATAGGCCGCGTGGGAGTCGGTCAGGCAGACCGTGCCGTACTTTTCCGCATAGCGGGGTGGACCGCCCATCCAGCCGGTCAGATATTCGGCCAGCTTGTCCGTGATCGGGACCAGGTCCTCGGCGTGCATGGCGCGCAGCTCGCGCGCCTCCGGCCGGGTATCCATGATGCGGTAAAAGTCCGCGCAGAGCTGGCGGATGCCGTCTTCACCAAGGATCTGGAATGGAGTGCTGGCTGTAGTCATAATCGTGATGGTGGATTGATGGAAGGAGCGACAGTCTACCCGTCTTTGCCGCTCATTTCCCCTCTGCAGTTAGTGAACACCATCTCGAGTGTGGGTGCCCCGAGGCCCCGTGGTCTGCTAGAATTCCGCCTCGCGACGCGTCGGGCCCCAGCCGTTCTGGCGCCCGGTTTTCCGCCCCCTTGGCACACCACAGGAACCTGAAATGAATCTTGCAAACAAGGTCTTGGCGATCAACAACGACCTGCCAATTCGCACCGGTGCCCCGGTCCATTCCGGCAAGGTGAGATCCGTGTACTGGCTGGATGCCGCTGACAGTGCGCGTCTGATCAGGGAGCGCGGCTACCCGGTGGCCGCCGATGCACCGTTGGCGATCATGGTAATCAGTGACCGCATCTCCGCTTTCGAGTGTATCTGGCGCGGCGAGGGTGGCATGGCCGGCGTACCCGGCAAGGGTGCTGCGCTGAACGCCATTTCCAACCACTGGTTTCGCCTGTTCCGGGAGCAGGGGCTGGCGGACAGCCACATTCTGGAGATCCCGCATCCGCTGGTCTGGATCGTGCAGAAAGCCCGCCCGGTGATGATCGAGGCCATTGCCCGCCAGTACATTACCGGCTCCATGTGGCGCTCCTACGCCCGTGGTGAGCGTGAATTCTGCGGCATCCGCATCCCCGATGGCCTGGAGAAGGACCAGAAGCTGCCCGAGTTGCTGATAACGCCTTCCACCAAGGGGATTCTGCAGGGCATTCCCGGCGTGCCGGAGCAGGACGATGTCAATATCACCCGCGACGACATCCTCAACAACTACGCGGCTTTCCAGTTCCGCGCGCCTGCCGATGTGGACCGCTATGAGACCCTGCTGCGGGAGGGATTCGAGGTGATCAGTCGGGAGCTGGCAGAATTGGACCAGATCTTTGTCGACACCAAGTTCGAGTTCGGCTACGTAACCAACGCCGCGGGCGAGGAACAGCTGATCTACATGGATGAGGTGGGAACCCCCGATTCCTCACGGATCTGGGATGGCCCGGCCTGGCGCGAGGGGCAGGTGGTAGAGAACTCCAAGGAAAGCTTCCGCCAGTTGCTGCTGAACCACTTCCCGGACCCGGACATCCTGCTTAACAAGGACCGGATGTCTGAGCGGGTAGCATTGGCCCGGGATAATGAATTGCCGGCAGCCATGCTGATGGCGGTCTCCGCCACCTATGTTGGTATCGCCGAGAAGATTACTGGCCAGCCGCTGGCTCTCCCGGACGATCCCCGGCAGGAAATTATCGATATTCTCAGTGCGGAGTTCGGTCTGATCCGCTAGTGGTGCGGCAGCGCGGTTTTGCCTATAGTGAGGCTTGAGAAGTTCCATCATCGGAGGTGACACCATGTTACGCGCCGTCACTGCCAGCCTGGTTGTCATGGTCGGCCTTGCCCTCTCTGCCTGCGCTGGCAGCGGCTTGCCCCGTGAATCCGCCCTGACTCACGATGGTTTGCAGCGGGTCGAGAACCATGATTTTGCCGAGGTGTACCTGCGCCCGGGCGCCGACCTGGCCCATTACCGGAACCTGTCACTGAGCGCGTGTGAGGTCAGCTTTCGCAAGAACTGGTTGCGCGATCAGCAGCGTGACAGTAGAAATCTGTCCGCCCGCGTCCGGCAGGAAGATGCGGACAGGATTCGACAGCGGATGGCCTCCGCCTGCGACGAGCATTTCCGCGCGGCACTGGAGCGCGCGCCGGCCTACGAACTGGTCGAGGCAGCGCCAGACGACGAGGACCTGCTGGTGTTGCGGCCGTCCATAGTCAATCTGGATATCCATGCCCCCGACATCCAGGGTACGACGCACACCCGCTCCTACACCACTTCGGCCGGCGAGATGACCTTGAACCTGGAGCTGGTGGATGCTCTGACCGGCGAAGTGCAGGGCCGCGTTGTGGACCGCCGGCGCGGTGTCGACCAGAGCCGGCTGCAGTGGACCAGTAGCGTGACCAATCGCGCCGAATTCGAGCGTATACTGCGGCGTTGGGCGGATTTGCTCAGGGACAGTGTCGACCGCGTGCGCGGAACGTAGAGAGGAGCTGACAGTGAACATCATCAAGGTTACCCCGGATGTCGCCGTGTCTGGGCAGATAGCACCCGAAGACGTCGCGGGGATTGCTGCCGCGGGCTACAAGGTCCTGATCAACAACCGCCCCGATGGCGAGGCTTCGGGGCAACCGCCTTCCGCGGAATTTGCCGCCGCGGCCGCGGAGCACGGCCTGACCTATGTCTACTACCCGGTCAATGGCATGAACTTCCCGGGGCCCGACCTCGAGCAACTCGCGGGCGCGTTCAGCGGGGCGGAAGGTCCGGCGCTGGCGTTTTGTCGCAGTGGCACCCGCTCCATCAACCTGTGGCTCGCGACCCGCGACGCGGAAGATGCGCCAGGAGCTGTGCAGCGGGCCCGCAGCCTCGGTTTCGACCTGTCCATGGTGGGCCAGCGCTGAGGTTGCCATTGCCGGCCGCGCTGGGTAGCCTATCCGGCCGACTCACTGAGTGGATGTACGCATGCCCTGTTCCCCCCGACTGTCTGTCAACTCCCTCCTGCTGAGCTTCGCCATCTTTGCCAACCCGGTGCCAGCCAGTGAGCTCGCCGACCTTGTGGCCGCCGATTATGAGCGCCACCTCGGCGCACTGTTTACTCATTTCCACCAGAATCCCGAGCTTTCCGGCATGGAGTTCGAGACCGCTGCGCGGTTGGCCGCGGAGTTGCGCGAGGCGGGTTTTGAGGTGACCGAGAATGTCGGCGGCACCGGATTGGTGGCGTTGCTGGAGAATGGGCCGGGCCCGCTGGTGATGATGCGCGCGGACATGGACGGCCTGCCGCTGGAGGAGAAGTCCGGTTTACCCTACGCCTCAAGGGCGAAACAGGTGGATGAGTCAGGCACGGAAGTGTTTGTGATGCACGCCTGCGGCCACGATGTCCACATCACCAGCCTGGTGGGTACGGCGCGGCTGATGGCGGCGCAGCGTGAACAGTGGTCTGGAACCCTGATGCTGATCGGCCAGCCGGCGGAAGAGCGGGTTGTTGGTGCCCGCAACATGATGGAAGACAATCTGTGGCAGCGCTTCGGCCAGCCGGACTTCGCCCTGGCCTTCCATGTCTCGGCGCAGCTGCCGGCCGGCCACCTCGTGGCCACCGAGGAATCACCGTATTCCGGCGCGGACACGGTGGATATCATCGTCCACGGTATCGGCGCCCACGGCGCCAGCCCTCACGAGGGTATTGACCCGGTGGTGCTGGGCAGCCAGATTGTGCTGGCGCTGCAGACCGTCGTGTCGCGGGAGTTGGCGCCCAGGGATGCCGGCGTGATCACCGTCGGGGCCTTCCACGCCGGGACCAAGCACAACATCATTTCCGACCGCGCCCACCTGCAACTCACTGTGCGCCATGACGACCCGGAAAATCGCGAACTGCTTCTGGCCGGCATCCGCCGCGTGGCAGAAAACATGGGGCGGGTAGCGGGGCTGCCGGACGACAAGCTACCGGAAGTCATGGTCTCACCGCGCGAATCAGTGCCACCCACGATCAACGATGCACCGCTAACGCGGCAGCTGCGTGGGGTGTGGACTGCCCACTTTGGCGAGCAGATTTTCATGGACGGCAAGCGCAAGGGCATGGGTGCCGAGGATTTCGGCTTCTTTACCACCGACCCGTATATCCCCAGCACCTATTTCGCTGTCGGCGGAACCCCGCCAGAGGATTTTGCCCGTGCCGCCGCCGGCGGTGACCCGATTCCCTCGCATCATTCGCCGCAGTTCAAGGTAGTGCCCGAGCCCGCGATCACCCTGGGCGTCGAGGCAACGGTTGTCGCCCTGCAGCATTTGTTGCAGGCACCCGCACGGTGAATCGAGACAGCTTTTTTCCGCGGCCGGACGACCAGCCCCGGGGCGCTGTCCAGGCTCGCCCCGCCAGTACCGTGGTGCTGCTGCGTGACTCCCCGGACGGGCTGGAAACCCTGTTGCTGCGGCGCAACAAGGCTTTGCTGTTCGCCGGCGGCTACTGGGTTTTTCCCGGCGGTGCTCTGGAGGCCGGTGACCGGGAGGCGGCTGCTGGTGACGAAGCGCTTGCCACCAGGCTCGCTGCGGCCCGCGAGGCGGGTGAGGAAGCAGGCTTGAGGCCCGATCCTGACGCCATGGTGTTGATCAGCCACTGGACCACACCCGTCAACGAGCCGAAACGTTTCTCCACCTGGATCTACGCGGCACCGATAGACAGCGATACCGAGGTGTTGATCGACGGCAGCGAGATTCACGATTCGCGTTGGCTGAACGTGGCGACCGCGGTCGAGGAGCACAATGCGGGTACGCTGGGAGTGCTGCCGCCCACCTTTGTTACCCTGTGCCATGTGGCCCACTACCGGACTGTCGCCGAGCTGCTGGCGCGGGAGCGGAATCGTCCAGCCCCGGAGGTGCTGCCGCGGTTCTGCCACGGCGATGGCTCGGTATTCGTCATGTTCCGCGGCGACGCCGGCTATGCCAGCGGCGACGGTTCGGTGCCGGGGGCCCGTCACCGCGCCGTGCTCGAAGACGGCCGGTGGCGTTACCTTTACGAAAACGTGGCCCCTGAATTTCCCTCCCTCATCGGCCCCTGAGACTGCCAGCGAGATTGACCGCATGCCCCCACCTACCGACCCGGTGTCCCGGAATTCATCCCATCCCCTGTGGGACTGGCCCACGCGAATGTTTCACTGGTCCCTGGTGGTTCTGTTACCACTGGCCTGGTGGACTGTGGAACAGGGACAGATGAATCGCCACAAGTGGGTGGGGTACGCCGTCATAGTGCTGGTGGTGTTCCGCATTTGCTGGGGCTTTGTTGGCAGCCGTCACTCCCGCTTTCGTGACTTTCTGCGGGGCCCCGGCACGGCGCTGGGCTATATCCGTGGCCGCGTTGCGCCGGGCCCGGGCCACAACCCGCTGGGAGGCTGGTCGGTGCTGGTCATGCTCACCCTGCTGTTGGTGCAGGCGGGCAGTGGGCTGTTCCACAGCGACCGGATCCTGTTTAACGGTCCCTTCCGCTATGCGGTGAGCGCGGACACCCGGGACATTCTCGGCGCGGTGCATGCGTGGGGATTCGACGCCCTGCTGGTCATGGTCGTGTTTCACCTGCTGGCGGTTGCCTGGCACCAGTTCCGGCGCCGGGAAAAGCTGGTACAGGCCATGGTAAAGGGCAGGGCGGAAGGCAAGGAGGGGCAGGCAGCGCCGGCGCCCTGGTGGCTGGCGCCGCTGCTGCTGGCTGCGGTTACGGGTGCCTGCTGGTGGGTCCTGCAGCAGGCGCCGCCGCCACCGCGGATGTGGTAGGACAGCGCCTGGCGGGCACTGCCCGCCCGCCGACTCAGTAGAGGTAGTTGTCCGATTTGTACTCGTCGTGGCAGGCTTTGCAAGCCTGGCCCACGGCGCCGACCTGTTGTGCGATCGCGCCGCGGTCGCCACCGGCAACGGTGGTCTGCAGGGTGGCGGCCTCTGTTGCCAGGTCGTCAAACTTGCTGGCGAAGTCGTCCTTGTTGTCCCAGATCTCCGGCTGTGCCCGGGTGGTGCCGCGCTCGGAGCCTTCGGGGAAGCCGCGCAGGATGTTCAGTGTGGTCACTGCGGCCAAGTCATCGGCAAATCCCTGCAGTTGCTCCTGGTTCCAGGGCATTTCTCCTTTTATCATGGCGCCGATCGGGCCGAAGTTGGAGCCGACCAGGGCAAAGTAGGACTGGCGGTAGGACTGGTGGAATTCGTCCTCGTCCAGGTGAGACAGGGCCAGGGGTGACATGGCCAGGGCGGCTGCCGACGCCAGGATGGCAGCGCGTTTGCTGAACGGGTTCGACATGGAAATCTCCTTGCTGTGGTTTGGGTGCTCTGTAACTATACGATAGGCATGCGGTTTCCGACCAATTTTTTGAACCTGCCCCGGGTTACGCGGAAGCCGCGTGGGGAATTGGTCCCGGGTGGGCTACCATTGGCGGCTTGACGCAATGAGGTAGTGCATGAGCGCGCAGCAGTGGGATTACAGTTTTGACGTGGTGGTGGTTGGTTCCGGCAACGGGGGCCTGACCGCGGCGCTGTGTAGCTATGAAATGGGCAGCCGTGACGTGCTGGTGGTGGAGAAATCCAGGCTCTACGGTGGCACAAGCTCCATCTCCGGCGGCGGGGTCTGGATCCCCGGCAACCGTTACGCCCGCGCCGCCGGTGCCGAGGACTCCGTCGGCAAGGCGCGTACCTACCTGCGCCAGCTGATCACCGAAGAGGAGGTGCCCGAATACCAGCTGCAGGCCTTTCTCGAGAATGGTCCGAAGATGGTCGACTTCCTGCATGAGCGCACCCGCATGCGCTACGTTTCGCTGGCGCACTACCCGGACTACTACACCAACCTGGATGGCGCCATGGTCGGCCACCGCTCGATGGAGCCGGAAACCTTCGCCGCCAGCGAGTTGGGTGAAGAGTGGCGGCGCCTGCGGCGCACCCACCCGATGATGCACCTGGGGGGCCTGATCGGCATCACCCAGGTCGAGGCTGCCCTGCTGGTGGGCCAACAGCCGGGCTGGTGGAAAACCGCCCTCAAGCTGGTGGGCGGGTATCTTGTCGATATTCCCTGGCGGCTGCGGGACAAATACCATCGGCGCCTGGCTACGGGCTGTGCCGGTGTCGCCCGCTTGCGCGCCTCCATGCAGGACCGGGACATTCCCCTGTGGCTCAGTACCAGCATGACCCGGGTTGTTGACGAAGATGGCACGGTGCTCGGGATTGAAGTGATACGCAAGGGTGAGACCCTGCGCATCCAGGCGCGCAAGGGCGTGGTGCTGGCAGCTGGCGGATTCGAGCACAACCAGGCCATGCGCGAACAGTACCTGCCCCAGCCCACGGACCACCGCTGGAGTGCCGGCACCCGGGACAATACCGGCGATGCCATCCTTGAGGGTCAGCGTTTGGGGGCGAAGATGCACCGTCTCAATGAGGCCTGGTGGTGCAACACGATTTCCGTGCCTGGAGAGGAAATACCGCGGCTTAGCATCATGGAAAAATCCTACCCGGGCTCCATTGTCGTGAACCCGGCCGGCGAGCGCTTCAGCAATGAATCCCAGAACTACATGGCGTTTCAGCATGAGACCTTCGCCAAACACAGTGAAGAAAATCCCTGCAATCCAAGCTGGCAGATCTTCGACGCCAACTTCCGCGCCCGCTACTTCGTAGGCCCGCTGTACAACAGCAAGTTCCGTCCCGACTGGGCGCTGCCCAAGCGCTACGAGGAAGAGGGCTTCTTTGCGAAGGCGGACACGATTCCAGAGCTGGCCCGCAAGATCGGCGTCAACGCGGATGGCCTGGCTGCCACGGTAACGAAAATGAACGAATACGCCAGCACCGGTGTGGACCTGGACTGCAATCGTGGCGACTCCGCCTACGACCGCTACTACGGCGACCCGCGGATCACACCCAATCCCTGCCTGGCGCCTATCGACACGCCGCCCTATTACGCGATGAAAATCGACCCAGGCGATTTCGGTACCCAGGGTGGCATGGTCTGCAATGCCGACGCCCAGGTCCTTCACGAGGACGGCTCAGTGATTCCTGGCCTGTACGCCATCGGCAATTGCAGCGCGCCAACGCTTCCCTGCTACCCAGGCCCGGGTTCAACCCTGGGGCCCGCCATGACTTTCGCTTACCAGGCCGCCAAGGCTATTACCGGCTACCGGGAGCAGTAGGGTTCAGGGCGTCAGCGCGTCGACCCGAAAGCGTTTATGTAGTAAAACGTTTGGCGGATATACTCGATACCTTGTACACATGGGGAGGAGCGCACGCTCCTTGGTCAAGCCGCTGAGGCATACTGCGCAGAGGTGGGGAGGTGTCCGGAGATGGAGCACTCTCGCCGGAAAGGGTTCCTATACCGAGTCTTCGCCGGTCGCGAGATAGGCGTTTGGCTATTCGTCCTCGTTTTTCCCGGACTGTTTGTCGCTGGCGGAGCGCACCTCCTGCTGGGCTACGCTTCGCATTCCTCCATCGTGAGCAAGGCAGCGGAGTGGCCGCGCGCGGCGGGCGAGATTGAATCATCGATCTATATCGAACGCACCACGCGCAGTCCCGGCGGCGAGCGGATCCTCTATCGCTACGAGGTCGAGGGCCAGACATACCGATCTCGCCGGACGATTTACGGCGGCGTCTCCGCCGCGGAGGGCAGGGCGTTGGCGCGCAGCTACCGAGTGGGGCAGGCGGTGGAGGTGCTGGTCAACCCGGACGATCCAGCGGACGCCATGTTGGAGGCGCGCATGGGGACGCGCTCCTGGTTGCTGCCGGCGTTCGGCTTGGTCCTGGCCCTGGGCGGATTGCTGATCGGGCGCTACGTTTGGCGGGCTACGGCGCCTGGCGTGGAGGAGGCCGAACGCGAGGCGGCGGGGCTCGAACCAGGCGAGGAGCCCGTCGCCCCGCGGTCTCCCCAGCCGGGATTCCGTGAGCGCTACTCCGAATATTGGACTCAGGTGGAGCGCGACCCCTACGCTCTCATCGTCTCCGTCATCACTTGCGTGGTGTTTTCGTTCGTGCTCTACAAAATGATCGAGCGCGACGGCATGCAGGTGAACCACGAATCCCGTCTGGCCCAAGTCGAGGGCGTCCTGGAGTCGGCCGAGGTGAAGTGGAAGGAGACGATTTGGGGCAACATGCCCGGCGTGTGGGGAACCCCCGGCCGAGGCTACACGACGATCGTAGAATCGTGGGATGTGCTGCCGGTCTATCGCTACACCGTGGACCGTGAGGAGCACATCGGCTCGCGTCTCGACTTCAGCGACACGACCTTCGCGACCGAGGCCGAGGCGCAGGCACAGCTCGACACGCTGCGTATGGCGAATCCACTAACGGTGTACTACGACCCGGCTGAGCCGCGCGCGGCGGTGCTGGTGCCGCGCTCGACCCCGAACACGAGTTCGCCATTCTTTTGGATTGTCGCTCTGGCGGCGTTGTTTTGCCTGATAGTCGCCGTGCGCGGATTGTCGCATCAGTCCGGACCGTTCCTGCGTCGATTGGCGGGCGTGGCGCCGGCGGGCTTGGTCCTTTTCGGCCTGCCGCTGCTGGCGGACCTCGGAGTGTATTGGTGGTTCGCGCCGGCGGCCGCGCGCGCCGAACCCGTCGAAGGTTATCTGGTCGAAACGCATCTGGACGAGGGCTTCCCGGCACAGGTGCGGCTCACGGCGTTCTACCAGGCCCCTGGAACCGCCGAGCAAGCGCCGGGCGGTCAATGGCGCTTCGGTTTACAGCACGTCTGGACGGAAGCGGCCTACGACGACGTGCGCTTCGACTACCCAGAGGGCGAACGCACGTTCTGGATCGACCCGGCGGAGCCCTCAGTCGCCGCGATGAGCCGGGAAGTTGGCACTCTGTTCGGTGCGGGCGAGCGGTTGCTGTTGAGTTTTGGGGTGGTGGTCTTTCTCGCCGCGCTTCTGCAGCGGCGGCAAGAGGTCAAACTTCAATCGGGGAGCGATCATTCGCTGCCTTGAGTACCTGTCGCCATGACTCCATCGCAATTTCGGCGCCAATGTGTGCGCCCCCGTACATTCATGGCCCCCTGAAGATGCAACACTGCAGGGAAGCTACTGGGTGTTCGCTATGCGCAAATTGCTCGCAGTTCTCATCGCAATCGCCGCCCCACTGTGGGCGACGGCAGACCCCTCGGACTACCAGTTGGAGGTGATTGCTGAACCGCTGGAGCATCCATGGTCGATAGCGTTTATGCCGGACGGCGGAATTCTGGTCACGGAGCGACCCGGTCGGTTGCGGGTGCTGACGCCTGACGGACTACGCCCTACACCGATTGAGGGCCTGCCCGAGGTGTTCGCGTCAGGGCAGGCTGGACTGTTCGATGTGCTGCTGGCGGAAGATTTCGCTTATTCCGGGGTGCTGTTTATTTCCTACGCCCACGGCAACGCTGACGCAAACCACACCAGAGTTGCCCGCGCGCGATTCGACGGCCGCCAACTGCTCGATGTAACTCCCATCTTCACCACGCAACCGCCCAAGAGTGGCGATGCCCACTTCGGTGGCCGCATGGCCTGGATGGCCGATGGCACGTTGTTGCTTGGCACCGGTGATGGCTTCTACTTCCGCGAGGAAGCGCAAAACCTCGACAGTCACCTCGGAAAGATCATTCGTATCCGCGACGATGGCAGCGTGCCCGAGGACAACCCTTTTGTGGGGACTGCAAACGCGAAGCCGGAGATCTATAGCTACGGGCATCGTCATGTTCAGGCCATCGTGATCGACAGGGATCAGGGCGTTGTCTATGCCCACGAGCACGGCCCGCGCGGGGGGGATGAGGTCAATGTGATCCTGCCGGGCCGCAACTACGGCTGGCCGATCATCAGTTACGGCAAGGACTACAGCCGCGCGTTGATTACACCGTTCACCGTTAAAGAGGGCATGGAACAGCCATTGCTGCACTGGACACCGTCAATTGCCCCCGCCGGGATGACGCTGTATGACGGTCAGTTGTTCCCGCAGTGGCGTCGAAGCTTCTTCGTCGCGGCGCTGGCGGAAGAATCAGTGCGCCGGGTCCCCTTGTTGGAAGGGGGTGCACCCGGCGAGCAGGACACACTGTTCATGGAACTCGGGCAGCGGATCCGGGACATCCGGACGGGCCCAGACGGCGCACTGTACCTGGTCACAGACGAGCCCGATGGACAGTTGATCCGTGTGGCGCCGCAGACCCAATCCAGAGCAGTGGCTGGCCCCTAGATTCCGGAGAATGAAGATGAACTCTACCAGCGTATGGCGCTTGATCGCCGCTCTTCTGGCCGCGGTCGTACTGACCGTGGTATGGGGCTCGGTGGTCCAGACCCAGTACAATCTCGCCGCCCTGACCGGCATCGGAGTAGAGATCGGCGCGGGTATCAACCTGCGGGCCACGCTGACCGACATATTCTCGGGCTTCAGTCTTATGTACGGTGGCTATATAGTCCTGCCGGCTCTGCTTGTGGCATTTTTCATCGCCTGGCTGGTGGTCCGGCGCACCGGCGCCCCGCTACCATGGTTCGCGCTGGCCGGTGGGCTGGCCATTCTGGCGGCCATACCGCTGGTTAACTGGTTGTCTCCCCTGGCGCTGCTGATTGGCGCGAGCCGTGATTTCTCGAGCGTGGTCCTGATGGCCGTGGGCGGGGCAGTCGCCGGGATTCTCTTCGCCCTGATAGCGTATCTGCGAAGTTCAGAAGCTCATGGGCCGCCAGCTGATCAAGCCCTGTGAAGTCTCTTACCCGAATAGCGCTCAGGGCGTCAACCAACCCAAGGCAAACACCAACGTGGCGCTGGCAGTTCCCCAGGAACCCAAAACCCGTAGCGCGACTCGCTGCCAATGATGCCGGGCGCGTTCGCTGAGATCGGCGAGCAACAGCAGCCAAGCGAAGGCGCCGAGGCCGGTGCCCAGCAGTGATGCCGCGGCGGGGCCTGGCTGTAGACCTTCGGGCGCGGAATCCAGTCCCAGCAACAGGCCGACGCAGGCTCCGGCTGCGTAGAAAACCGGTAGCGGCGGGCGCCACTGCGCTACGACCAGCAGCCCCGTCAACGCGGATACCAGCAGCAGCGCCGGTTCGAGTGTACTTTCCGGACTTGTCCCCACGCCCGCCAATACCAGTCCAAGGATTAGCGCGGGCAGAAACCCCACGTAGCAGCGGCGTATTGCCCCCAGGCCACCTTGGCCCGCCAGGAATGCCAGCAGCACCAGGGCGAGCGCGTGAGCCGGCACCATCAGCGGATGCAGGATGCCGCCGTAGAATTCCCCAATACCCTGCATCGGGCTGTGGGCCCGGGCGATGGCGGGCAGGCAGAAGAGGGCGCCGGCGGCACACCCGCGCTGGAGACGATACTGTCTCAAATGGCATTGCCCAGAAAAAACACTCCCCCAAGGGCAATCACAGCGCCGCCCGCGCGTACCGCGATTCTTCCAATAGGCCAGCGCACCAGCAGCCCGAAACCAATGCCCGCCAGGTGCAGCAGGCCGGTGGCAATGACGAAGCCCAGACTATAGGCCAGCGGACTCACGGCCTCGGGCAGCTCCGTGCCGTGCGCGTGACCATGAAAAATCGCGAAAGCGGCGACGATCACGCCCGCGAGCCACAGGGGCGGCTGCGCTGCCAGCAGAATCATGGCACCCAGAATCAACGATGACAGGGCAATGCCAATCTCGACGCTCGGTATGGGGATGCCTGCAAGTCCCAGGGCGCCGCCAAGTGCCATGACCAGCGGGAAAACCACGGGTAGCAGCCACAGCGCCGGAGTGCCGAGGAACGCGCCCCAGAGGCCCACCGCGACCATGGCGGCCACGTGGTCCCAGCCCAGCACCGGGTGCAGCAGGCCACTCAGAAATCCACCGCTAATCTCCGCCGCCGAGTGCGCCTGGACATTAACTGCCAGCAGCAAGCAGAGACCGGCGATCCACAATAGTCTGTTCATTAGCATCCATTCTCCCAGTAAATGTCGACTGGGAGGTTAGCCTATCCGGCAGTTGGGAGGGAAGACTCGGACGCCTCCAGGGAGCTGCATCTTTGTCTGTCGCCTGACCCTCTCATGTATTGGTACAATCCCGTATCTCACGGCTGCAGGTCTACGAATGATGGAGCTATAACATGCTTGTAGGAGTCTGCCTTTGTGGCGCGGCCCGCTGGACGCTGAGGGATATTCCCCAGTCGGTCACCGCCTGTAACTGCACTGCCTGTAGAAGGTACGGAACACTTTGGGCATACGGCTGGGAGGGGGAGGACGTCAGTTTAACGGGTCCAACCACAGCTTTTATCCGCGGCGACTCGTTGAGCTTCAACTTTTGCGCCACCTGTGGAAACGTCAGTCACTGGAGAAGTATCGACGTCAATGAGCAAGGCAGGCGACGAGTCGCAGTGAATCTCCGCCTGACCGAACCCGGTCCCATCGACAACGTACCTGTTCGCCAGTTCGACGGCCTTCAAAGTTGGGAGAGCAGTCCTGACGCGGGCCGGTGCGTCAAAGACCTGTGGTTCTAGTCGTCATCCGTGGACGCATCAAGGCTTTTCAGTGACAGGGCGGATCTTTATGCCTCGTCGCGGCCGATGTATCCCAGAGAGCTGTTCAATTTTATCGCGTCTCTGGTTGAGTCACACGATGAGGCCTGGGACTGTGCGACCGGGAGCGGGCAGGCCGCTATCGGTTTATCAACAATATTCGATTCGGTTGAAGCCAGCGACATCAGCGAAGAGCAGATTGAGAATGCTTTCGAGGCTGAAAACGTTCGCTACTCGGTTCAGCAATCTGAGTCCACAAACTTTCTGAACGATCAGTTTGACCTGGTTAATGTTGCACAAGCCCTGCACTGGTTTGACTTTGATCGCTATTGGGACGAGGTACATCGGGTTCTAAGACCTGAAGGAGCCTTCGTAGCCTACGGGTATGTATGGCCAGAGGTGGAGGGCTCGATTGATGAGGTCGTTGAGCGTTGTCTCAAAGACGTCATTGCACCCTACTGGGCCGAGAACAACCGGCTCTTGTGGGATGGCTATAGAGATGTTGGATTCCCGTTCCAGCGCTTGCAAACACCACAGATTGATTTAATAAATCATTGGGACATGGGCCAGTTCCTGAGTTACCTGCATACCTGGTCTGCCACGCGGCGGTGTATGGACCATATCGGAGTGGAGTTTTTCGAACTCGCAAAAATGGAAATGGAGAAACACTGGGGGGATCCTCGTGAAGTCAAAGTTGTACGGAATCCATTGACCTTGGTCGCAGGCGCGGCCTGGTCCTGACGCAAATCGGAGGAAAGCATGGCATCGAAAGTGGAAATTCACGGCACCTGTCTCTGCGGAGCAGTCAGTGTCACAGCCAAGGCAAAGTCCAACAATATTGATGCATGCCACTGCGATATGTGCCGAAAGTGGGGTGGCGGCCCGTTTTTCGCTGTTGAATGCGAGGATGATGTGAGCTTTGAGGGTGACGAGCATATCGCCGCATATGGTTCTTCGGAATGGGCGGAGCGCGGCTTTTGCAGTAAATGCGGTACGCATCTGTTTTATCGCCTGAGGAATGGTGGCCACTACGCGTTACCAGTTGGGCTTCTCGATGACGGCAAAAATTGGAGATTGACTGAACAGATATTTATTGAACAAAAGCCCTTGTTCTATTCGTTTGCGGAGCAGACTAAAAATTCAACCGGTGAAGAGGTGTTCGCCAAGTTTTCAGCGGAATAGGGTATTGCGATGGTTCTGCTGCTTTGCTGCCGCGTATGTATTCCAACCAGATGCGAAGGTTTTGTGGTAAGGTATTTTTGCTTCCCTAGATTCAGCGCTGAACATGGCCACGCACCATCGAGCACTTCAGATCCCCGGTAAATGGCTGGTTTTTGCGTTTTTCTGCCTTGCGGCAGGCTGTTCCACGACGGAGCGGGCAGCTGATAGCTGGGGTGGATTCACTGAATCTGGCCAAGCGTCGTTTTATGGGAATAAGCATCAAAACAGAAAAACCGCAAACGGCGAAATCTACAAGCACGAGCTGCACACGGCAGCACATAGAACGCTACCTTTTGGCACGAATGTCAGGGTCACCAATACTGCCAATGGCAAAAGCGTTAGTGTGAAGATCAATGACCGGGGGCCATTTGTCAAAGGTCGCATTATTGATCTGTCAAAATCTGCGTTTAATCAAATAGGCACTACTTCACTGGGTTTGTTAGACGTCAATATTGAAATCATTCCTGCCACATCCCCATGAGCAATTTTTATTGCCAGTAATTCATCGTGAGCGACGTCCGCTGGTGATCATCTCGTCTGACGGCCTCATTTACCACCGGCATGCATGCCGTCTCCGACCCATAGACCCTATAAACACTCGCGATAGCGATCGATCTCACATCGCCACCAATGGCTCCCGCCATAGCGGGCAGCCGATCTGGACCTCACCACTAGCGATGGTATCCTCGCGATTGGCACGCACAAGCATCGCAAGCCGTTAGGATCAGATCCAGGTCCGCCTTGAGGTCGGTTATAATTGTGTCTGCGATCTCACCATGAGCCAACGCCGGATGAAAAAGTCACAGGACCCCCATCAAGATCCGCTGGAGAAGCGCCACATGCCTGCCGGATTCTCTGATAGGGTGGCGTTTGGTTTGACCAGGATGCTGCGTTTTTTTGCGGACAGTTTCTTTGCCAAGCGCTATGGCCATCGCGCCGTTGTCCTGGAGACAGTCGCTGCCGTGCCCGGGATGGTCGGTGGCATGGTAAGGCACATGCGCTCACTGCGGCGGCTGGAGGATGATAAGGGCTGGATTCATACGCTCCTGTCCGAGGCCGAAAACGAGCGCATGCATCTGATGACGTTTATCGAAATAGCGCGGCCCAGCTGGTTCGAGCGCATGATCATCCTGGCGGCACAGGGTCTCTTCTTAACCGGGTTTTTACTGCTCTACGTGATATCCGGACGCACGGCCCATCGACTGGTGGGCTATTTTGAGGAAGAGGCGGTCTATAGCTACAGCGAATACCTGCGTGAGGTGGACAGCGGGCGTCTTGAAAACGTGCCCGCGCCGGTGATTGCAATTGAGTATTGGCAACTTCCGCCAGACGCCAAACTGCGCGACGTGATCATCGCGGTCAGAGACGACGAGGCGGGGCATAGGGATGTCAATCACCGATTTGCGGACAGCTTTGATCAAGCTGCACAGTAAACGGCAGCCTTAAGCGCGCAAATCTTCCAGGATAACCCCCGCCCGGTGCACATCCTCTTCGTGTGATTCGTCCCGCCAAGGCTCGGCCAGGGCGGCTGCGTACCACTCCTGCATCCCGGGCAAGGCCAGCATTTTTCCGACATAGTCGTTGCAAATCGGCGAGAGCGACAGTTGATAGGTCTGCAGCCGAAATACCACCGGGGCGTAAAATGCATCCACCGCGGTGAAACCAGGCCCGGCCAGGAACGGGCCACCGAAGCGGGTAAGACCTTCGGTCCAGAGCGCCTCGATCCGCGCCAGGTCACGCTGCAGCGAGTCGGGGCGGGAACTCAATATCACGCGAATGCCACAGTTCATCCCGCAGATGTCGCGCAGGGCCTGGAAGCCGGAGTGCATTTCCGCCGCCGCGCACCGCGCCCAGGCGCGTGCCCCGGCGTCGGTCGGCCACACCGCGGGTACCTGCTCCGCGAGGTATTCGGCAATGGCCAATGAGTCCCACACAACGGTGTCGCCGTCGTGCAGGCAGGGCACCTTGGCAGTGGGGGAGAAGCTTTCGAAGTCGTTGCCCGCGCCATCGCTGCGGAAGGGCACATGGTTTTCCTGGAAGGGAATCTCCAGCTGCCGCAACAGCAGCCAAGGCCGCAGCGACCAGGACGAATAGTTCTTGTTGGCAATATACAGTTCCAGCATGACCTTACCCCGGCAGCGAGTCCCAGAGGGCCTCGATTCGCCGCCGCGTGTCCGCATCCGGCAGCCGCCCGCGCCCAGCGGCTTGATTGTCGCGCAGATGCCGCACCTGGGTGGTGCCTGGGATGGTTACCGTTACCGCTGGGTGGGAGACCACGTACTTCAGCAGGACCTGAGCCCAGCTTCGCGCATCAAACTCCGCCGCCCACTCTGGTAGAGCCGTGTCGGCCAGGCGGCGGAAGGTGTCACCCGCGTTGCGGCGCCCGCCGAAGGGCACGTTGATCATGACGGCTATTCCCAGTTCCTGGGCCAGAGGCAGGATTTCGTCCGCGGCGTTGCGGTTGTCGATGGAGTAGTCGACCTGAATGAAGTCGAGAGGGTAGCGGCGCATCGCCGCCATCTGCTCCTGGTACTGGGTGTACGTGGAGGTGCTCATGCCGATGTAGCGCAGTCGCCCTTCCTCGCGGAAGCGGATGTAAGCGGGCATCAGCTCATCCAGCCCGTGTAGGTTGTGGATCAGCATCAGGTCCAGCTTCTCCAATCGCAGGCGCCGGAAAGAGGTCAACAGTTCTTCCTCGGGATCGCCCAGCGGCCCGCGGATGGGTGTTTTGCTGGCAATGAACAGCTGATCGCGATTCCCTAGTTGCTCGACGATCTCTCCGATCACTTCCTCCGAGCGGCCGTACACACGGGCGGTATCAACTACCTTACCGCCGAGCCGCGGCATCAGCTCCAGAATCTCATGCAAAGGCGCCATGGCCTCCGGCGAGTCAACCCCGTAGGCATTGGTGCCAAGGCCGATGACGGGAATCTGTTCCCCGGAGGAGGGTATAGGCTTGGTGATGAGAGGTAGAACCTCGCTGGGTTCCGCTGCGCGCAGCCCGGGCGCCAGGGCGGAGAGGCCGATGCCGGCAGTTGCCACGGCAGTGGTTTCGAGGAATTGGCGGCGCGTGAGCTGGTTGGGGTTGCGACGGCGCATGAATCGGGTCCTTCTTCGTTGAGATCCGGAGTCTTTTCAGTCTAGGCAGGTCGTGCCGGGGCAGCAAGTAAATCTGGTCCGGTTAGGTAAACCTTCACCAACAACTCCTGGGTGGCTGGTCTGGTGCGTCTCCAGCATCTGCTTGTTCCGGAAGTGTCGTTCATCTGCGCAATCCGCCCCCGCGTGAGGATATTTGGTCCTATCCCGCCGGGCGCCAGGCGCTGAACGCCACCACCGCGAGTGGTAGCAGCCCGATGAGGTCTGCGCGGGCGATGGACTGCAGCGCTCCAGCAGGCATGCCGGCGCGGGCGTAGACCACGAGGAAGCCGATCATGCTGATGGCTGTGACGATGGTGGCCAGGCGCCGACTACCAGGGTCGAACACCGCGATCGCCGCAACCACTACGATGGTCAGGAACATAGCGGCACGGTGGATCAGAAGGATTCCAACCTCGCCTGCGGGGTCCACCTGGTAGAGCCGCTCCGTCAGAGCGGGTGCGAAGAGAACGAGCGCTGGCATCACGTGCAGTGCGCCGAGCAGAATCCAGCATATCCTGGTCAACCACTCCATATCTCAACCTCCTTTGCTGTGAGCCAGCACCCGCTGATACTTGATGAACGGCGTCAGTTCACCGATGCGGTCGTACAGCCGGCGTGCCACAGTATTGTCGGCTTTAGTGGTCCAGTAAACCTGTGGCCGACCTGCCGCATCAGCTGCTGCGTACACCGCTTGGATCAGTGACCTGCCGACTCCGCGCCCGCGTGATTCCGGCGTGGCGTAGAGATCCTGCAGGTAGGTGACCTCTTCGGCGTACCAACCGTGCCGCTGGAAGTAATAGTGTGCGAGCCCCGCCGGTTCACCGTCGGCAAGCGCAATGAGGCCATGTCCGTCGTAAGGGTGATCGCCGAGTAGCCTCGACCAGAGCAGCTGATAAATTTCGTCGGGCCGGCTGGTGCGGTAGAAATCGAGATAGCCGCGCCAGAGCCGCTCCCATGCCGCTTCATCTGCCGCCTCGAGGGGTCTGATCTCCAGCATAGTGGTGTCTCCCGGGTTTTCTAACATTTCTAATAGAATGCTCAGTGTACTTGAACCAACGCCTCCAGCAATGTGCCCACCACCCGGCTCGGCGACGGTGACTGGCGCACGATCGCACTGAACTGGCAGACGTACTGGAAGCGTTCACTGGCCAAGGGACGCATGCGCCCAGTGCTGACGAAACCCTCGGCGTAGTGCTGCGGCAGGTAGCCCAGATAGCGCCCTGACAGGACCAGATGGGCGACGGCTTCCTGGTCCCAGGCGGTGGCGTCGCGGCGCTGGCCACGCTGGCGAGTGACTTCCATATTCGGCGAGTGGTAGCCGATGCCAACGTACTTGCTGGCGAGAATCTCGCTGTCCTCCAGAACTTTGCCGGCGCGTTTGAACAGGGGGTGGCCGGCGCCACAGTAAAGGTACATCTGCTCGTCGAACAGCGGGTAGTAGCGCAGGCTGGTGGAGGGGCGGTGGTCGGGGATGATGCCGAGGTGAAACCGACCCTCCATGACGCCGCGTTCGATGGCGTTGATGGGTTCGACGTGGATCTGCAGGTGAACCCCCGGGGCCTGCTGGTCAAACTGTGCCAGGGCGCGGTCGATGTGACAGGCGGGATTGGAGGCGGTCTTGTCGAAGATGGCGATGGCCAGCGACCCGGTGAGCCGCTGGTTGATGTCGTTGACGTCGTGCTGGTAATCCTCCAGCGCCGCCATCATTTTCTGCGCGGCGCTGTATAGCTGGGCACCCTCCTCGGTGAGCGCGAAGCCGCCCCGGCCCCGGCGGCAGAGGGTGAAACCCAGGCGCGTTTCCAGGTCCTTGATGTGGCGTGAGATGGTGGAGCGGTTGATGTTCAGCTCCAGTTCCGCCGCGGCGAATCCACCACAGGCTACCACGGCGCGGAACACCCGCAGCAGGCGCAGGTCGTTGTCGGTGACGTTGCCCAGCAGGGCTTTGCGGGACATGGCCAAGCCTCCGGTTCGGGGTGGAGGAAAGTTTCATAATAATGAAAGTCAGTAGCGATAGATAATGATTTGTGCAACCTTGTGCCGGGCCTAGAATACGTGCAAACCTCCTCTGGAAAAGTGTCATGACCCGTATGCTTGCCAGCCAGAAACTGACCCGGGAGCAGCTGGAACCCCACTGGATGCCCTATACCGGCAACCGCCAGTTCAAGCGCGACCCGCGCATGATCGTGGCCGCGGAAGGGGTGTATTTCATCGACGACGACGGCCGCCGGGTACTGGACGGTCTCTCCGGGCTCTGGTGCTGCGGTGCGGGCCACAACCGTCCTGAGATTGCGGAAGCGGTGCACCGTCAGCTCACCACTCTTGATTACGCCCCGGCTTTCCAATACGGCCACCCCAAGTCCTTCGAACTGGCCAACCGGATCAAGGCCCTCACCCCGGAAGGCTTGGATTACGTGTTCTTTACCAACTCCGGTTCCGAGTGTGCGGACACCTCGCTGAAAATGGCGCGGGCCTACTGGCGCCTCAAGGGCCAGCCCACGAAGACGCGCCTGATCGGCCGCGCCAAGGGCTACCACGGGGTCAACTTCGGCGGCATCTCCGTCGGTGGCATTGGCGCCAACCGCAAGCTGTTCGGGCAGGCCGTGGAAGCGGACCACCTGGCGCACACGCTGCTGCCGGATAACGCTTTCACCCGCGGCATGCCGCCGCAGGGCTGGCAGCGCGCCGACGAGCTGCTGGAGCTGATTGCCCTGCACGACGCCAGCAACATCGCTGCGGTCATTGTCGAGCCAATGGCCGGTTCCGCCGGAGTGATTCCGCCGCCGGCGGGGTACCTGCAGCGGCTGCGGGATATCTGCACCACCCACAATATCCTGTTGATCTTCGACGAAGTCATCACCGGCTTTGGCCGCTGCGGCGCGATGACCGGCGCCGATGCCTTCGGCGTGGTGCCCGACATCATGAACGTGGCCAAGCAGCTGACCAATGGCGCGGTCCCCATGGGAGCGGTAATCGCCAGGGCGGAGATCTACCAGACCTTCATGGACCAGGGCGGTCCCGACTATATGCTGGAATTCCCCCACGGCTACACCTACTCCGCGCACCCGGTGGCCTGCGCCGCGGGCATTGCCGCCCTCGACATCCTGCAGCAGGAGCAGCTGCCGGCCCGGGTCGCCGCGCTGGCGCCGTACTTCGAGGACGCGCTGCACCAGCTCAAGGGCGCACCGCACGTGGTCGATATCCGCAACTTTGGTTTTGCCGGTGCGCTGCAGCTGCAGCCCTATGAAGGTGAACCCGCGCGGCGCCCCTTCGAGGTGGCCATGCGCATGTGGGAGAAGGGTTTCTATGTGCGCTACGGCGGCGACACTATCCAGCTGGGCCTGCCCTTTGTGATCAAGAAAGCCGAGATCGACAGTCTGCTGACGGCACTGGCAGAATCCCTGCGCGAGCTGGCGTAACCGTCAGCAAGGAATCCCCGCGGTACTCAAGCCAACGGCAATACCGTTTTGTAGCATACCTGCTTCAACGAGATGCTGGAGCGGATGTGCTCGACTTCGGGAATCGGCGATAGCTTGTCGATGATAAAACGTTCCAGCGACGATACATCCGGCATCATGACGCGCAGCAGATAATCGTCCTCCCCAGTCATTAGATAGCATTCCATCACCTCATCGTACTTGCCGATGCGATCTTCAAAGTTCCTTAGCTTCTCCCTGTTCTGCGCTTTCAGCGTTATGAAGATAAATACGTTCAGCACCAGGCCCGCGAGTGCCGGATTTACCAGCGCAACATAGTTGCTGATCATGCCGGACTTCTCCAGGCGGCGAACCCGGGCGAGGCAGGGCGAAGGGGAAAGGTTGATCCGGTTCGCCAGCTCTGAATTGGTTATCTTGCTGTCTCTTTGCAGTATTGCCAGTATCTTCAGGTCAGTCGTATCCAGGTCCATAAAATCTGCCAAGGTGTGTTTTTGAGATAATTTCTGCTGTGATAGTGCCAGTATGCGACAAAAATAAGCAAATAATTTGGAGTGGCACGGAATACAATGGCGCGAAGGAGGAACCGCCATGAGCCGTCACAATAACCTGAGTACACTCGATACAGATGAAGACGCCCTGGAAGTAGCGGAATGGTGCGCAGCACTGCTGTCCGTGCAGAAGCACGGTGGGTCTGAGAGAGTCAGGCGCATTCTCGATGCGGTTGCAGAAATCGCCCGGGATCCCGCTATCGGCTGGCAACCCGTGCATGGCTCAGCCTATGTCAATACGGTCACGGTCGACCAGCAACCGGCGTTTCCGGGTGATCTCGCAATCGAAGAAAAGCTGGTTTCCATTATGCGCTGGAATGCGTTGGCGATGGTGGCGCGCGCGAACCAGGCCTATGGAGAACTTGGTGGCCATATAGCCAGCTACGCCAGCGCCGCTGACCTGTTCGAAGTCGGATTCAACCATTTCTTCCGCGCGGCCAGCGACAGCTTTGGCGGCGATTTGATTTTCTACCAGCCGCACTCAGCGCCGGGTGTTTATGCCCGTGCTTTTCTTGAAAACAGGTTGAGTGAACAGGATCTTCACCACTACCGGCAGGAGGTCACCGCCTCCAGGGCCGGTGCACGTGGGCTCAGCAGCTATCCCCATCCCTGGCTGATGCCGGACTTCTGGCAGTTTCCTACCGGGTCCATGGGCATAGGGCCGATCAGCTCCATCTATCAGGCCCGCTTTATGCGCTATTTACAGCACCGCGGCCTGCTGGAGACCAAGGGCCGCAGAGTCTGGGGTGTTTTTGGTGACGGAGAAATGGATGAGCCGGAGAGCATGTCTGCCCTGACCCTGGCCGCCCGCGAAGGGCTGGACAATCTTACCTGGATCGTCAATTGCAACCTGCAGCGCCTGGACGGGCCGGTGCGAGGCAACAACCGCATTATCGACGAACTGGAAGCACTGTTCAGCGGCGCCGGCTGGAACGTGGTCAAGCTGGTGTGGGGTTCGGACTGGGATGGTCTGTTTGCGAGGGACACCCAGGGTGCGCTGGTGCGGGCCTTTGCCAATACGGTGGATGGCCAGCTGCAGACCTTTGCCGCCAAGGATGGACGCTATAACCGCGAGAGTTTCTTTGGCCAGAACGAGGCGCTTAGAGCTCTGGTGGCTGGCCTGACCGATGACCAGATTGACCGACTCAAGCGCGGCGGCCACGATCTGGTGAAAATCCATGCTGCCTATGCAGCCGCAGTCAAGCATGCGGGCAGACCCACGGTGATCCTGGCGCAGACCAAGAAGGGCTATGGCATGGGCGCATCCGGGCAGGGCAGGATGGTGACCCATCAGCAGAAGAAGCTGGATCGCGAGGCGCTGTTGGACTTCAGGACCCGCTTCGGACTGCCGCTCACTGACGAGCAGGCGGAATCACTGTCGTTCTACAAGCCGGATGAAGACAGCGAGACCATGCAGTATCTGCGCGCACGGCGTGAGGCGCTGGGTGGGTATATCCCCAGCCGTTCGACGCAGGCGGCCACCCCGGTAACAGTGCCGGAACTGGCGAGCTATGGTGCCTTCGCGCTGGACCCGGATGGCAAGGAAATGTCGACTACCATGGCGTTCGTGCGCATGCTGTCGAACCTGCTGAAAGACAAGTCTCTCGGCCCCCGGGTGGTGCCTATCGTGGCCGATGAAGCCAGGACTTTTGGCATGGCCAATCTGTTCAAGCAAATAGGCATCTACTCCAGTGTGGGGCAGCGCTATGAGCCGGAGGATATCGGCTCCATCTTGAGCTACCGGGAGGCGCTGGACGGCCAGATCCTGGAGGAGGGTATCAGCGAAGCGGGAGCCATCAGTTCCTGGACCGCTGCCGCCACCAGCTATTCAACCCACCGCGTCAGCATGCTGCCCTGCTACATTTATTATTCGATGTTCGGTTTTCAACGTGTGGGCGACCTGATCTGGGCGGCGGCCGATCAGCGTGCGCGGGGCTTCCTGCTGGGCGCCACTGCGGGCAAAACCACCCTGGGTGGGGAGGGCTTGCAGCACCAGGATGGTCATAGCCACCTGATCGCCTCGACGGTTCCCAACTGCCGCGCATATGACCCTGCCTTCGCCTGTGAACTGGCGGTCATTGTGGACCATGGCATGCGCCGCATGCTCGATGAGCAGTGTGACGAGTTCTACTACATCACCCTGATGAATGAAAACTATGCCCAGCCCTCTGTGCTGGATGGTGCCGCAGAGGGCATCATTAAGGGCATGTACCGCTACGATAGCTGCAAGCCCGAGCAAGCCAGCGGCAGGGTCCGCTTGTTGGGTTCGGGAACCATCCTGCTCGAGGTCATCGCCGCCGCTCAGTTGCTGGCCGAGGACTGGCAGATCGAATCCGAGATCTGGAGCGTAACCAGCTATAC
>JBGTGB010000244.1:0-2990 GCA_041746975.1 Haliea sp. | reverse complement strand
GCGACGGCCAGCGCGGACTGCTCGCCAGCGATCTGATGGTGCCGCTGCGGCGCCTGTTGGGATGATTGTCGAGGAGGCCTGCTGGCTGGTCCCCGACGAGGATGCCACGGTGGCACTCGGCGCCGCGCTGGCCGTCGCCAGCTCGCCGGGCATGGTCATCTATCTCCAGGGCGAACTCGGCATGGGCAAGACCACCTTCTGCCGCGGCTTTATCCAGGCGCTGGGGCATACGGGGGCGGTTAAAAGTCCGACCTACACACTGGTGGAGCCGTACCGGCTCGGGCAACTGGATGTTTATCACTTCGACCTCTATCGTCTGGGCGATCCCACAGAGCTCGAATTTATCGGCATCCGCGATTACTTCGCCGCTGACAGTCTGTGCCTGGTGGAATGGCCCGAGCGCGGCGCCGGCGCTTTGCCCCCCGCGGATTTAGCGATTACTATAGCGCTAGCCGGCAGTAGTCGTAGTGTCAGGGCGCGAGTCGGGTCGGTACTGGGAAGTACAGTTTTGGCTCGCTGGCAGCCCAGTGCCTGAACATAGTGTCCGATAATCGACTGGAGTGAGATGAGCAGGGCTTTCTGGATCAGGCTGGTTATCGGGTGCTTGGTGGCGTTCCCCGCGCTGGCGGTGGATGTGCACGATGTGCGCCTGTGGCGCGCTCCGGACCACACTCGAGTCGTCTTTGACCTGACAGGTCCCGCCGAGCACCGGCTTCTGACTCTGGAAAACCCGGACCGCATTGTGTTGGATGTGTCTGCGGCAACGCTCAAAGCCAGCCTCACCAACCTCGATCTGACCCACACCCCGATCTCCATGGTACGCTCCGGAGTGCGCGACGGGCGCGATCTGAGGGTGGTTTTCGATATCAAGGAGGGTGTCGATCCTCGCAGTTTTGCCCTCAAGGCCAATGCCCAGGCCGGAGACCGCCTGGTGCTGGATCTCTACGACCGCACGCCGGGCAAGAAGCCAGAAGTTGCGGAGGTGCGCAAGAGCGCTTCCACCGAGTCCGGCCGGCGCAACATCATTATTGCGATTGATGCCGGCCACGGCGGCGAGGACCCCGGAGCGATCGGGCCCAACCGCTTGCGGGAGAAGGATGTGGTGATGGCAATTTCCCGCGAATTGCATTCGCTGCTGCAGCAGGATGAGGGTTTCAGCCCGACCATGGTTCGTACCGGGGACTACTACATCAGCCTCAAGGGCCGGCGCGACATTGCCCGCCAGCGCCAGGCTGATCTGTTTGTCTCCATCCATGCCGACGCTTTCATGCGCCGCGAGGCCAATGGCGCCTCTGTCTACGCGCTGTCCACGCGCGGTGCCACCAGTACTGCCGCCAGCTATCTGGCCCAGCGCGAGAACGAGGCCGACCTGGTGGGAGGGGTGAGAATAGCGGACAAGGACGACATCCTGGCCAGCGTGCTGACCGACCTGTCCATGACCAATACCCTGGATCACAGTCTGAAAGTGGGCGACAAGGTGCTGCGGCGCATGGACACGGTGGCGCGCCTGCACAAGCGCAATGTGGAGCAGGCCGGGTTTGCGGTACTGAAGTCGCCGGACATACCCTCGATCCTGGTGGAGACCGGATTCATTTCCAACCCCGGCGAGGCTCAGAAACTGGGTACCCGGGCTTACCAGCGCAAGGTGGCTCAGGCTATTCACGCCGGGATCCGCGACTGGTTTATTGCCCAGCCACCCCCCGGTACGCTGCTGGCCTGGCGCAAGCAACAGGGCTATCAGGAGTACGTGATCGCCCGGGGTGATACACTGTCCGGAATCGCCCAGCGCTTCAACGTGCCCGTAAACCGGCTGCGGGACCACAACGGTCTCAGTGATTCTCGCATCCTGGTGGGCCAGACGCTGAAAATCCCCACCACCTGAGCGCTGCGGCGCCCCCGGCCCATGTCCAGAATTCACCGTCTCAGCCCGAGGCTTGCCAACCAGATTGCCGCCGGCGAGGTGGTCGAGCGCCCTGCATCCGTCGTCAAGGAAGTGCTGGAGAACAGTCTGGACGCCGGCGCCACCCGGGTGGAGATTGACGTCGAGTCCGGAGGCACCCGGCTGATCCGGATCCGCGACAATGGCGCCGGTATTGAACCTGAGGACCTGCCGCTGGCCCTCGCCCGTCACGCTACCAGCAAGATTGCCTCGCTCGAGGACCTCGAGTGCGTTCGCAGCCTGGGCTTTCGCGGCGAGGCCCTGGCGTCGATCGGCTCGGTATCGCGGCTGACGCTGACCAGCAACCACCGGGATGACAGCAGCGAGGGCAGTAGTGCCCTCTGCGAGGGACGTGAAATGGAGGTGCAGCTGCGGCCGGCGCCCCATCCGCGGGGTACCACGGTGGAGGTCCGTGACCTGTTCTTCAATACCCCGGCCCGGCGCAAGTTCCTGCGCACCGAGAAGACGGAGTTCAATCATCTTGAGGAGGTGGTCAAACGGCTGGCCCTGTCCCGCTTCGAGGTGGCCTTCAGCCTGCGCCACAACGGCAAGCTCATCCATAATCTGGGCAGCGCCTCCAGCACCTCCGAACAGCAGCGGCGCGTGGCGGCGGTGTGCGGGCCGGCCTTCATGGAGCAGTCCCTGTACATAGAAACGGAGCGCAGTGACATGTGCCTGCGCGGCTGGCTGGCGCAGCCGACCTTCTCCCGCAGCCAGGCGGATCTGCAGTATTTCTTTGTCAATGGCCGGGTGATCCGCGACAAGCTGGTGGCGCATGCTGTCAAGCAGGCCTACCGCGACGTGCTCTATCACGGCCGCCATCCGGCATTTGTCCTCTACCTGGATCTGGACCCGGCGCAGGTGGATGTCAACGTGCATCCGGGCAAGCACGAGGTGCGCTTCCGCGACAGTCGCGCGGTTCACCAGTGCATTTTCAGCGGCCTGCACCGGGCCCTGGCGGAGGTGCGGCCAGCGTCGGCGCCGGTTCCCGTGGCAACGCCGGAGGGGCTCGCGGTGGACACCAGCACGGGTGAGATTGCACGTCAGCCCG
>JBGTGB010000243.1:0-1503 GCA_041746975.1 Haliea sp. | reverse complement strand
GTTGAGTACCCCAGAGCTCGGGCGCGTTAGGGCAACCAGCGTCGTGGCCAGCACCGAGAATCCGCGTCTTCTGGGCCTCCGACGGACCGCTGGGAACGGCCACCATGTAGCAATCCCAACTCAAGCTGGCACCTGATTAGCAACGAACGTCAGCCAAGCGGATTGAGCGCTCGGAACGGGGTGCCGAGGTGGCGGCAGCGACGAGGAGGCGTTGATGCAGAGTGCGCAGGTCGAACCGCCGATTGAAGCGGTAGCTGAATGCGGCCAGGTAGCGAGCGGCGTACTTTCGGAATTCGAACGCATGGTATGCGCCGGACAGGCTGGTCTTGAGGTTTCCCATGACGGTGTTGATCCACCTGAATTGCGGGACGGCATCGGGCTTGCGCCCAGCCATCACTGTGGGTTGGTGCGTGCAGCCGGCCTCCGTGACCGCACCAAAGCAGGCCAGCCCGTCGGAGAAAACCGCGCTGCCGGGGGCCAGGTAGTGCTTCGCCCACGCCGACACCGCCTTGAGGGTGAAGCCGGACACGGCTGTCAGCCTCACCCGCAACGGATGGCCCTCCTCGGTCAGCGAGATCGCGGCAATGAAGGGAACCTTGTTCTCCGAGCCTCGCCCGGTCTTGCCGCCGGTGCGCTCGCCACCCAGGTAGGCGTCATCGACATGCACTGTGCCCTCAAGGACATAGCGATCCTCGCGGTCGCTCATCGCCTGCATCAGCTTGTGCTGCATCAGCCAGACCGTGGGGTAGCTCACCCCCAGATGGCGCTTCAACGCCAGCGCCGACAATCCGGTCTTGGCCTGACTGATCAGGTAGATCGCCAGGAACCACGTGGTGAGCGCCAGCTTGGTGCCCTGGAACATCGTTCCAGCAATCAGCGATGCTTGATGACGGCATGCATGGCACTGAAAGACCTTGCGGGCAGCGTCCCGCAGGACGTAGTGATCCGCTCCCGCACAGCGCGGACAGCGAAAGCCCTGCGGCCAGCGCGCGGCTTCGAGCGCTTGCTCACACTGCGACTCGCTGCCAAAGCTCCGCAGGAACGCCGGCATCGACAGGCCCGGCTGAAACTGGATCCGGTTCATCGCCATGGTGTCGCCCTCGGAAGCTGTGGTGGAGGGCACCATAAAATCAACTCGTCGCTCGGAATGAGACTGGCTGACCTTGCTTGCTAATCAGGAAGATGATTGACACTGTCCCGAAAGACATGCTGTTCTCGGTCCATATCCCAAAGACCGCTGGAACAGCGCTCTGGCAGGTGCAGAACAGTTGGTATTCTGATGGTCAATCAATAAGCGTATACGATAAGAGCCTGGCCAACGCGATTGAGGGACTAACTGAAAGACAGTTGGGAGCCCTGAAAGTTGTGCATGGGCATTTCAGTCTTGGTGAAGCATGTGCGCATGTCAAAAATCCCAGATTTGGTTGTGTTCTACGCAATCCGGTCGAGCGGGTCGCATCTCTCTATCACTTTATCCGTTGCGCGAGTAAGCATCCCCTCCAC
>JBGTGB010000242.1:0-39108 GCA_041746975.1 Haliea sp. | reverse complement strand
CAGCGGCCCCATCCGCCGCTTTGGGTCGGCGGCAACGGCGAGCACGCCATCCGCAGAGCAGTGCGCTACGGCAATGGCTGGAGCCCCTTCCCGACCAGTCGCAGCGGTGTCACCGCGGCGCTGGCGGATATGGCGTCCCTGGAGCAGCGCATCAGTCTGGCCCGCAGCTACTGCGAAGAGGCCGGGCGGCAGCAGGCACTGGATATCTGCATGGTGCCCTTCGGCTGGAGCATGACCGACCGCGGCGGGCTGGAGCCAGCTGCCCTGGTCGAACAATTGCGGCAGCTGGGTGAACTCGGGGTCACCTGGGCGGTGCTGGCACTGGAGGCCGACTCCGCCGACCATTATCGCGAACGCCTGCAGCAGTTGCGCGAGCAGGTACTGGAGGTACTGGACTGATGGGCGCCGATAGCGCAGTCATGGAGTCGGGCACGCTGCTGCAGGATCGGGTCTGCCTGGTCACCGGGGGTGCGCGGGGTGGCGGCGAGGCCATTGCGCGCACCCTAGCCGCCCAGGGCGCGCGGGTTCTGATCGGCGACATCAATGATGTGGACGGCGAGCGGGTCGCCGCTGAGGCTCCCGGCCTGGTCTACCAGCACCTGGACGTTACCAGCGAGGACAACTGGGAGCAGGCGGTCGCCACCTGTATGCAGCGCTGGCAGCGTCTGGATGTGCTGGTGAACTGCGCCGCTGTCCTGCACCTGGGCAGCATCGAGAACACCAGCGCGGAGGATTTCCGGCGTCTCTGCGAGGTCAACGCCCTGGGGCCGTTTCTGGGCATCCGGGCGGTCCTGCCGGTGATGAAGGCCGCCGGTGGTGGCGCCATCGTCAACATCGGTTCCGTCGATGGCCTGCACGGGCAGAACGGGCTCAGCGCCTATGGCGCCAGCAAGTGGGCCCTGCGTGGCCTCAGCCGCTCGGCGGCGATGGAGCTGGGGCGCAGCAATATCCGGGTCAACCAGGTCTGTCCTTCCGACGGCAGTGCAGAGATGTTCGCCGACTGGGCGGAGCAGCTGGCCGCGGCGGCGGCGGACGTGCAGGATTATTTTGCGCGTCGCGCTCTGCCTCGCCCCGGCACCCTGCAGGAACTGGCCAACGCCGTGCTGTTTCTGGCCAGCGACCAGAGCCGCTACTGCGCCGGTATCGATCTGGTGGTCGATGGCGGCCTCACCGCCGGCAACTTTATCCCGGCCTTTAACGACTTTTGAGGTAGGTGCGGGCGCGGCGGTGGCTCAGCCGGTGGTTGCCAGCTGCGCCACGTTCTCGGCAATCGCATCGGTCATGCCCTTGCCGTACAGCAGGATTTCGATCTCCTTGATCAGGCCGTCGACCACGCGAAAACGGGTGCAGATCAGCAAGGGATCCTCCAGGAAGGACACCTTCTGCTCGTAGAACACCACCGCCTGCTCACCCTCCACGATCCAGCGCAGATTGGCCACGCCCTCCACCGCCTCGTAGGCCTCCGACCGCAATAGCTGCCGCAACTCGGCGGCGCCGGTGCCGGTGTCCATGCCCAGCTCAGTGCGCACCACGTCTTCGGCGAATGGCACTTCCTCGGGTTTGTGCTCCACCAGTCCCTGGTGGATGTACTTCTCGGCGGCCGCAATTACGGTGGCACGGCTCTGGGGCATGGTGGGGCGCTCTCCTGCAGGGTGGGTGACGACGGGTTTTTCTCAAGCCGTGTCGGCGCGGCGGTCCACCACCACGTCGAGGGTATTGGGGCCCAGCTCCAGGAACATCGGCACGTTCTCGAAGCGGTAGCCCGGCGCGGTCCGCAGCTGCCCTGGCGCGAAGATCTCGACCGCGCTCTCCAGGACTACCCGGGCTTCCATGCGTGCCAGTTGATTGCCGACACAGTGGTGTACTCCGGGCGCGAAACTGAGGTGATCTTTGGCATTGGGACGGTCGATCCGGAAGCTGTCCGCATCCTCGAACACGCTCTCATCGCGATTGCCCGAAGCAATGCCGAGAAGGACCCGCTCGCCCTGCCGGATGACCTCCCCGTGCAGTTCGATATTGTTGCGTGCAGTGCGCAGCATGAACATGGCCGGTGGCTCGAAGCGCAGGGATTCCTCCACCGCATTGACAATCCTGTCCGGGTTCTGGCGCAGGGCACTTTCGAAGCCTTCGTCGCTGACGAAGCGGTAGAGCAGGTTGCCGATCAGGTTGGAGGTGGACAGGCTCGCCAGCAGGACGTTGGCCGCCAGGGTACGAATTTGTAGATTCGAGAGCTTGCGCCCGCCCTCCACCTCAGCCCGCACCATCAGCGAGATGAGGTCGTTGCCGGGTACGTCCCGGGCCCGGCGCTCGGCGATCTGGGTATCAAGGAAAGTAGCGAACTCCGGGAAGGCGCCGGCCAGGCCTACGCCGCGCTCGGTCGCGTTCTTCTCTGGCCAGCTGCTGTGAATCAGCTCGTAGCCCCACTGGCCCACCCGCTCGTTGTGGTCGGTGTGGATGCCGAGCAGGTGAGTCGTGACCGCGCTGGGAATGTGGTAGGCAAACCCCGACACCAGGTCAGCACCGCCGCGGGCGGCAATGTCGTGCCATAGATCGTTGATGTAGCGGCGGGCGAAGCCCTCGGCCTGGTCCTCAATGCCGGGCCGGAAGACCTGGCGCAGGAGGGCCCGCAGTTCCTGGTGCAGCGGTGGATCGATCTCCCCGAGGAAACTCTCTTCAACCGGCACCACCACTCCCTCGCCGCGGAAGCCCTCGGCGCTGGAATAATTGCTGGAATCCTTGAACGCCTGCCTGATGTCGGCATGACGGGCCAGATACACAAAACCGGGCCGCGGACGAGAGACTGGCGCCCTGGCCCGCAGTTCCCGCATCAGCTCCCACATATCCTGGGTCTGGCGGTGATCGAAGGGGTCGAAGCTGAAATCATCCATGAGACTGACTAAGCTCCGGGCCGGAAGTGGGCCACAGCCGGGTGGTGGCTCATCAGGCCGCCGTCTACCCGGATTACCTGGCCGGTGATGAAGGCGCTGTCGTCACTGGCGAGGAACACGACGGCGGCGGCGATCTGTTCCGGTTCACCGATGGCGGGGGTGAGGTGATGGGCGGCATAGATGGCGCGCTGCTCCGCCGACGCCTTCTGCTGCAGGGCAGGTGTGTTGACCACCCCCGGGGCGATGGCATTGCAGCGGATACCCTGCTTGCCATACTGGGTGGCGATGTAACGGGTGAGGGTGTCAACCCCGGCCTTGGAGACGCCGTAGGCGGTGAGGCCGAGGTCGCCGCTCATGCCGGAGACCGACGAGGTATTGATGATGCTGCCGCGGCCGGCGGCCAGCATGTGGGGGAGGGCGTACTGGCAGCCCAGCATCACCCCGCGCAAATTCACCGCCAGGGTTTGCTCCCAGACCTCAAGGTCCAGGTTGAGGAGATCCAGGTCGCGGGCTACCACCGCGGTATTGGCAGCGTTGTTGTGCAGAATATCGAGGGTACCGAACTGGTCGATGGCCGCCTGGATCATCGCCCGGACCGAATCCGGCAGTGCGAGATCCACCGTGACCGCCACGGCCTCGTGGCCGTCTGTCCGCAGTTCCTGTGCCACGCGCTCTGCACCGGTGCCATCGATATCGGCGATCACCAGGCGCGCGCCCGCCTCCGCCAGCGCCCTGGCGGAGGCGAGGCCGATACCGGAGGCGGCGCCGGTGACCAGTGCCGTTCTGTCATCGAGCTTGCTCACGCCGTATCTCCCTGTGGTTGCCCTGGGGCCATTGTCGACAGGGTCATCTGATAACGCATGATGCGGGACATGTCCTAAATGGCCAAAGCCGTATCATGGCGGCCATAAGTCGTCTCTCGTGCCCAACCCCGCAATGACACGTGTTTGGCCGAATCCGACATGTGGGGCGACATGTCACGGCTGGCAGCTTGAGCCAGTATTGATGGTGCAACGGAGAGCATTCCAGACATGAATCGACAGCACAAGAATATCTTCAAGAGCGGTCTCCTGGTGGCGGATATCGACGCTGCCATGGCGGATCTGGGCCGCTGGCTGGAACTGGAGTGGACGCCGGTTCGCACTGCCGAGCTCACGCTCAGGACTGCGGCCGGCGAGGAGCGGGTGAACCTGACCTTTGTCTGCGCCACCGAGGGGGACACCGTGCTGGAGTTGATCGAGGCCCAGCCCGGCGGGTACTACCGTCTGCAACCCGGCGAAGCCCTGCACCACGTCGGCATGTGGGTCGAGGACCTGGCGGAAACCTCGCGCCAGCTGGCGGCGGCCGGCATGCCGCTGGAGGCCGCCGGTGTTTCCGGCGACCAGTCACCCGCCCTGTTTGCCTTTCATACCAACCCCTATGGCCTGCGTATCGAGCTGGTGGATGCCGTCATGCGATCCTCCTTTGAGCAATGGCTGGCGGGCGGCGAGCTGGCTCTGTAGCGCTCGCGCGGATCGCCCGGGAATATACGAGAGCGGGAGAAATTATGCTGGACTGTGTCATTCGCAATGGCTTGGTCGTTGATGGCACCGGTATGCCAGGGCGTATTGCTGATGTGGGTATCGTCGATGGGCGTATCAGTGCCATCGGGCGCCTGGGCGGAGTGACAGCGAAGCAGGTGGTGAATGCCGAAGGCCATGTGGTAGCGCCGGGTATCGTCGACGCTCACACGCACTACGACCCGCAGATTACCTGGGATCCGCTCTGCGATACCGCGGCCCTGCACGGGGTGACGACCATCGCCGCTGGCAACTGTGGGTTCAGCGTCGCTCCCTGCAAGCCGGGGGATCGGGAGTTTACCGCACAACTGTTTGCCCGCGTCGAGGGTATGGGCCTGGATGCCCTGGCCCACGTGCGCTGGGAACATTCCGGTTTCAGCGACTTTCTGGACTCCCTGCAGGGGCGAATCGGCCTGAATATGGGGATGTACATCGGCCATTCGGCCATGCGCCGCTGGGTAATGGGCGAGGACGCCTACACCCGGGAGGCGTCCAATGCTGAAGTGGCGGCCATGTGCAAGCTGCTCGAGGACGCCATGGCTGCGGGCGCTTTGGGCTTTTCCAGCTCCCAGGCCCCCACCCATATCGATTCCGCTGATCGCCCCTGCCCCAGTCGCCTTGCCAGTCACGATGAGTTGCGGGCGTTGGCCGATGTGCTCGGGCGCTATGGGCGCGGCAGTTTTTCCTTCGCCCCCGAGAGTGCCGCCGAGGGGGTCTCGGAGCCGGATCGGGAGTTCATGATCGAATTGGCCCGGCGCAGCGGGGTACCGGTGGTGATACAGGGCTTGGGTGGGCGCTCCAAGATCGATGCCCCAAGCCAGTCCTGGCGCGAGGCCGAGGCTTTTCTCAACCGCTCCGCAGCCGCCGGCGCACCGGTGTATTCCCTGCTGATGACGCGGCCCGTCAGCGGCCCCTTCACCTTGAAAAAGGGCACCTCGCGCTACGAGGGCGTGCCCCTGTGGCAGCAGATGATGACCGCCTCCCTGAGCGAGCGTCGGCTGATGCTCCTGGATCCGGAGCAGCGCGCCGTCCTGCGCGCCGCGATCGACGCGCCCAACAAGGATCCCGTAGTCGGCTCCACCCTGCCGCCGCCGCACTGGGACACCATGACTCTGGCCGACTCCGCCGCCGCGGTAAATCGGGAATTGATTGGGCGCACGCTGGGGGATATCGCCCGCGAACAGGAGCGGCATCCGGCGGATGTGATGTTCGATGTCGCCCTGGCGGACAACCTTGACGCGGTCTTTCACTGGTCCAACGAATCCCCCGAATGGCGACGTCTGTTGGTGGATGTACAGCGCCATCCGCAGATGATTCTGGGGGTTTCAGACGGTGGCGCGCATCTGGATCGTGACGACGGACAGGCCTGGTCAACCCACTTCCTGGCCCAGTGGGTGCGCACCGACAAAGTGTGGCGGCTGGAGGAGGCGATCCGCATGATCACAGCGGTGCCCGCTGCCCTGCTGGGCCTGCACGATCGCGGTATGCTGTTGGCGGGGCGCGCGGCGGATCTGTTCATTTTCGATCCCGAGCGCATCGCCGTCGCCAGCTGCCGGATGGAGCGCGACCGGGTCACCGGTGAGGAACGTTTCCGGGCCGTGCCCACGGGTATCATGGCAACTGTGGTCAACGGTGAAACAGTGATCGAAAACGGCGTGGATACTGGGCGGCGCCCGGGAGTGGTCGCCCGGCCTGCCTGAGGCGCCGGAGCGCGGTTGAGGGGCAACAAGCAATGTCAGCAGCACAGGTCGTCGTAGAAGCATTGCCGGCTCCGGTCGGAGCTGAAGTGCGTGGGGTCGATTTGCGCCGGGATCCGCCCGGGGATGCGGTCTATCGCATGCTGTGCGCGTTCCGCGAACACGCAGTGCTGGTTATTCGCGATCAGGATCTGGATGTGCGTCGCCTGATCGAAATCTCGGAGTGGTTCGGCCCGGAGTATGTGCCGCCGCCAGGACTGCCGGTGGCCGGTGGTGTCGATCAGCCGCGGGTGGTGGAGATCTCCAACCGCGAGGGCGGAGTCGGTGCCACCATTCCCCTGCCCGCTCATTCCGATCTCATGTATATGCCGGTGCCGCCGGCGGCAACCATGCTCTATGCCGTGGAGGTGCCTGCCAGCGGCGGCGAAACCAGCTTCTCCAACCTGCAGCAGGCGTTTATGGCCTTGGCGCCGGAGCTGCGCCAGCGGCTGAGCGCCCTGCGTGGAGTGGTGCGCAACCCCTTCGCAGGTGACGGCTATGGCCGCGCGATGTCGGGAGAGCACCAGCACTACATCACTGAGGAGGTGCCGGAGTTTTCCCACCCGTTGGTGCGCACCCACCCCGATACCGGGCGCCAATCTCTGTATTTCAGCCCCTTCGTGGCAAAGCTGCTGGGGGATATCGACGCGCAGGAGGAGGCGAGGCTGCTGGAGTTGCTGCGCGAGCACGTGGACCGGGAGGAGTTTTATTACGAACATCATTGGCGGGCCGGGGATCTGCTGATCTGGGACAACCGCTGCACCAACCACAAACGTGCCCCCTTCGACACCGCTCAGGCACGGGTTATGCAGCGCTTGGAGATCGCCGGCACCCGTCCCTTTTAGTGAAAGGAGTTCGCAATGACGGAAAAGGCACAGGAATTGTCGACGCCAACCCCCGCGGAGATGGATCATATCTACGCCCAGACCAAAAACTGGGGGAGATGGGGCACGGACGACCAGCTCGGGGCGCTCAACTACCTGGGTCCGGGGCAGCGTCGCCGCGGTGCCGCCCTGGTGACCGAGGGCGTGAGTATCAGCATGGCTCACAATCTCGCCGTCAACCCCACTCCCGATACGCCCCACCCCGCCCAGCACCACATGCTCACCAGTGGCGATGCCCTGAATGCCAGCGGCATCCCGGGTTATGAGTCCACCCAGGACTACATCGGCACCCAGGTCCACGGCTGTGGCCTCACCCATATCGATGCGCTTTGCCATATGTTCGTGCGCGGCCAGATGTACAACGGTCTGGGTCCCGAGTGGGTCAAGAGCAATGGTGGCGCCGCGCGCAATGACATTATGACTACTGCCGAGGGCATTGTTGGCCGCGGCGTGCTGCTGGATGTGCCCGGGGCCCGGGGTGAACCCTTTCTGGGCGCCAATGAGCCGATTGGGGTGGCCGATCTGGAGGCCGCCGAGCGCGCCCAGGGAGTGCGGGCGGAGGAGGGCGACATCCTGATCATCTCCACCGGCCGCGATGCGCGGGTCGCCGCCCAGGACGGCAAGCTGAGCCCCTTCACCGAGGGGCTGGCGGGGCTGCATCCCGAATGTCTGCCCTGGTTACACCAGCGCCGAATCGCGGTGCTCTGCGGCGACGGCATTTCCGACATGATGCCGGGGCTGGGAATTGAACAGTGGCCGTTTCCGATCCACCAGGTGGGCATCGTCGGTATCGGTCTGCATCTGATCGACAATGTACGCCTGAATGCGCTCTTGGCCAGCTGCCGGGAACGGGGCCGCTGGGAATTTCTGTTTACCGTGGCGCCGATCCGCGTAGTGGGTGCTACCGGCTGTCCAGTCAATCCGCTGGCAGTGTTCTGAGATGGTTGAGTTGCAGGACAAAGTTGCGCTGATTTCCGGCTCTGCCCGTGGCCAGGGTGCCGCCACGGCACGCTTGTTCGCGGCCCTCGGAGCAAGGGTGGTGATCGGGGATATCCTTACCGTGGAAGGGCAAGCGCTGGCGCGGGAATTGGCAGAGGCCTGTGTCTTCACGCCTCTCGATGTCACCTCCAAGGCGGATTGGCAGAAGGCCGTAGCGACTGCGGAGCAGGCCTATGGCGGACTGGATATCCTGGTCAATAACGCCGGCATCATCAAAGTGGGCAGCATCGACACCATGTCCGAGGAAGACTTCATGCAGGTGCTGAACACCAATCTGCTGGGCTGTTTTCTGGGCATGCAGGCGGCTCTGCCGTTGCTGCGACGCAGTTCCGCTGCGGCCATCGTCAATATCTCTTCAACAGCCGGTATCGAGGGTGTACCAGGCGTCAGCGCTTATGTCGCCTCCAAATTTGGCGTGCGGGGTTTAAGTCGTTCGGCGGCGCTGGAACTTGGGCACGCAGGCATCCGGGTCAATTCGGTGCACCCGGGGTTGATTGATACCGCCATGGTCAATGCCCCCGAATTCGCCACTGCCGATCGCGAGGGCACCATCGCCGCCCTGCCGATACCGCGTATCGGTGAGCCGGTGGATGTCGCCCATATGGTGGCGTTTCTGGCTTCTGACGCCGCCGCCTACTGCACCGGCGCGGAATACCTGGTGGACGGCGGCGCCATGGCCGGCGGACCCCTGCCTCCGGATTGATCCACCCTAACCATAAGAGGAATCTCCATGACGGACATCAAGGGCGCAGACATGAAGGGTAAAGTTGCAATCGTCACCGGTGCCGGATCGGGCATCGGCCGTTCCACAGCGCAATTGTTCGCCGCCCGTGGCGCGGCGGTGGTAGTGGCAGATATCGACGGGGTGAGCGCGGAGGCTACGGCGAAAGCGCTGCGCGACGGTGGCACCGACGCCATCGCCACCGCGACCGACGTTGCCGATGACGATGCCGTGCAAGCGATGGTGACAGCGGCCATCGACACATTCGGACGCCTCGATTTTGCCTACAACAACGCCGGTATGAGTGGTGAGGCCCACTATGTCGCAGACATGCCCGTGGCGCAGTTTGATCGGGCCATTGCGGTGATGTTGCGTGGAGTCTATCTCTGCATGAGGTATCAGATTCCGCATATGCTCAAGCAGCCTCGCAGCGCAATCGTTAACGCGGCCTCCGGAGCGGGACTGATCGGCTTTCCCGGCCAGTGCGGCTATGTCGCCGCCAAGCACGCGGTAATTGGGCTGACCAAGACCGCGGCTCTCGAATACGTACAACAGGGGCTGCGTGTGAATGCGATTTGTGCCGGCAGTGCCCGCACCAGGATCGTCGAGGACTGGCTGCAGGGAGATCCCGAGAAGGAGGCCGCCATCGCCGATATGCATCCCATCGGCCGGCTCGCGGAACCGGAGGAAATCGCCGAGGCAGTGGTCTGGCTCTGTTCCGATGCCGCCTCGTTTGTAGTGGGGCATCCGATGGTCGCCGACGGTGGCTATGTGGCCAGATGACCATAACGGGTGCATTTGGCTGAACATTGACAGGAATCCCGGCCAGCGGCGCAGCGCACCTTCCCGCTGCTGGCCGCTATTGAGTTCTCACTGGCCACTATCGCGTCATTGGCTGCCTATGCTCGACCTGCCGATGGCGCAAGAATCCCCCTGCGACATGACCTCCGACCCGGTGCGAGGCACCGACAGTGGCCACGTTTTTCGATGGTCGGGCGATACTCATCGACAATAAATTGAGAGGCATGACACCATGGTAAAGAAGCCTTGTTTCAAGCAAAGATACAATCAACGTCGGGTGCCTCACCGGGCGCTGCCTGCGCTTATGTTGGCTGTGGGCGCTCTGCCCGCGGCCAGTCCGGCCGTTGCTCAGCAGAGTGGAATGCAGGCCCTGGAAGAGGTGGTGGTCACGGCCCAGCGACGCGAGGCCAATCTGCAGGATACGCCCATTGCAATCACCGCTTTCAGTAGCGACAAGCTGGACGCCCTCGGTGTGTACGATGTGTCCGACATCGGCGCCTTTGCGCCCAATGTCGTCATCGAGCAGTCACCCAATACCAACGCCGGCATGACCATCTTCATTCGCGGGATCGGCACCAGTGAGACGGCCCTGATGGCCGATCCGAAGATCGGGCTCTATATCGACGACATCTATGTCAGCAAAACCATGGGGGCGGTGTTCGACATCGCCGACATCGAGCGCATCGAGGTCCTGCGCGGGCCCCAGGGCACCCTGTTCGGGCGCAACACCACGGGTGGGGCGATCACCGTGACCACCGCGAAGCCGACCGGGGAGTTCGACCTCAAGGCCGATGCCAGCTTCGGGCGTTGGGATCTGCGGCGTTACGGCCTGAGCATGAATCTGCCGGAGGTGGCCAACGTCTCCGCGAAAATTTCCTGGCACCAGAAACGCGTGGACGGCTGGGCCAAGAACGAGTACGACGGCCCACCCATACCGCCTGCGGACCGGGTGGTCAGCGAGTTCGGTTCGCAGAATGACGATGCCTGGCGGCTCGCCCTGCGCTGGGCGCCCACTGACACCCTGCTCGTGGACTATAGCTACGACAGGACCGACAACGATGGCTCGGCGCCGCCCTTCCAGACCATTGCGGTCAAGGACTACCTCTATGACGGCTTCACTACCACGCCGTTTCCCTATGAATTCCTCGGCGGCGAAATGTATCAGCAAATGGCCGCCCAGGTGGGTGATCCCACACGGCGCCAGACCCGGTTCAGCATGGATGGCCATACCGAGGGGTGGCTGGAGGTTGAGGGTCATGCGCTGACCGTGGCCTGGGATCTAGAACCTATCACCCTCAAGTACATCTTCGGTCACCGCGAGACCCAGTGGGGTTATGCCGGAGCTGACTACGGCGGCGCCTATATCGCCCGCGACGCCTTCTACGGCGGCGGCGCCCCGGTGCCGACACCCGAGTTCTCGGCGGGGGTGCTCAGCGATATGGAAATGACCACCCACGAATTCCAGATCTTCGGCTCCGCGCTCAGTGACCGTCTCAATTACACGGCCGGCGCCTTCTTCTATAAAGAGGATATCTTCCAGGATCAGCCCCAGACTTTCGCTCTGCCTATCATCTTCCTGGCCGGCAACCCGGACCTGTTTGCCGCCTATGACGCCCTGGGCTTCTGCGAGGGCGGGCTGTGCATCGGTACCCAGCGCCTGCCCCTGCCCTTCGGCGTGCCCGGTGCCGACCCGAACTTCAATGGTGTGCAGGACTTCTCCTATGGCCAGGAGATGGAATCCTGGGCCGTCTACGGCCAGGTGAGCTACGACTTCACGGACGCGCTCACAGTGACCGCGGGCTTGCGTTATACGGACGAAGAGCGGGAGGGCTTCGTCTTCAATGAGGACTTCGGCCACGTAACCTTCGACGATCGAATCGGCGTGAAGGAGGACTGGAGCAACGTCAGCGGGGTGCTGAATTTCAGCTATCGGCTCACGGATGAAATGGCCGTCTACGCCAAGTACACCCGGGGCTTCAATGGCGGTGGTTTCAACGCCCGTTCCGGCTCAGCTGCCGCCTTCCGGACACCGGCGGACGAGGAAATCGTGGATGCCTATGAACTGGGAGTGAAATCCGAGTTGTTCGACCGCCGGGTGCGCCTGAACATGGCCCTGTTCTGGAATGACTACACCGACATCCAGATCACCCAGTTCGAGGCTGGCACCGGCGGTGCCTCGAGCCGTATCGTCAACGCGGGCGAGGGTGTCTACCAAGGCTTTGAGGCCGACCTGCTGGCGGTGGTCGCCGATGGCCTAACGGTCGACCTCACCTACGGTTATCTTGATGCCTCCTTTGATGAGTACGTGGGGATCAACCCGGCCACCGATCAGCCCGAGGACATTTCGGGCATTACCACAGTCTCTTACGCCCCCAGGCATTCTGCGGCGCTCGGGTTGCAGTACGAGTTCCCCCAGACCAGCTATGGCCTGGTTTCCGCTCGGGTAGACGTCACCTACAAGGACAAGTTTGTATTCCATCCTTTCCAGAACCAGCTCGACTTCTCGGACAATCGCACACTGGTCAATGCCCGCCTGAGCCTGAGTGACATTCCCCTGGGGGGCGATGACACGCACCAGCTGCGGGTCTCCCTCTGGGCCAAAAACCTGACCGATGAGCACTACCGCCACTTCGGTATCGACTTTGGGGCCCTGGGTTGGGCCGGTGCCCTGTTCGGCGAACCCCGCAGCTACGGTATCGACTTCCGCTACGAGTTCAACTGAGGGTCGAAGTGGCGAGGCATCGTTGAGGAGAGTCGGGCCGCGCGCAGCTCCGCGCGCCTGACCTTGCCGGCGTCGTTGCGCAGCGGTCCGCTGACCTGCTCCAGGCTGCGTGGCAGCTTGGACCGGCTCAGACGCTCGCCCAGGAAGGCCTGCAGGGTGGAGAGTTCCAGGCGCTGTGCCGATTCGACGATGGCGTGCAGGCGCTGACCCAGGTCGTCGTCCGGAAGGCCTATTACCACGGCGCAGAGCACGCCCGGGAAGGCTTCGATTGCGGCCTCGACTTCAGCTGGATAGACATTGGCCCCACCCGTGACCACCATGTCGGTCTCGCGGTCGGTGAGGTACAGGTAGCCCTCGTCGTCCAGATAGCCCAGGTCCCCGAGCGTGACCCAGCCATCGGCACTGCGCTCGGGCTCCGCGCCCAGGTAGTGGAAGGTATCGGGCTGGTCGCCGCCGTGCAGGAAGACCCGGCCGATGGCGCCCGGTGGCAGCACCTGCCCATCGCTGCCGACAATACGCACCTGCCGCCCCAAGGTAGGTTTGCCGACCGAGCCCGGGTGGCTGAGCCATTCGGGCCCGGAAATCAGTGTGCCTCCTACCCGTTCGCTGGCGCCATAGGCCTCGACCATGCGCTCCGGCCCCAGCCAGTCGATCCACGACCGCATCAGCCACGGGGGACAGGGCGCACCGCTGGTTACCACGCGTTGCAGTGACGATGTGTCGCAGGCCCGGCGCATCGTTTCTGGCAGGCGCCAGATCCGCAGCATCATGGTCGGCACCAGCCCCAGGTAGTGAGGTTGTCGGCTGGTGATGAGCCGCAGGGTCGCCTCCGGATCGAAACGTTCCATCAGCACCAGGCAGCCTCCCCCCAGCAGCGTCCAGAAGCTGTTGAGGAACGGACCGGAGTGATACAGCGGGCCAGGCACCAGGGTAGTGCTCCCTGCGGGCATGGTGTAGGTGCCCGTGTCGGGGTCACAGCTGGCCGGTGTATGGTCGACAATAATTTTGGGCGTGCCGGTACTGCCGCCCGAGCAGGTGGCGCGGCAGTAGCGTGAGACGGTTTCCGGCAGAGGGGTCGTGGGGCAGTGGGCGCTGTCGGCCAGGGGCGATGGAATGCGTGGCGGTGCCTGCCCAGCCGTTGCTTCCTCCAGGTCGGCCGTGCCGACCAGCAGCGCTGGCTCCGCCACCGTCAGCAGGGCCCGTCGCTCGGCAGTGGTCAGGTTTGCCGGCAGTACGAGAGGCGTTGCTCCCACCTTCCAGCAGGCGATCGCCGCGACCACGCAAGCCAGGTCGTTGGTCAGGGCAATCGCTACCAGGCTGTCCGCGCTTGCGCCGCGTGCCAGGTAGAGGTGCGCCAGACGGGTGGCCAGCTGGTCCAGGTGGGCCCAGGAGGTTTCGCCCTGTGCACTCACGAGTGCTATGTCCCCATCGCGCCGCTGGGCGTGTCGACGGATGGCTTCACCCCAGGAGCAGGTGTCGGTCACCGGGTGGACCATTGCGCAAGGATGTCCCTGCAGCGCATGAAGCTGGCCAGGTGCCGCAGCGTGTAGCGCTTCACGTCGTCGACGTAGTGCGCGGGATAACCGGCGACGGCGTCCTCCAGCAATACCACTCGGTAGCCGCGGTTCACCGCTTCGATCACCAGACCGAGGATACCTATGTTGACCGATACACCAGCCACCAGCAGAGTGGATACCTTCAGGTTGCGCAAGATCGGGTCGAGGGCAGTGCCGGTGAAGGGCGAGACACCGTGCAGGCGGCTGACAACCAGATCCTCGGCTGCGGGACCGAGCTCCGGAACCACCATGGCGGCGGGGCTGCCGCATTCGATATGGCCCGGTAGCGTCTGCATGTACTCGAGCATTGGCGCGTTGCTACCCGAACCCCGGCGATCCTGGCGAAACTCCGCGGTACAGTGGACCACCGGTACCGAATTGGTCCGTGCGACCTCCAGTACATTGCGGGTCATGGCAATGATGTTCTGCTGTTCGACAACATCCCTGAGTGATGTGAGGCTACTCAGGTCGCCGACTACGCCCCTTTGCAACTCCATGCACACCACAGCGGTTCCCTGGGTAGCAATTTTAGGTTGGGGCATGTGCTTGCAATCCGTAGTGGCGAGGCTGCGATTGTAGGGCAGTGGCGCTTTGTGTTTTGCTGTCTGGAAACACGCTGGCCAGTTCCGATACTTTACAGGCCGGATACGCTTGCAGCCAGCCTCCCTGCCAATGCGTACAGGGAGGCTGCTAGCGGCTAATCTGGTGGCATCCACCCGGAGAAACATAGACAGCAACATGCTTATCGACAAGACCGCCATCGTCGGCATCGCCGAGACCCGTTTCGCGCGCCAGCTGGAACCTACGGAGACTGAACTGGCCTGCGAAGCCGTGCTGGCGGCGTTGGCGGATGCCGGGCTGGCGCCGGGTGATGTAGATGGGCTGGCCTCCTACACGATGGAATCGACCCCGGAACAGGAGCTGGCCAAGAACCTGGGAATGGGCAATATCCGCTGGTTCGCGCAGGTGGGGCATGGTGGCGGCGGGGGCCCCGGCGTGGTGGGACAATTGGCCATGGCGGTCGCTAGCGGACAGTGCCGTGTGGGTGTGGCCTGGCGCTCGCGCAAGCGGGGTTCCGGCCAGCGCCTGTGGTCGAATCAGGCTGCCTCGGCGCAGCTGACCACTGCCGCCAACTGGTGCCGTCCCTGGGGTGTCATCCGCCCCGTGGACGAGATAGCCCTGCTTGCCAGCCGTTACATGCACGAGTACGGCATTACCAGGGACCACTTCGCCAACGTTGCCCTGGCCTGCCGTCGCCATGCCGGCAACAACCCCCGGGCCTGCATGTATGGACGCGAGCTGACCCGGGAGCAGTACATGAATGCTCGTTGGGTTAGCCGGCCCCTGTGCCTTTTCGACAACTGCCTCGAGTCCGACGGCGCGGTGGCGGTGGTGCTGACCGCTGCTGAGCGGGCCAGTGATTGCCGGCAGCGGCCGGTATACGTGCATGCCTTTGCCCAGGGAATCGGCCCCCAGAGCCACTCCATGGTGAACTATTTCGCGCCCGATCCGCTCGCGGGTGCGGCGCAGGCATGTGCCCGGGCGCTCTACAGCCGCTCGGAGTTTCAGGCCGCGGACATCGATGTCGCCCAGCTTTACGACTCCTTCACCCCACTGGTACTGCAGGCGCTGGAGTCCTACGGCTTTTGCGGCCGCGGCGAGGGCGGCGCCTATTCGGAGGGGGGCGCGCTGGAGCTCGGCGGACGGTTGCCGGTCAATACTTCCGGTGGTGGCCTGTCCGAGGCCTACATTCACGGTTTCAACCTTGTCGGCGAGGGGGTGCGCCAGCTTCGGGGCACATCCTGCAATCAGGTAGCGGACGCCCGCAGTTGCCTGGTTACGGGCGGCTCCTCGGTACCCACCAGCGCCCTGATCCTGCGGAACTGACCATGAACACATTGCCGTTGCCGGAACTGGACTCCCTGACCGCACCTTTCTGGGAAGGCTGCCGACAGCAGCGCCTGCTGGTGCAGCGCTGCCCTGCCACCGGCAGCCTGCTGTTTCCACCCCGCTATCGCAGCCCCTGGGTACCTGAGCTCGCGCCCGAATGGGTAGAGGTTTCGGGCCGCGGCACCATCTGGTCGGCGGCGGAACCTCACCCGCCCCTGGTGGAACCCTTTGCCGGCCTGGCCCCCTACAACATCGTCATCGTGGCCCTGGAGGAGGACCCGGACGTGCGCCTGGTGGGCAACCTCGTGGCAGAGGCGGGGGCCGGGATCAACAGCGTGCCCTGGCAGGACATCACGCTCGGCCAGCAGGTTCAGGTCGTGTTCCAGCCAGTTGAGCCGGCACCCGGGGGAAAGGTCTGGTGGTTTCCACGCTGGACCTGCTGCGCGACACCAATGGGGTCAGTAGTGACCTAATTTGCTCAGCCTTATGTAAGTTCAGGCGATTCAAAGTGGATCCGGGTCCGTGGACACTATGGCTGTCCCAGTCATTGAGAATCAGTTTCATGCCTGCCACCCGAACCGACAATCCGGAGCGACCGGACCCTGTCATGACCACCGACGGCGCCTTCTTCTGGAAGGCCGCCGACGAAGGTCGCTTCGTCGCACAGAAGTGCGGTGCCTGTGGCCAGCTCAGGCATCCCCCACGGGGCATGTGTCCTGCTTGCCACAGCACCGAAAAGGTGGAGCACAGCCTTAGCGGTCGGGGGCGCGTCCTCAGCTGGATCCAGCCGGTGCATCCAGCCGCGGTGGGCTTCGCCGAGCCGCCGGTGGTAGCCGTGGTGGAACTGGAGGAGGGGCTGCGCCTGGTCAGCAATGTCGAGGACGTGGATCCCGCGGCGATGCAAGTCGGCATGCAAGTGGCCGTGGCCTTTGCCAGCACCCGCGGTGGGCACCAGGTGCCGGTGTTCGTGCCGGCGGCGGGAGAGGGCCCATGAGCAGTGCAGGTCAGCAGGCCGCCATCGTCGGGATCGGCCAGACCGAATTCTCCCGTAACTCCGGTCGCTCGGAGCAGCAATTGGCCGCGGAGGCCGTGCTGGCGGCTCTGCGCGATGCCGGCCTTGAACCCGCGGCTGTGGATGGGATGCTCACCTTCGACCTGGACCCCAGTGATGAAGTGGACATGATGCGCAACTTGGGTGTGCAGGAACTGAAGTACACCTTGCGCGCACCCCAGGGAGGTGCTGCCTCGGTCACAACTCTGGTGCATGCCCGCAACGCCGTGGAGTCCGGCATGTGCGATGTGATGGTGGTCTGGCGGGCCATGAACGAGCGCTCCCAGTACCGATTCGGCCAGCCGCAGATGGCCATGAACCCATATGCCAAGAGTTCTACCTTCATCGAATGGTGCCTGCCCTTTGGTGCCCAGACGCCGGCGACCTGGGAGGCCCTGTCATCTGGCCCTTACCTGCACCGCTACGGCGTCTCCTCTGAGGACCTCGGCAGGATCTCCGTGCTGATGCGCAAGCACGCTGCCACCAACCCGGCAGCCTGGTTTTACGGCAAGCCGATTACCCTTGAGGAGCATCAGGCATCCCGCTGGATCGTCGCGCCCTGGTTGCATCTGCTGGATTGCTGTCAGGAGAGCGACGGCGGGGTCGCGCTGGTCATTACCCGCATGGACCGGGCCCGGGACCTGCGTCAGCCGCCGGTCCGTATCCTGGGTGCGGAGTACGCGTTCCTCTACAACCACGAGATCATCTCCGACTTCTACGAGGGCGACCTCTCCAGGCTGGCAGTGTCAGAAAGAGTCAGTGAGCGCTTGACACACAGCGCAGGGGTGGCGCCGAGGGAGACGAATGTGGCAATGATTTACGACAACTTCACTCCCCAGATCCTACGACAGCTTGAAGCCTTCGGCTTCTGCCCGCCGGGGGAGGGGAAGCACTATATCGCCGATGGCCACATGGAGCTTACCGGCAAGACACCGCTGAGCCCCAATGGTGGTCTGATGGGCGAGGCCTATATCCATGGCATGAACAACATTACCGAGGCAGTGCGCCAGATTCGTGGTGTCGCGGCCAATCAGGTGCCCAATGCAGAAACGGCTTTCTGCTGCTCCGGCGTCGCCGGGGCAATACTTGGGCGCTGATATTCAAACAGGAGGTTAGCGATGAACGATATGAGCGTAGAAAGGATCCAGGTCGGCAAGGAACTTGAGCGCTGTCCTTTTCCCATCCCGATCGGCTGGTACGTGGTGGATCTCTCCGACACTCTGGCCCCGGGGGAGGTGCGGAATGTGCAAGCCTTTGACCAGGAATGGGTGATGTTTCGCGGCGAGGACGGCGCTGTCGGCATCACCGATCCATTCTGTCCCCACCTCGGAGCCCACCTGGGCCACGGTGGCACGGTGCAGCGAAATAACCTGCGCTGCCCCTTCCATCACTGGCAATACGATGCCGAAGGCTGGTGCAAGCACATTCCCTATGCCAAATCACTGCCTGCACTCGCCCAGAAGCAGGTGGTTCTACGCACGTTGCCGGTCGAAGAGCGATACGGCATGATCTGGGCATGGTACCACCCGGATGCAGTAGCGCCCGCCTGGCCCATTCCCGAGGTGCCCGAACTGTTGGCGACAGACTACGTGCCGATGCGTCACGGGGAGTGGAACATTTCGACCTGCATCCAGGAGATCGCCGAGAACGGGGTCGACTATCCACACCTGAAGTATCTGCACGGGGCGCCGGAGATTCCACCGGGTACTTTCAGCACAGAGGGCCACGTATTTCAGTTCGACATCGGGGAGGGTTACATTGTGGGTGACAACCATGGCCCGGGGATCAATATTGTCCGCCACACCCAGGGCGATGTGACCGTACTGATGTTTTCCACACCGCTGCCAGTGACCAGGGAACTGACCCTGAGTCGCATGCACTTCACGTTCCGTGACTATCCTGAAGGTTCGCCCGAGCGGCAGCTGGCGGAGCATGTCTACCAGCACTCGATCGGGCAGGCGGAGGGCGAGGATTCCGCCGGCTTCGAGGCCGTCGACATGGTGATCTGGAACAACAAGAAGTACCGCCCCAAGCCGCTGCTCTGCGATGGTGATGGACCGATCTTCCGCTTTCGCAAGTGGTTTTCGCAATTCTACGCGGAGCCTGTGGATATCTGAGCTCTTATGGGCGGGTCGGCTTCGTGATTAGCAGGGTGGCTACCACCGCGATCCCGACCACCACGATGAAACTCTGCAGGGCGAGCTGGTAGTCACCGGTGCGGTCGTAGGTTTCTCCGATGTAGCGCAGCGCCAGAAGGGAGCAGAACATGTTGAGAAAGTTCATGGCCCCCATGACGCTGCCATAGGACAGAGAGCCAAAGCGGTCTGCCACCAGTGCCGCCCACACCGGAAGCTCCCCGCCCGTGGCGAAGCCGGCGATACTTAGAATCACCAGCAGGGCGATGAAACCGGGTTCGGCGAGCAGGGTGCCGAGCTGGACCAGGATGAACAGGATGATCACCAGCAGGAGCCAGCGTTTGTCGATCCGGTCGGCAATAGCTCCGAAGGCGAGCTTGCCGAAGATTGACGACAGGGCCAGTACTGATATCAGCACCGATGCCTGGCCGGTGCCGATGCCGATGTCCCGGGCATAGGGTACCAACGAGGCGAGGATGGCCTGGCTGACGGCAAAGGTTAGCCCGACTGCCGCAGTAATACACCAGAAATCGCGATCCCTGGCCAATTCGGCAAACCCCCACCGCACGTTCTCCGTCTCGCTGGCTGGCTGTGCGTCGGTATCGTTACCCCCATCGGTCTGCAGGCCAACATCCGAGGGTCGGTCCCGCACTAGCAACCAGGCGATCAGGCTCACAATAGTCGCGATCAGTAGCCCCTGTAGCAGCAGTGTTCCCCGCCATCCCAGTACGCTCAGGTTGAAGGCCATGAGAGGCACCAGCACCGCTCCGCCCACCGAGGTGGCAACCGCCGTCAGACCGAGCGCCTTGCCCCGGTTGCGGTTAAACCAGCGGGCAACGACGGTGGCGGCTGACAGCGGTCCAATGGCGCCAGCTCCCGGGCCGATCAGCAACAGCATGCTGGCGCCCATCAGCCAGACCGAATGGGATAGCGCCAGCGCCACGAAGCCGCCGCCCATGAGAAGCGCTCCTCCCACGAGCACGTTGCGAACGGGGAAGCGGTCCAGCAGTCGCCCGGTCACTGGCGCGGAAGCGCCCATACCTACCAGCAACAGGATCAATCCGGTATTGGTGCCCGCCCGACTTAAGCCCAGCTCCTCACCAACCGGCACCACGAACAGACCGAAGGCATAGGAGGTACTGCCGATGGCAAACATCTCGCAGACGAAAACCGCCGCGACGATCCACCAGCCGTAGAACAGGCCTTGCGGACGTGCCGCCAGTTGTTGCGCAATCGACATGAGTGTCCCGCCTCCAACAAGAGTAAGGATACTGACGCTACCTGAATTCAGCCGGAGTGAACATTGCGCGAAATGACAGCCTTTGATGCCGGAAGTGACAGCCTGCGGCTATTCAACGAGTCTGTGTACGAGTGCGGTACTCGGTCGGGGACAGTCCGGTCCAGGCCTTTACTGCCCTGGACAGGCCATTGGCTTTGGCGAAACCGCATCTTAGGGCAATCTCGCTGAAGGGGATGTCCGGATTGTCCAGCCATTTCATGACGACTTCCCGGCGGATGTCTTCCTTGATATAGCGATAGCTGGTGTCCTCACGTTCCAGGCGGCGGCGCAGGGTTTGACTACTGATGCCGTGGTCGGCAGCGATCTGGTCCATGCTAAGGAATTCGTGGGAGCGGGAGAAGTGGCGCCAAATGTGGGCGCGCACACGCTCCTGAAGCGCCGACCCGGCACCGGGTTTCGTGCCGAAATCCAGCTGATTGTCGAAGGATTCAATTAGCTGCTGTAAGTCGCCAGTGTTCCGGATCAGTGGGCGGTCGAGGAATTGGGCGTCGAATGTAATCCGGGTTTCCCCACAGTTGAACTGGCAGTGTGGACCGAACAGATGCTCGTAATTGCTGAAGGGCGCTTGTTGTGCATGGTCGAATTCCGCTGACGTGAGCGGGATGCTGTCACCGATCAGCCAGCTGGACAGTCTGATGAGCACCAGTGGCCACCAGTAGCTCAGGAAGTGGAGCGGATCGAGCTCCGGCGCGGCGCGCCTGACGGTGATGCTGGCGCTGCCGTTGCGCTCCTCAAGCTGGAATGCAATTGCATCGGTTACCACTGCGTAATAGCGCAGGCCTTGTATCAGGGCCTGCCGCAGGTTGCCGCTTCTCAGTACCAGTTCCAACATCAGGATCAGCGCGCCGGGACGACAGGGTGTGGGAGTCAGCCCAAAAAATTCGTCCTGCATCAGGACCTTGACGTTGAGATAGAGTCGCGTGAAGCTACGGGTCTTGAGCGTGGCAACAGAGGCAGAGTTGCTCTTGCGCAGCCGTGTTGGCATTGCGGGGATACGAATGTAAGGCATGCGCTCCAGCAGCTGCTGCAGGGACAGTTCACAGCATACGGCGTGCTCCAACTGCTCCAGGGAGTAGCCGCGGGCCAGTGCCCCTCCTATGACGGCGTTGGCGAACTGAGTGAGAAGATCTTGCTCCCGCATTGCACATCCCCGATTCAGCCTGTGGCCGGGTTATAGAGTCCACAACGCTACCGCCGCAGTTTAAATCCTGTCAAGCAAGCCTTCTCCGTAGCAAGCCTGCTGCGCCTGTCTGTTACCGTGACGCCAATTGTCATTTCGCGCTATGTATCCTGCGCTGGGCTGATTCTAAGGTATGTGGAGTATACCGGCAGCCAGCTGCCTTCGTGACCCGCAACATAAAAGCAGACAGTGAGGAATGGTCCATGAATGCCCAGGCAGAACGACTGATATCCGCAGACTCACATATCTATCTTTCGGACGAGCACATCAAGGGGTACCTTTCGCGGGAGGTAAAAACTGCCTGGGATCAGGCTCGCGCGACCTTTTCGGCTGACGAGGAGAAACTCCGTGATGGCCAGCGGCCCCTGCAGATGGAGGATTTCGTCGATCTCGAGGCTGCGCGCGACCCCGGCTATTTCGATCCCGCGGCGCGGCTGAAGGCCATGGACCGGGATCAGGTGGAGGCCGAGGTACTGTTCTCCGAGGTGGGAGGCGCCAAGCTTGCGCGCCCGGAACTCATGGGCAGCCACTGGCAGGCAGGCTTGCGCGGCTTCAACGATGCGATGGCGGATTTTGCCGCCCATGACACCAAGCGCCTGCTCTGTGCTTATCAACTGCCGCTCTACGATATTGGCTTCGCCATCGAGGAGGTCGATCGCCTGCTGGCGCTGGATGCGCGTGCGGTACAGATTCCCTCCTTTCCCACCGAGTTCGGTCTGCCACCGCTGTCTGATCGCTATTACGACCCGCTGTGGGCGCGTCTGCAGGAAGCCGGGGTGGCGATCATGAACCACCTCGACTACCGGCGCTTCCACTGGGACACCTTCCGTCACGATCCCACACCCCAGAAAGGTATCTTCACGGCGGTAATCGCCACCGGTATCCAGGAATCGATCTGCCACTGGATACTCGGCGCGACTCTGGAGCGGTTTCCGAAGCTGCGCGTGGTGCTGGTGGAGCCCGGACTGGGCTGGTTGCCCTGGTTCCTCGGTCTGCTTGATCAGCGCATGCATGACCACTATGAGTTTCCTGGGGTGAAGTTGCTGCCTTCGGAGTATTTCCGGCGCCAGATGGCCGCTACCTTCATGGATGAGCCAGAGGGCCTTGCTGCCTGCTACAAGGCTTTCGGTCCCGATTGTCTCATGTGGTCCACGGATTTCCCGCACCCCGCAACCTGCTGGCCGAACTCACAGCGGCAGGTGCAGGATCAGTTTGCGGCGGCCGGGATTCCCGAGCAGGATCGCCGCCGCATTGTCTGTGGCAATGCGGCCGCGGCCTTCAATCTGTAGTGCCTGCAAGGCGACGTAAGTACCCATCCAACCCTAATAAGAGCATCAATGAGGGTGACACCCATGAATAACAAATCTCTCAGCAAGAACGGCGGTCCGGGGCCGAGAACTCCTATCGCCGCTTCCCTCTGGTTGGTGATCGCCGGTATGGGATTCGCCAGCGCTGCCCCGCTCGCCCAGCAGGCTCGCGTGGTGGCGCTCGAGGAAGTTGTGGTAACGGCGCAGAAGCGCGAGGAGCTTGCTCAGGACGTCCCGATCGCGATGACGGTGATGGACGCCGGCGATCTCAGGGACATCGGCGTATACAGCCTCTACGACCTGAAGACAACCGTACCCTCCCTGCAACTGCGGGTGTTTCCTACCGCAGCCCAATCGCTAACGCCCTACATTCGCGGTATCGGCAATGGATTCGTGGATGTGTTCCAGGACCCTTCGGTTGCCACCCACATCAACGGTGTCTACCTGGCGCGTCCGAACGGGATCAATTTCGACCTGGTGGACGTGGAACGTATCGAGGTGCTGCGCGGTCCACAAGGGAGCCTATATGGGCGCAATAGTACCGGTGGCGCCATCAACATCGTCACCGCCAGGCCCGGGGACGAATTCTCTTTCAGCCAGCAGTTCACGGCCGGTAATCGCGATCTACGCAATTCCCGTACATCGGTCAATCTTCCCCTTACCGATGACTTGGCCGCCAAGCTGTCCTATGCCTATGCGGAGAGGGATGGCTTTGTTAGCAACAGCCGCGATAGCAACAACTTCGGTGACCGCCAGAACGACAGCGTGCGCTTCGACCTGCGCTGGACCCCTTCCGCCCAGTTGGCACTCGACTATGCCTTTGACTGGAATCGGATCGAATACCTCGCGGGGCCTTTCCAGTCCCTGGATGCGCGCCCCGGTGGCACCGGAGCCGCTATCGCTAGCCATGATCCGCGCTTCCTGAAAACCCTGGATCCGGGGTTCGATGTGCCCGACAGTCGAGTGAAGAACTGGGGTAACACACTTAGCATCGACTGGGATCTCGGCGAGGTCACGCTCCGGTCTATCTCTGCCCACCGCAAAGTCTATGACCGCTACCTGTCACCACTGGTCGCCAATGGCAATGGCTTCCGCCTGGACACAGGGGCCACCGATCTGTTCGGAGCCATGAACCTTCCCGACTCCTTCACCGGCACCGACCAGCGGCAGTTGTCCCAGGAGTTCCAGCTCCTGGGTGACCTGGGAGAGGATCTCCGCTTTATAGTCGGTGTGTACCACTTCCGGGAGAAGGGTGAAGCTTCGCAGCCCTTCGGGCACCAGATTACCATCCCCAACGCCGTTGCTCCGGGTATCAACGTGATGCAGCTGTTTGGCCGCGATGCGGAGGCGAAGAATATCTCCAGCGCCATGTTTGGCGAGCTGGCCTGGAGTCCCGCTGCAATGGGTGGCGATATGGAGATCGTGCTGGGAGCCCGCTACAGCCGTGACAAGCGTGAAGCCAGCCTGTCCCAACAGACAGCGACCTGGTTGTCCTTGGCACCCTTTCCCCCATTTAACAGCTTTGCTCCGACCCAGATCGGGGCCACAGGCTTTGCCGCCGAAGCGGAAGAGAGCTTCAATGAGTTCACCCCCTCGCTGACCGTGCGCTACCACTGGGACACCAGCCTGATGACCTATGCCAAGGTCGCGAAGGGCTACAAGTCGGGCGGCTACAATACCCGGGCCCCGGATGCCGCCTCCTTCGAGCTGGGCTTTGAACCGGAAACCCTCACCTCCTTTGAACTGGGGCTGAAGGCGGACTGGCTGGACAGCCGGGTCAGGACCAATGCAGCTGTCTTCTATTACGACTACGAGGATATGCAGTTGACGGTGGGCATCCCCGATCGTCCCTCGATCTTCAGTATCCTCAACGCCGGTGAATCGCGGTTCTCCGGCTTCGAGATGGATGTGACGGCCCTGGTGGCAGCGGATCTGAAGCTTACGGCCCACTACACCTACATTGATACAGATCTCAAGCAAGTGATCGATGGCAACGGCAACGACGTCACTTCCGCCTACAACATCCCCTTCGTCCCGCGCCATGCCTACAGCGCGGGGCTGGAGTACACGCTGCCCGGAGTGGCGGTGGGTGAGCTTGTGGTCAGCGCTCGCTATGACTTCATTGATGAGATGTCCAATGCCGGTTTTACCAATCAGGCCCAGTCGGGAGCCTTTGTTGACTCCTACGGACTCTGGAACGCTCGCCTGCGCTGGTCCGGACTTGCCGCCGCTGGCGGCAACATCGAACTCGCCGCCTGGGGCCGCAACCTCAGCGACAAGCGCTACGTGCTGTCCGCGACCGGAGAAACACCCCACTCCCAGCGGGCGGCGCTGTGGGGCGAGCCGCGCAGCTATGGTGTGGACCTGATCTACCGGTTTAACTGAGGCAGGAGACAAACATGGCTGGTGTATTGAAAGGGCTGCGGATTCTTGATCTGACCCAGGGGATCGCGGGGCCCATGGCCACCATGGTGCTCGCCGACCAGGGGGCCGACATCATCAAAATCGAGCCCCCCGGCGGCGACCCCTGGCGCGAGATCATGGTGCTGGGCTACCGCGCCTGGCAACGCGGCAAACGCAGTGCAGTATTCGACCTTGAGGACAGCGCAGACCAACAACTATTCCTCGACCTGGTGAAAACGGCGGATGTCCTGGTGGAGAGCCACCAGCCCGGCGAGACCAACCGTCTGGGAATTGATTACGCCGCCCTGGCAGCCATCAACCCGCGTCTGGTTTACTGCTCGATCACCGGCTATGGTCGCGATAATGCGCTGTCCGCCCGCCCCGCCATCGATGCCCTGGTGGCGGCGAGGACCGGGCTGCACTTCGAACAGCGTGGCCGGGTCGGCGGCGTGTGCCGCGCCTCCGGCGGCGAGATTCCCTTCGAGGAAATCGAGTTCAACCCGGACGCGGTGATGGGGCCGCGCCACCAGGATCGGGATGGCCCCCTGTTCACCGGTATCTACTGGCCCAGCGTGGGCGCCGCGTACGCCGCACTCACCGCGATCAGCGGCGCGCTGTATGTGCGTGAGAAATGCGGTCACGGGCAGTGGGTGGAGACCAGCCTGCTACAGGGCGCCCTGACCGCGGGCACTCTGGCCTTCAGTCGTGCGGACGACCCCAACGCACCCCATTTCGCAACCTGGATCAATGACTCCCGATCGCCAAAGGGCAACTTTCGGGCCGGGGACGGGCGCTGGATCATCAACTGGGTGCCCAACCCGAGTTTTGTCCTGGGCGCTTCCCGGGGAGAAACTTTGAATCCTTCCCCGGACATGTCGGCCCGGCAGGACCCGGACCGGATCATGCCCGCCCTGGAGGACATGCTGGTGCTGGACCATTACTACCCTCTGCTGCAGGAAGCTTTCGGACGCTTCAGTGCCGATGAGTGGACTGCAGCGGGTGCGGTCGCGGGCCAGTGCATCCAGAAGATCGTGTCACCGGAAGAGGCTCTAAATGACCCCCTGTTACTGGCCGACGGCTGTGTAGCTGACATTGCCGATCCGGAGCTGGGTGCTACCCGCCAGGTCGGTATCCTCTATTCCCTGGAGAAGAATCGGGGCACGCCGGGCCAGGGTGTCGCCCGGACCGGTGAGCATGACGCTGAAGTGCGGGCAGAAGCTGCCGCCGCGGCTGACCACGTCATTGCGCAGCCCGCCGGGGAGCTGCCTGCTCACCCCCTGGCGGGCATCAAGGTAATTGACCTGGGGCTCGCCATTGCCGGCCCTTTCGGCGCCCAGGTCCTCTCGGATCTCGGTGCGGAAGTGATCAAGGTCAATGCTCCCTATGATTGGTACTGGCACTCCAACTGCATAGCCATGTCCGCCAACCGCGGCAAGCGCAGCATCGCCGTGAACATGCGCGACCCGGAGGGGGTGAAGCTGATCCAGCAACTCTGCGCTGGGGCGGACGTGGTAATCCACAACATGCGCTACAAGGCAGTTGAGGGCAAGGGGCTGGACTACGAGAGTTTGAAGCAACTCAATCCGCGCCTTATCTACTGTCACACCCGCGGTTTCGAGAAGGGGCCGCGAGAGCCACTGCCGGGTAACGATCAGACCGGCTCTGCCCTGGCCGGCGTGCAGTGGGAGGATGGCGCCTGCAATTACCCCGGCGGACGGCCCTATTGGAACCAGACCACCATGGGTGACACCGGCAATGGTTATCTCGCTGCGGTGGCCATCATCCAGGCCCTGACTGAGCGCGAGCGGACCGGCGAGGGTCAGTTCGTCGATACCTCCATCGTCAATGCCCAGCTGTTCAACTGCTCGCACATCATCGCCCGGGCGGATGGGGGTGGCTTCGAGCGCCCCAAGCTGCAGGAGGATGCATTCGGTTACTCGGCGGGATACCGCCTGTATCGCACTGCGGATGATTATCTGTGTCTCGCCGTGTTCGGACAGGCTCAGTGGCAGGCGCTATTCACCGCCCTCGGTCTGGACGAAGCGCTGGAGGATGAGCGCTTTGCCAGTGTCGAGGCGCGCCGGATCAATGACGGGGCGCTCACGGCGATGATCGGGGAGTGCCTGGGTAGTCAGTCCGCAGCCGCCTGGATAAGCCGACTCGACGCCGCAGGCGTAGCCTGCGAGATCAGTGATCCCCATTTCAGTGACCAGATGTGGCAGCCGGATTCCTTCCTGCTCGAGCGCGGCTGGCTGGTGAACCTGCCCCATCCGGTGACCGGACACATCGGCCATGTGGGTGTGCCCTACCAGTTCTCCGCCAGCCCAGCCGCGGTGCAGGGCAGGCCGTTGCTGGTCGGGGAGTGTACCCGGGAGATCCTCAACGAGCTGGGTTACTCGGCCCAGCAACAGGCACAACTGTTCGATGCCGGGGTGGTGGTAGATGAGTCATGCCATCCCTACGAACTTGGCGAGTTCAGGAAAACGGGCTGATCGAGGGGCTGGCGCGAGCGAGTGTGCGCCTCGCCTGCTTCAGGTGGGGCAGGTCCAGCATGCGACCGTCCAGACCCACGGTACCCCCTTCCGCGCTCTGCTCGAAGGCCTCAACGACCCGCCGCGCGTAGTCAAGCTCTGCCTGCGAGGGTGAGAAAGCGCGGTTGATGAGGGCAATCTGGTCCGGGTGAATGGCCATCTTGCCGACAAATCCCTCCACCCGCGCGCTGTCGCACTCCGCCTGTAACAGAGTCTCGTCCTGGTAGCTCATGCAGGGCGTGTCGATGGCCGCAAAGCCACCTGCGGCGGCCAGCACCAAGCAGAAGCTGCGGCTGAGCTGGTGGATGGTAAATAGCTGCCCGTCCGGGCCGCGATTGCCGCTGGCGCCCAGGTCCGCCGCCAGATCCTCGGCACCCCAGGTCATGGCGTCGAGCCGCTCGCTGGCGAAGGGAATTTCGTGCTGGCCCAGCAGGCCACGGGCACTTTCCACCACGGTCATCAGGCGCACTGAGACGGGGGCCAGGCCGGCGGCCGCTTCCAGTGCCGTCAGGTAGTGGTCCGCCCGCTGCAGGTCGCTGGCGCCCGCGGGCTTGGGAAGGAAGATCCCTTGCACACCCTGTTGCAGCGCCGCGCACAGGTCCGGGAGGCAGTGTTCGCTGTCCAGCGGGTTTATTCGCACCCACCATTGGGCGCCGCCGCGATGGCCCCCTGCCAGCAGTTCCCGCAGCTGCTCACGCGCCAGCGGCTTGCGCGTTGCGGCAACCGAATCTTCCAGGTCCAGTACCAGGGCATCCGCCCCCGCCGCCAGTGCTTTCTCCAGCTTGCGCTCACTGTCGGCGGGCACGAACAGAAAGGAACGGGGGATCATGACGGTAGCCTCTGCATGAGCGCGATGCGCTGGAAACTGGCCACCAGCTTCTCGTGCTGGTTGTACATGCGGTGTTCGAAGGTGACGATGCCGGCGTCCGGTCGCGAACCGCTATCCCTCTTGGCGACGATCTCGGTTTCGGTGCGCAGGGTATCTCCATGGAACACCGGTGCCGGGAAGCGCCACTCGGCAAAGCCCAGGTTCGCGACCAGGGTGCCGAGGGTGGTGTCCTCCACTGATACGCCGCAGCCCAGGGCCACGGTGTACAGGCTGTTGACCAAACGCTGGCCGAATTCGGTCTTGCGCGCGTAGTCCTCGTTCAGGTGCAGGGGCTGCGGGTTATGGGTGATGGCGCAGAACAGCACATTGTCTGCTTCGGTGACTGTGCGCACCACGCTGTGCTTAAAGGTCTGCCTGAGTTCAAACTGCTCGAAATACTTGCCGGGCATGTTGTGGTCTCCTGCTGCTTTTTGCTGGGCTATCCCGCCCGGGATCGCGCCAGTTCGATGAAGGGGGTGAGCGCCTCGGGATTGGCGACCGCCCCGACATTGACCGCCCGCTCCAGGGGCCAGCCCATCAGCAGGCGTTTTACCGGGACTTCCAGGCGCTTACCCGAGAGTGTGTACGGGATGGCCGCTACTGGGACAATGGCATCCGGCACATGCCGCGGTGAACAGTCCTCCCGCAGCCGCTGCCGGATCAGTGCCTCCAGGCCGGGTTCCACGGTCTGTCCTTCCTGCAGGACGACGAAAAGGGGCATCCAGCACTCGGTGCTGTCGGCGATATCCACGTTTACGATCAGGCAATCCAGTACGCCCTCTACCGCTGCAACGCTGTGATAGACCTCCGCCGTGCCGATGCGTATCCCATTGCGATTGAGGGTGGCGTCGGAACGACCAGAAATCACGCAGCTCATATCCGGGTAGAACGTGATCTGGTCGCCCTGGCGCCAGATGCCGGGATACAAGTCGAAGTAGCTGCTGCGGTAGCGTTCGTCGTTGTCATCAGCCCAAAGGAACAGGGGCATGCTGGGCAAGGCCCGGGTGACCACCAGTTCGCCATCCTCGCCCAGCAGGGGCTCGCCCGCGACATCGAAGGCGGCTGCGGCGACCCCCAGGCAGGGGGCCTGGATGCGTCCGGCCCTTACCGGCAGTACCGGTACCCCGCCGACGAAGGCCGTGGCGACATCGGTACCGCCACTCATGGACACCACGTGCATGTCCCTGTGCACCTCTCGGTACAGCCAGTGGAAGGTCTCCCGGGTGGCGGGGGAGCCGGTGAGGCTGAAAGTGCGCAGATGGGACAGGTCGTGGTAGGCCCTGGGGGAGTAGGAATCGTTGATAAGGCGCTGGATGTAGGCCGGGTTGGCGCCGGAGTAGGTGGTCCGGTAGCGGGCATTGATGTCCCAGAGCACGCCCTGGTCGGGCCAGAAGGGTGAGCCGTCGTAGAGAACCACGGCACAGCCGGTAACCATGCCCCCGACCAGCAGGTTGAACATGGTCCAGCCGGTGCTGGTGAAGAAGAACTTGATCGACTCCGGCCCCAAGTTGTCGTGCAGCCAGGAGTGCTTGAGGAACTCCAGCAGGATACCGCCGTGACCGTGGACGATGCCCTTGGGCAGTCCGGTGGTGCCCGAGGTATAGAGGATCCACAGCGGGTGCTCGAAGGGCAGGGGCGTCGCTTCAAAGCGCTGCCACTGGCCGGCGGGGTCCCCCAGAGCGGCGGGCCAGAGGGTGCACCTTGAGGCCGGTGCCTGCGGTGCGGCACGGTCCAGTCTGGGCAGATAGACTACCTGCTCGAGGGCGGGCAGGCCCGCGATGATATCCCGCAGTACCTCGCTGCGATCCTGGTCGCGGCCGTGGTAGCGGTAGTTGCCAACGGCGATCAGGACCCGGGGAGAGATCTGCTGGAAGCGCTCGATGACGCTGCGGCTGCCAAACTCCGGCGAGCAGCAGGACCAGATGGCACCGATGGCGGTAGTGGCGAGCATGGCCACCAGGGCCTCGGGACAGGTAGGCAGGTAGGCGCAGACCCGGTCCCCCGGCTGGATGCCCTGGTGGCGGAGCCAGGTGGTGAGGGCGGCGACCTGATCCCGCAGCTCGCCCCAGGTCAACTGGCCTGGGGCCTCGCTCTCGGACTCGTGATAGACCGCGACCCGCTCCGCCTCCCCCTGGGATAGCAGGTACCCGGCGAAGTTGAGGCTGAGCCCGGGAAACCAGCGCACGCCCGGCATGGCGGCGCTGGTCATCACCGTCTCGGCAACCTGGCCCGGAGCCACCGCGTAATGCTCGCGGATCGCGGCCCAGAAGGTAGCGGGCTGGTCCACCGACCACTGCCAGAGGGAGCGGTAATCCGCTAGCGGTGGACTGCGCCCGGAGCTCTCCAGCCACTGTGCGAAGCGGGTGATGTTGGCGCTGGCGCAGAATTCCGCCGCGGGGAGCCAGAGCTGGTCGGTATCGGTCATGGGCATTGTTCTCTCAAGCTTCGGGCTGGCGTGCGCTCAGGAGCCGCTCGACCCGCTCCAGTACCTCCGCCACCCTGCGGCCCTGATCGCGGCCGGGGTCCAGGGGCAGCTCGATGGCGCCGCAGCCCGTGAGTAGCGCGTCCAGCAATTCGTCGATTATGAGTGTCCAGCTCCAGTTCGCGAGGCCGCTGGAAGTGATCCCAGAACAGTTGCTCCAGCGCGCCATAGAGGAGGTGGTGCAGGAGCCGGGCAGGGAGCAGGGGCCGCAGCTGACCCGATGTCAGCCCCTCCGCCACCAGCTGTGTCAGTGACTGGCTGTACTCACGGTTCATTTGTCGCACCATGATGGCCAGATTGCCGCCCTGGCCCCGGGACTCCTTGAGCAGTACCGCGCAGAAGGCGGCGTTCTCGACCAGTGTCAGGAGATGCTGGCGGGCGACGAAGCGCAGTTTCTCGCGGAAGGCGCGCAACCCGGCCAGTCCTTCCCGCTGCCGTTGGGTCTGCTGCTCGTACCAGTCCGCGATCAGGGTTTCGAGCAGAGCTCGCTTGCTGGGAAAGTAGCGATATACCGTACCCTCGACAACCCCGAGCTGTCCGGCGATACGGCTGACCTTCGCCTCCAGGTAGCCGTGTTCCTCGAACTCTACCCGGGCCGCTTCCAGGATCTGCTGGCGCCGAGTTTCCCGGGGCAGGCGGACAGCCTTGCGCTTGCGCATCAGCTCAGTACCCCGCTCGGGCGCCGGCTTGCGCGACGGTCACCCTCTGGGCCCAGGCCAGCAGCTCAGCGAACAGCCCGGGTGCCGAGGCAAAGATGAAGTGGGTGTGTCCCGTATCTGCAAGGACCTGGACATGATGTCGGGCCGCATTGGGGAAGCTCGCCAGGATGTCGTCGCGGCTGCCGCAGATGTCCTTGTCGCCGAAGGCACTGAACAGCGGCAGGTCTATGCGCTCGCATTCGAGTCGGTACAGTCTGGGAATAAGTACCGCCAGGCTGGCTGTGGCGAGCAGCCGGGTGCCACAGGACTTCAGGCTCGCCTGGGCGGCTGGGATCGCCCGCCCGCCGTAGACCTCGCCGGCACCCTGGCCCGTAGGCAGTTCGAACCAGGGAGCCTGGTGGACCCTGCGGGCGATGGACTCCACCTGGCTGCGGGCTGCGGGATCATCCAGCAGGAATCGGGCCTCGGCGGGCAGGGCCTGGGGCATGCCAATCTGGCTGAAGCCCAACAGGGCCAGGGCATCGAACTGCCCGTGGTGTGCCTGCTGCAGGGTGAGCAGCAGGGCACCGATGGAGTGGCCCAGACCGATCACGCTGGCGCTTGCGCGCGCGGGTGGTACAGCGGGGTCCAGGGTTCCTGCCCGGAGCCAGGCCAGCACCGCTGCCAGGGCGGCGGCGTGACAGGCAGCCATGGTTTCGGGATCCAGCGTGTAGGCATCCTCGGGAGCACCACTCGTGCCAGTTCCCGCCGGGTCGATGGCGACCACCAGCGCGCCGCTTGCAACCGCGGCCCGGGCGAAGCTGTAGCGCTCGTCGCCATCGGCGGTCACGAGGTCGAAATAGCGGCGGGTGAGACCGCCGCCCGGGACACAGAAGTAGATGAGATCGATGCTGCCGGGGTTCACCGCCGGGGCATACACCGTGGCCGCGATCACCAGCGGAGCCGGGTTCGCTCCAGCCGTGACAGTCAGTTCCCGCTCGATGGACAGCATGGCGAATTCTCCCCGAATGGACCATGCGCAGGCGTGGTCGTGGACCCGATTTTGGCAGTCTAGGAAACTCTCCGGAGTCCGCCCATACCCCAAAACGACAGTCAGGCTATCCGAAACAGTCAGCCTGGCGGGACGCCGCCGAGCGCCCGCCGAAAATACTTGAGATCGACTCATTTGTTGCTATGATCTGGTGTCCGGCGCCCCACATACATCCGATAATCAAGACGCGCACCGGCTACGCTGGAGGGACGTGACCATGGCGGCACCCGGCCTCATCAATCGTTACGCCAGAACCCTTTTGAGCAGCGCGGTGGCCCGCGGGATTCCGCTGGACGAACTGTGCAGTCCCCTGGGGCTGGAGATCGAGGCGCTGAACACCGGCGCTCTGCTGTTCGATGCGAGGGCTTACGCGGCACTCCAGGGTCGGGTCGTCCACCTCCTGCAGGACGAATTCTGCGGCATGACGCGCAGGCCCTGTCGGCCCGGAACCCAGGCGTTGATGTGCGAACTGGTGCTGGGCTCGGAAAGTCTGGAAGAGGCTCTGGGTAAGGCATTTCGCTTCTATTGCGTGGTGACCGAGGACGTGCGCTTTGCGCTGTCCCGGGAGGGCTCCCAGGCCTGCCTCACGATTGGCACAGACGGCGTTCGCCCGCAGCGCCTACACGCAGTCGTGGAGGGATGGAGCCTGTTCTGGCTGCATTTCTCCAGCTGGCTTGCCGGCCGGGAAATCCCCTTGTCGCGGGTCTGCTTCGAGCATTCCCAGAGTGCTTTCATTGAGGATTATGCGCAGGTATTCTCCCCCCGCTGCGAGTTCCGCTGTCGCGACAGCAGCCTCTATTTCGACTCCCGTTATCTCACCATGCCAGTCGTCAAAACGGCCTCCGAGCTGGACCAGTTCTTCGATGATGTGCGGTTCGAGCTCGAGGCTCCGGCCGGCGTAGTGTCGTGCCTGTCCTCGCGCGTGCGCAGGCGCCTGCGGCGCCATTTCTTCGAGCACCAGGAGTTCCTGACCATGGAGCGGCTGGCAGACGAATGTCATGTCGGCAGCCAGACTCTCAGGCGGCGCCTGGAAGATGAGGGCACCAGTTATCGCGGTCTCAAGGAAGAAATTCGTCGCGAGGCGGCGATGAACTGGCTGCGTGATGAGGAGATCCCCATCGTCGAGGTGTCGCGCATGAGCGGCTTTGCGGAGGCAAACGGCCTGTCGAGGGCAGTGAAGTCCTGGGTCGGTGTCAGTCCCTCAGAGTTCCGGCGCACCATCGTGGCCGCGCGCCAGCAGTTCCAGCAGATCTAGTACCCCGCCTTGCTGAGCCGGTGTCAATAAAAGCGCGCTAATTTGTCATTTTCCGCGCTTCCTTCAGTACTTCACCCTTGAGTACCTTGGTCCCTCGACGGAACTGACCGGTGGGGATCGGATGCAACAGGCATTGTGCGGCAGCGCCCGACTGTTGGAGCGGGCGGCATGACTCTGCCCGGCAGGGTACTGGTCGCCAACCGGGGGGAAATTGCCGTGCGCATCCTGCGTTGCCTGCGGCAGCAAGGGGTGGACTCCGCTGTGTTGTACCATGCATCGGAAGCCGCCAGTCCCTTGCTGGACCTCGCTGACCACCGCATCGAGATTCACGGCGAGACGCCGACCGCGGCCTATCTCGACATAGCCGCCATCGTCCGCCTGTGCCAGCAGCACGCTATTTACGCAGTCCATCCGGGTTACGGCTTTCTGGCGGAAAGCGCTGCATTTGCCCGGGCGCTGACCGCCGCGGGCATTACCTTTATCGGGCCGCCGGCGGAGGTCATTGAACTCATGGGCGACAAGCTCGGCTCCCGCCGCTTCGTCGAGCAGCACGGCTTCCCGGTGGCCCCCTCGGTAACCTTCAATGGGGACCTGGAGCAGTTCGTGACCGAGGGGGAGCAGTTGGGATTCCCGCTACTGGTGAAGGCTTCGGCTGGTGGTGGGGGCAAGGGCATGCATATCGTCCGCTCGGGGGCTGAGCTGCGCCAGGCGGTACCGGTCGCGGTGAGCGAGGCGCAGCGCTATTTCGCTGACGGCCGCATCTACGCCGAGCGCTATCTGGAGTGCCCGCGCCACATTGAGGTGCAGGTGCTGGCGGACCAGCACGGCCACTGCATTCACCTGTGGGAGCGGGAGTGCTCGATCCAGCGCCGGTTCCAGAAAGTGATCGAAGAGGCCCCGGCGCCGGGCCTCACTGACGCCCAACGGGCCGGGATTTGTGCCACCGCGGTCGGTATCGCCCGGGCCGCAGGCTATGCCAGCGCCGGTACTGTGGAGTTTATCCTCGACCAGCAGGGTAGCTTCTACTTCCTGGAGATGAATACCCGGATCCAGGTCGAGCACCCGGTCACGGAGATGGTCACCGGCGAGGACCTGGTGGCCTGGCAGCTGCACATTGCCGCGGGGCAGGTGCTGGATCTGCAGCAGGCCGATGTCCGCCTGAGTGGCCATGCGATCGAATGCCGGATCTGTGCGGAGGAGCCCGCGGCGGACTTCCGGCCTGCCGTGGGCACGGTACTGGCACTGGAGGAGCCGATGGCGGAGGGGATTCGCGTCGACAGTGGGCTGTATCCGGGTCAGCTTGTCAGCACCGCCTTCGATCCGATGCTGGCCAAGGTGATTGCCCATGGCAGGGATCGCGCCGAGGCGATTGCCCGGATGCACTTGGCCCTGGGCTCCCTGGTGCTACTGGGGGTGCCGACCAATGTCGGCCTGCTGCAGGCGGTGTTGGAGCTGCCTGAGTTCCTGGCCGGTATTACGGATACCGGCTTCCTGCCCCGGCACCTGCCTGAGTTAACGCGGGAGCATGTGGATCCGGAGACTCTCCATGTCCTGCTTGCGGCGGCAACGCTGGGAGATCCCGAGTTCCGGCGCGCCAGCGCTGACCTGCCGGCCCTGTACCGGCGCATCGGCCACTGGAGGAATTGAGCATGCGCATTGTCTGGCGTCTCGGCGAGCGCGAGTATGCGGTGGCGCCACTGGCTTGGCTTGGAAATGGGGTCTGCCTGCGCTTGCCCGGCGGTGACCGGGTCGCCTCCCTGTGGCAGGACCCGGACCAGTCAGTCCTGACCCTGGACGGTAGTCCTCATCCATTGTGGGTGGCGCGCCACGGGGACGATGTGCATATCCATTATCGGGGCCGCAGTTATCATCTGCAACGGCTGGACCCCCTCGCCAGTGCTGCGGCGATGGGCATCGATGTCGAGGGCGAGCTGCGGGCACCGATGCCCGGAGTGGTGGTGAGCATCGATGTTACTCCAGGTGTGCAGGTGCAGGAAGGGCAACGCCTGCTGGCCATGGAGAGCATGAAGCTACTCTCGGAACTGGTGGCCCCCTGTAGCGGCAAGGTGCTGGCGGTGACGGTCGAAACGGGCGCCAGCTTCGACAAGGGCGCCCTGCTGGTGCAGTTGGAGCCGGCCATTTCACCGGAAAAGCACTAGGCGGCCATGCAGCGCATACGCTCCCACCTCAGCACCGGTGCAGCGGAGTTTCGCCGCCACCGTGAGCACAACCTGCGTCTGGCTGAGGAGCTGCGGGAACGGCAGGAGCGCGCCCGCCACCAGCGCCCGCAGCGGGATCTGGATCGCCTGGCCCGGCAGGGCAAGATGCTGCCCAGGCAGCGCATCGAGCGACTGCTTGATCCTGGCACCCCCTTTCTGGAGCTGTCCTCACTGGCTGCCTGCGAGCACTACGACGGCGCGGCCCCCGGTGCCAGCTGCATTGCCGGCATCGGCAGTGTCAGCGGCCGCGAGGTACTGATCCGGGCGGATGACAGCAGCGTCAAGGGCGGTGCCTGGTATCCCCTGACGGTAAAGAAACTGGTGCGGACCCTGGATATCGCCCTGGAGAATCACCTGCCGGTGGTGCACCTCTGCGACAGCGCCGGCGGCTTCCTGCCGCTGCAGTCCCAGCTGTTCGGCGATCGATACCACGCTGGCCGGATCTTCCGCAACCAGTCCCTGCTGAGCAAGGCCGGGATCAAGCAGCTGGCGCTGGTGTTCGGCCAGTGCACCGCAGGTGGCGCCTATATCCCGGCACTGAGCGACTATTCGGTGATCGTGCGCGGTACTGGTGCGGTGTTCCTCGGTGGCCCTCCGCTGGTCAAGGCTGCCACCGGGGAGGATGTCTCGGTGGAGGAGCTGGGGGGCTGCGACCTGCACACGGCCGTCAGCGGCACCTGCGATTACCCTGCCGCCACGGAGGAGGAGGCCATCGCCATCGGGCGCGACATCGTGGCCCAGTGGGAGCGCGCCGCCAAAACCCCGGTACAGTGGCAGGAATCGGAAGATCCCTGGTACGACCCGGAGGAGCTGTACGGTATCATTCCCGCGGACATCCGCCAGCAGTTCGACATGCGCGAAGTCATCGCCAGGCTGGTGGACGGCAGCCGTTTCCACGAGTACCAGCCCGCCTACGGCACTACCCTCGTCTGCGGGTTTGCGCACCTGTGGGGCTACAAGATCGGGATTCTGGCCAACAACGGTGTGCTATTCAATGACAGCGCGCTGAAAGGCGCCCACTTCATCGAACTCTGCAACCAGAACCGCACACCCCTGCTGTTCCTGCAGAACATCACCGGCTTCATGGTGGGCCGTGAATATGAGAGGGCCGGTATCACCAAGGATGGAGCCAAGATGATCATGGCCCAGTCCTGTTCCTCGGTGCCCAAGTTTACGGTGATGTGCAATGGCTCTTTCGGTGCTGGCAACTATGGCATGTGCGGGCGCGCCTTCGATGGCCGCTTCCTGTTCAGCTGGCCCAATAGCCAGCTCTCGGTGATGGGGGCCGAGCAGGCCGCGAATACGCTCACCAGCATCAAGTTGGCGCAGCTCCTCCGCGAGGGTCGGGAGCTCGCTGAAGATGAGGCCGCCAATATCCGCGAGCATACCCTGCAGGATTTCCGGCACCAGAGCAGCGCCTGGCACACTTCATCCGAGCTGTGGGATGACGGCATCCTCGATCCGGTGCAGACCCGTAACGCGCTCGGCATTGCCCTGTCCGCCGCCCTCAATGCCCCCTTTGGTACGCCCGGCTACGGCGTGCTGCGTCTGTAAGCAAAATCAACGGAGCCGCGATCCATGTCCAGTAACCATGCCTTTGCCCTTACCGAGGAACAGCAGCAGTTCCTTGATCTCGCTGATCGCTTCGGGCGGGAGCGACTGTACCCCCTGGCGCCGCGGATGGACCGGGAAGAGTGGTGGCCCGAAAACCTGTTTCCGCAGTTCGGTGAGCTGGGCCTGCTGGGGATCACGGTACCGGAAGAGTACGGCGGGGCCGGACTCGACCTGTTCACGTCCGGGCTGGTATTGCAGGGCATCTCACGCTGGAACCACGCCATTGGCCTGAGCTGGGTCGCCCACGAGAACCTGTGCCTGAACAATATCTATGCCAATGGCAGCGAGCAGGTACGTCGCCAGTACCTGCCGGGACTGTGCCGCGGCACGCTGATTGGCGGCCTCGGGCTGACGGAGCCCGGCGCCGGTTCCGACGCCCTGGGTTCCATGCGCACCACCGCCCGCCGCGAGGGTGACCGTTTCGAGCTCAACGGCAGCAAGATCTACATCACCAACGGTCCGGTGGCCGATCTGCTGCTGGTCTATGCCCGGGAACCGGGCAGCAGCGGTTCCCACGGTATCTCTGCCTTCGTGGTAGAAACCCGCTTCCCGGGCTTTGCGGTAGCGCAGAAGCTGGAGAAGATGGGTTTCCGCGGCAGCCAGACCGGCGAACTGGTGTTCGATGGCTGCCTGGTACCGGCGGCAAACCTGGTGGGAGAGCGGGGCGAGGGGCGCCGGGTGATCATGAGTGGGCTGGACCTGGAGCGGGCCATGATCGCGCCCATCTGCCTGGGTATCGCCGAGCGCGCCCTCGAGCTGTCAATCGAGCACGCCCGCACCCGGGAGCAGTTCGGCCAGCCCATCGGCAATTTCCAGCTGGTCCAGGCTCGGCTGGCGGACATGTACACCTGGGTAGAGACCATGCGCACCTTCACCTATCGCACCCTCGCGGAGGCCTCCCAGGTGCGCCACGGGGAGGCCGGGCGGGGCGATATCCACAAACTGACGGCGGCCGCGGTGATGTATGCTGCCGATACGATGAACCGGGTACTCGATACTGCCGTGCAGGTCCACGGGGGCATCGGCTACATCTGGGAGTCGGAAATCAACCGCCTGTACCGAGCTACCAAACTGCTGGAAATCGGTGCGGGCACCACTGAGGTGCGGCAGTTGATCATCGCCGGGGAACTGCTCAGGTAGATGGCCAGCTCGCCGCCACTGGACTCCGGCAACTCTGTCGAAGAGGGCGTGTGGCGCTATGGAGCCCTGTTGCTGTCGCAGCTGGATTGCGAGGCCAGGCAGCCGCTGAAATTGCCGCAGCGGCACCCGCAGCTGCGCTGGGCCGAGAGCGGCGCCATGTGGCTGACTGGCCGACCCG
>JBGTGB010000241.1:0-5803 GCA_041746975.1 Haliea sp. | reverse complement strand
GTGTTGAATTGTGCTCGCGAGAGCGATAGCGACTCGCGCGTTCCCACCGGAGAATTCTGCAATTGTCCGGGCATCTACCTGACCAATATGACGAAAACGGTGCAATACCAGTTTTTCGATCAGATCGTCACCGGCTGGTGCAAGTCGGAAGACACTCGTTCTTTCTTCGGGAATGTCATCCCGAACGTCATACTCGATGGTCAGTAGGCTAACGGTACTGTGAGACTTTGAGCATGTTTGCGTTAGTCGACGATGCAAGTCTGGTGGACAGTTGTCAACGATCAGAACCGCTGGTGACTTATCGTTTATAAGCTGATTGGCAAGCGTTACTGGATCTGGTTCAGGACCATCGGACATGTCTGCGTAAACGACCCGGCTTGGATTTAACGCCTGCTCGCCAATCCGTGTGTCAAATAGGGCCTGTGCGAATCTTGTCTTGCCTACGCCTGATAGTCCGGCTAGACGTACTGACGTGCCGGAAGTCTCCAGTGCTGTACGCAATTGTGACAAACCATCTTGGATGGATCGACCTTCATCGCCTGGACTCTCGCAATCATGCAGCCTTAAGCCATCATCAAGAAGATACTCTTCGTCCAATCCCCCAGGCGTATTTGACCAATTCTCATATGGCCGCCATGCCTTTACTGGCTTGCCGATTTTGTTACGAACCCAAAGAATCAGAGATGGGTGCGAACGAACCCATGTTGCAACCCGTCCTCGGTCTAGAAATTCTATGTGCAGGTTTTCGTAATCGTCCTCATTCGCAAGGGCCTCTTTCATCGCATCGATGCGATTCTTGAGCGCGGTATCGGCCACGGACCCATTTGAACTGACAATAATATAGGCGCCTTTGCACTCTATCAGCGCCTTGATCGATGGCCTTAACACACCCTTTGGGCGCATTTCTTTTAGAATTTCGGCCCGGGGCATGTCAGGTTTCTTCACTTGGAATCCAGCAGTACTTCTTGGAACGAAACTGCTTTCTGGTGGGGTTACTTTCTCACGAACAACGACGTCAAGGCCGCCGTCTTTTGCATCTTGATGGCCTCCCCAAGTAATACCCTTCGTCGGCAGGCCAGCTGATCGGTAATCGGCTTCGCACAGCATACCGATCAATGCACGCAAGTCATCGTCTTCCAATGCCGCGATATCATTTCCGACAATTTCAAGCAATGTAGACATAGATAAACTAGTCGTTTCCTATAAGTTCGCACTACCCCACGTGTGATGCCTAACACTGGTCAGAAGATGCGCGAGTACCGCATCTGTTTTTTCCTCGATCTCTTCAGGGGCGCAGCTCTCTGGTAGACCGGCCTTCGCATCCCAGAGAGATAGTCTTTTATTTTCACCTTGATCTGATCGCGCGTGGCCGCTTGGATGCAAAAATCCTGAATGCGTGTTATCTCAGCCGTGAGCATCGAATATGAACCTTGAGCCACTTTCCTAAGTTTGACGATCTCTTTCTTGGAGAGGGGTTTCGTCCCCACCGTTCAGTCCGAAGCGCTTCCCTGAGCTTGCCGGGAATGCCGGCCGCATCTGAAAACAACTCACTCAACCCCGGTCTTTGCTCCATGCATATGTTAGTGCGACGCAGCGTGTTCTGATAGACGAACGGATGAATTCCGAAACTGGCAAGGCAGCGCAAGATTTCCGTCAATCTTTGCTCGGGGACGGGCCAGGATTCCCGTGTCAGCGTCCCAGAGCGCGCAGTGCACTCCAGAATGAAACGCTCGTCATCCGTCAGGCGCCAGTTAAGATACTCGAGCACCTCGTTACCGGAATCCGCAGCCATTTTGGCAGTGAGCTGCGTGCGTTTTCTGGCCAGAGTATCGAGCACAATGTCCTGCAGGGCATCCAAGTGGGTGTGGGCGCTCTTCTCCCAGTGTCGGTACGTCTGCCCCTTTGCGTGACGTTTGATGAAACTGACCATTCTGGTCGTTTGCATTTGTGCGAGAACAGGAGCACCCGCACCGAAAACCCAAGCGCCCGCAGGACCGAACACCACGAATCCCACGCCGGCGCCGATAGCGCCTCCGGCACCGAAGAGGCCGATCCGTACCGAACCATCCAATAGCACCTGTTCCAAAGCTTGTCTGGCCGTCACTTTCCCGTTTCGGTAGTCGAGCAAGCCGCGTGCGAGTGTGATCGCGCCTGCCAGTTGAACCGGCGCCGGATCCAGCATGTCTGCAGCGGACTCCAAAGACTCTCGCGTCACGTGATCCACCAACTCATTGCTGACCCCGTCAACGAAAAACACGTTGTCGGTCAGCTCATCGGGTAAATGACCAGCCAGTTCCGTATTGGCGATCACCGGATAGCCGTAATGCTCGAAGTGGTTCAGCAGGCCTTCCGTCGTATCATGAAACTTCACTTGGAATTGCTGGCCGTCTACCAGCAAATCCCAGCCGGGCTGATTAGGCGTGCTGGGAAAACTGACGGTGTGACCCGCCTCGACCAGTTGTTCTGCTACGGCGCGTTCGGCCACGTAGCCCTTGAGGTTGGCGACCGACCCGGCAATCGATGCATCAGAGCCGGAAAATATGTGCCGTGCCAGCTCCGAGAAGTTGAGCTGCCCAGTAATATCAACAGCTCGAGAAAAATCAGCAGCATCAATGACCGTCGGGCTAATCGCAGCGTAATGGTAGAGCGCGTCGCCGAAGCTCAAAGCACCCAGAACGGCCGCAGCCTCGCGCTCGCTCTCTGGCAGGCCATGCGCATCCGCCTTGGCTACGTCGGGAACCGCCTTCACAACAGCTCTACTCATGCCTCGCAGGATGGAGTCAGCCGGTCTGTTGCTCGACCTCTCACACACCGGTTTCAGGAGCGCCCATTCCCTGCGGTAAGCTTCGACCACTTTTCGTCGCACGCCCATGTGTTCATGCAACTCGTTGCTCCTCGAAAGACATCCAAGTAGCTGCACTGCGGCTGGCTTGTCTGCTTTCAACCCGGTCAAAGCCAAGAGCGCAATCACCCGACTGGAAATCGCGATCTCAACCCGCCTACGAGCTGCAGCAAGTACGCTCCAGCCGCCACCAACAACAATGCCCGCGATGGTAATAGGATTGGATAGAACGGAGACAAAGGAGACGAGGCCTGGACCACTGACCATCGGGACAAAGGCCGAGGCCTGTGCTGCAAAAATGTAGGCACCGAAGCCCATCGCGCTGACTACACCACCGAAGGTACTCAAACTACCGCCAAGAAGAACCGTGATAAGGATGGCCGTATCGTTGGTACGATGGACGCCGGTACGCTCGAGTTGATCGGCGTACGCCTCCTGCCCATCTCGTTTGAATGCAGTCAGTGTTTGAATCAGCATCTGCCTGCGCGATTCACGACTCGGTGCGTCGTGTCCTGCCAGCGTTGCTTCCAGTAATTCATCGAGCACCGGAACCACGATATCTTCCAGCGTGACGGCCGGGACGTCTTTACTGAGCCAACCTTTCTTGTGCAGCCACCGCCTGCTCTTCTTAGGCAGGCTCGGCGGGTCAAGCGCATGAATCAATGCAGCGGTAAGGTCATCGGCCAGCTGACGGGTGCCGCGGTCCGAGGCCGATAGCCTGGCCGAGAGGCCGAGAGCGTCTCTCAGCCGCACCCACAGAAGCAGGCGAAGCTGCTCGTCAGTGTAATCTGACTCGTTCCAGAAATGGCGACGGGAGTCGATCTCCCTACTGTCCCGGTTGCAGTCCTCTTCCGCCGCTGCACTCTGCTCATCCCTGCTGACTTTGGCTCTGACCCGATCTACCAGAGTGGTGAGCGCGTAGACGGACTTGCCTGCCTGAACCCGCATGCGGTGAGTCAGCGCACTATCATCAAACAACGCGAGGAAGGTCGCGAGCATTCCCCGCTCGGCAACACCCAAACCGACGATGACGTCCTGGGGAGTGATTCCGATAGTATGCGAACCCTTCGCCGCTCCGACAGTCACGTGGCCAATCCTTTCATCTATCGCAGTTTGACGCGTTCTTGGCTTCATCAGGCGATTACCTCACCAGTGAAGGCAGCTACCACCTGGAAATAAGGCTGCTGCTCAGTCATCTGTATCCGCGAGCCATTCCTCGTAATCCTTAAAGATGCGCTCGATGTGCGCCAGCCGGTCGTCTCTAGCGCCGGCAGAAAGCGACCCTCACGCCCACGCACCAACTCCGAGGGGCCGTCACAGGTCAGCAGGTAGTCCCCATTAGAGGTGCGGTCCAGCTGCCGGATCCGCCACTCGGCATCACGAATCTCGACCCGCATTCCTGGTGTGAACTGTTCTGTCATGCCCCCAAAGCTTGTTTTGTTGTTATTTCAGTGTCCCGCACGGCCATTAGCACCGCCTAACGCTCGCGCTCACCCCCGCGCATCAGCGCGTCGGGTTGTGAGACCGTTCTTGAAATCTGTAAGCAATGGCCCTAGCTCCGGCTTGAAGGCTTCGATGTATTGATCCGTTAGCCCAATGGTACCCGTTGGATGAGGCACCGCGACGACCATGCAGCGCTCAAAGCGCAGCGTACCAACACCAAACGCGATCAGTCCATTGACACGGGCGAACTCGGTCTTGCGGAGTACAACTGGCTCTGACGCTGGACCGAGACTTCGCTCAGCTCGTTCTCGGCAGGTCGAGGCATTCAGCGCTTTGAACAGACCCAGACCGACAAGCATTACCAAGGACGGCCGGAGTGTCTCAATGTGATAAAGAAAACAATCCGGATGGGCGATACACTCCGCCACAATATCCTTGTCCCTCATATCTTTTGCTTGGCCATATAACCAATTGGTCTGAACAATGCTGCGCTCGAACGAAGTCTCCATACCGTCCTTTTCCTCGAGGGGATGGCCAAGCAATGCGAACCACTTTACTAACCTATTGCGGTACCGGTAGTCGTTGACGCGCTTGTCTGAAAAGAAGCTTGGGTTTTCGGCAGTCGAAGGTTCGGAGGGATCGCCGCCCCAATTCACGCCGCAAATTAGTAGCCCTCCTTTCTCTCCCTCAGGAAAGAGCTTTGTAGCAATGTTAAGCGTCCCCATTTTTCAAATACTCCTATCGTAGAACGTTCTAACAGCCAAGCTCATAGGCAGCGGCGAGCTGACGTGGCTTCTGCGCATGCAAGAGACATGACAGCTTGGCTTTGTCCGTCTACAGCGCATTGGTAGGCCGCACTTTCAATCTGCTTCTTTGTGCAGCTAACAATTGCAACAACATATGATGCTAGCGCTGCGAACGTCTCAGTTCCTCGATCCTCTTATTGGAGAGCTTCAGCGCATCAGCGTGTATTCTCGCCGTTAGAAGCTCGCTCTGTGACTTCGATTGGTCACGTTCCTCCGCTGCTTTACGCTGCGTCTTGTTCCACAACAAATATGCGAGATATCCCATCGCAATGCCGCGAACTGCGCCGTGCAAGCCGCTGTCAATACCGTTCTCCCCTGCAATCTCTCTCCACATGGCCCACAGAACGAGAATGGCGAGTATTCCGAGAACCCGAATGCCCCAGCCGATCACTTCGCGTAGGTGGTCCTTCCTAGTCGTTCGGGTACTTGCCTGAGAGGCAGGACCGCTGATCGGAATAGCAATCGGCGTTGAGGTATTAGCGGATTCCTGCTGGCTTAGCGGTTTGCCACAATCATGGCAGTATTTTGCTCCCGCAAAAGCTTTAGCCCCACATTGCGAACAGAAGGAGATTTGATCTTCCCCCACATTTCCGGACACCGAGTTAAGGATCATACAATGATTCAAAATGAGGTGTTAAATGAAAAAGCAACGCAGGACGCACAATTCGGAATTCAAACGAGAAGCGGTGTCGCTGGTGACCGAACATGGCTA
>JBGTGB010000240.1:0-12553 GCA_041746975.1 Haliea sp. | reverse complement strand
GTTCAGGCAGCGTTCGATCACCTGACCCAGGACGCCCAGTTCGCCCATCATCGTCGCGCCGGTCCGTCGCAGGTCATGCGGTGTCCAGGCTCCGCCGGCCAGGAGCAGCGTGCCTGAAGCTTTACTGCGCCCTTTCAGTGGCGGAGCGTCACGAACCCTGTCGTTGATCTGCTTGGCGATCGACTTTGGGCAGACATGGCTTTCTCCGTCATTGGATGGCAGGCACCATCCGGTGCTGCCGGTGATAGCGTGCAACTCTTCGAACTGTGTAAGTGCAAAATCAGACAGGAATACGGTGTGTTCTTTGGCATTCTTGCTGTTGGCCGCGGGTATCCGCCATTCCCCGCTGTCCAGATCAACGTCAGTCCACTGGGTTTTCGAGAGCTCTCCTATCCGGCAACAGGTGGATAGCATGATCCAGATGGCCAATTCCGTTGATCGTAGCAGGTCGGCGGAGGGTAGGCGGTCTTTGAGGTCGACAATCTCGTCCTCTGATAGATAGCGGTCCCGCTCCTTCTGGCGGCCACCGATTTTCTCCTTGGTCAGTCCAATGAGAGGGTGGATTTCGATCCATTCCCGGGCAATGGCGAAGGTAAAAAACTGGCGCAGGTCGGCAAATAGATGATTGGCCATGGTTCGCGCACCCCGTGCCACTACACAGTCCAGGATCTCCACCAGCATCGCCCGTTTGATGTGCATCAGAGGAATATCTCCGAGAACCGGCAGGAAATCTTTCTCGAGAGCCCGTATTGTCTGTTCGCCACCGTCCTTGCGCCGGGATAGCTCCAGCTTCTTCCACTGTTTGATGGCATCTTTGAAGGTGCGGCGATTGGCTGCCTCGCTCGCCAGGCGTTCGAGTTCCTGTTTCTGTCTTTCGATCAGCTGGGCTTGTTCCAACTGGACTTCCAGCTTCTTCGCCTTGCGGCTCTCAATAGGATCAATGCCCTTGGACAGATTAGTCTTGATCTCCCTGGCCTTGGCCCTGATTTCCGCGAGAGACACCTTTGGCCACTGATCCACCTTGGTCGTCCGGTATTTCACACCATCGCGGTACTTGTACTCGAACTGGATCGCAATTTGCCCGGAGCGGGAACGGCGAACTCGACCTCGCAGGCCGCCGCCATCACTTAGAATGGTTCCCACATCCTTATCGGTAACGGCTTTCAATTTGGCGGTGGTGAGGAGGTTTGTGGCCATGTTTCGCGTCTCCCGGGGTAGGGGCGGCGGGCTTCCTGCACCCACACTGCACCCACAAATTCGCTGGATTTTTTCGGAGCGTCGCGGATGAGTATAGACGGAAAAATTTAAAAAGATCAATAAAAACAGATAGATAGAATCGAATTTTGGAGGTCTTTGGACACCTTCGGATGTGGGAAAAGGTTTCTACGAACCAGGCGGTCGCACGTTCGAATCGTGCCAGGCGCGCCAAAAACTCGTTAAATATCAAACGGTTGGCCCATCAAGAGCCAGCCGTTTTTTGTTTCAGCATTACCAGTGCCGGACTTTTGCCGGACTTCTCCTCGCAGACCTTGTTCACCGCCATTATCAGCTCCTCAAGCTCCGGGGCGAAGTAGTGCGTGGTGATGTCGCCGTTGCGATGACCGAGCAACACCTTGCGGGTTTCCAGCGGTACATTGGCGGCCCGCAGCCGGCGCCAGAAGGGTGTCAATCAATAGCGATCGCGGGCATTCGTCCGGCAGAGGGTATTACCTGGTTGGAATGGCAAGCTACCGGTAGCTTCCAGGATCGATGCCGTACTTGCGCAGCTTGGCCCGCAGCGTGTTCGGGTTGACATCCAGTAACGTAGCCGCCCCCCACTTGCCATCGACCCGGCCTCGCGATGCCTGAAGGGCCTGCCGCAGGTGCATTTCGATAACAACCGCCAGAGGTTGCACCGGTGAACCCTTTGTAGCCGACTGTTCCTGACTGTCTGCGCCAGTGTCCTCGTGGCTTGTGCGCGATCCCTGCACCCCCAGCGCCGTTTCGAGATCCAGGTACTCCCCGTGCCCAAGAATCACCGCCCGCTCAAGCACGGAGCTCAGCTCCCTGACGTTGCCCGGCCAGGCATAACCGAGGAGCATCGCGAGACCCTCCGGCGTGAGGGGCGGAGTCGGCACTCCCAAGCGTTGCGCGGCTCGTTTGATAAAGTGCAGTGCCAGCGCTTCGATGTCCTCCCGTCGCTCATGCAGGGGCGGCAGGATAATGGGGAATACAGCCAGCCGATACCATAGATCCTCGCGGAAGGTGCCCTCCTGCACCATCAGCGGCAAATCACGATGGGTGGCGGCGATCACCCTGACAGTGACTTCGATATCGCGCTCGCTCCCCAGGCGCTGGAGGATGCCGTCCTGCAGCACCCGCAACAGCCGTACCTGGGCTGCCAGCGGCAGTTCTCCAACCTCATCCAGAAACAGGGTGCCGCCATCGGCCCGCTCGAACCAGCCGCGGCGAATCGCCGCGGCACCTGTGAAACTGCCCTTTTCATGTCCGAACAGCTCTGAGTCCAGCAGGTCCGGGGGCAGGGCGCCGCAGTTGACCCTAACGAACGGGCCGTCCTTACAGGTGGAGCGCTCGTGTATGGCGCGGGCCACTACCTCTTTGCCGGAGCCCGTTTCCCCGAGCAACAGCACACTGACATCGGTATAGGCCACCTGCCGTACCCGCTGCATCACTCCGAGCAGACCACCTTCCGCGCCGACAATAACTTCGCCGTTATTGTTGCTACCCAGGCGGGCGTGCCTGTCCGCTGCCGCGGCGGCACGCAGGCGCTGAATTTCCCGCTTGAGTTCAGCGGTCTCTGTAATTGTGGAAGGATCGGTCGCGTGCGTCTCGTCCAGCATCTTAAAAATCACCATATATAACAATAAACCGCTAAATATAACCGAATTGGTCCGTGATATTTGATAAATATTTTTCAATATCTATAGAGAATACAGTTATAAGCCATTTAAATCAGTAGGTTATACAGGTAATACATATTTGGCATAGATTTTGTAATCCTTATAACCGTACTCCCAGCCGAATGGTGGGCTCAGTAAGCTAGATGGAGCGACGACCTTGAACTTCCAGCAACTACGCATCGTCAAGGAGACGGTGCGCCGCAACTTCAATTTGACGGAAGTCGCCAATGAGCTGTTCACTTCCCAGTCCGGGGTCTCGAAGCATATTCGCGACCTCGAGGACGAACTGGGTATTGACCTGTACCAGCGCAAGGGGAAACGCCTGTTGGGTCTCACGGAGCCCGGCAAGGCGGTGGTGCGGATTGCGGAGCGGATGCTGCTGGACGCCAGCAGCATCAGAAACCTGGCGCAGCACTATGGCCAGGAGGATTCCGGCGAGCTGACCATCGCCACCACCCACACCCAGGCGCGCTACGCCCTGCCTGGCGTCATTACCGAGTTCAAGAAGCTGTATCCACGGGTTCACCTGCGCCTGCACCAGGCGGGGCCGCCGGAGATCGCCGAGTTGCTGGTAGCGGGTGAGGCGGACATCGGTATAGCGACCGAGTCTCTGGGTGAGGTTCCTGAGCTGGTAGCTACCCCATGGTACCACTGGCGCCACGATGTCGTTGTGCCTGTGGATCATCCGTTGGCGAGTGCGACACCTCTGAGCCTGGAAGCGATTGGTGAGTATCCGATCATCACCTATCACGAGGGTTTTACCGGCAGATCCCGGATTGAACGCGCGTTTACCAGCGTTGGCGTGGAGCCTGATATCGTCATGTCGGCGCTGGATGCAGACGTTATCAAATCCTATGTCGAGCTGGGGCTCGGCATCGGCATCATCCATTCCCTGGCCTTTGAACCCGCGCGGGACACTGCACTGTGCAAGCTGGATTGCGGGCAGCTCTTCGCGGAGAACACGGCGCTCATTGCCATTCGCCGCGGCCATCTCCTGCGCCGCTATGGTTATCGCTTTGTGGACCTGTGCGTACCGGAAGGTGGCGGTTTTCAGTTCGACCTGTCGGGGGGCGCCATTCGCAAGCAGGCGTCGGTGCAATGAAAGTGTTGTACGCAGCTAGCAAACGGGAGTCCGGGCACGGCGAGGGGTCGTTTCCAATAAATCGTATAAGAAAATCAATTTTTATTATTTTTAGATCTATTAGCACTGAAATACGCTTCCCTGCGTCAACCAACCACAGGGGAAACACCATGAACAACACCCATAACGCATTCCGCAAATCTGCGTTGGCGTTGGCGCTGGCCCTGGCCGGGCTGCTGCCGGCGTCGGCCAGTGCGGCAGACGGCGATGCGGAGGCCCGCATCCAGCGCCTGGAACAGCAGGTGCAGGAACTGCTGCAAGCACTGGAGGCGCAAAAGACCGCCCTGGGCCAACAGCAACTCGTGGTCGAGAACATCGCACCGGCCAAGGGCGCGGTCGTTGCCACCACCAACTCTCGCGCCCTGAGCTTCAAGTCCCTGGACGGTGATTATGCGTTCCAGGTCGGCGGCCGGGTACAGGCTGATGCGGCGTTCTACGACGCTGACGACAATGAGTTTGGTGATGGTACCGCTGTACGACGCGCGTTTCTCGATATCCGCGGCACTGTGGCGAAGGACTGGAGCTATCGCTTCCAGTATGACTTTGCACGTCCCAGTGGCAGCGACCCCAGCAGCCGGGGGATCCGCGATGCCTGGATCCAGTACGCTGGCCTGGAGGCCGGCAAGGTGACCGTCGGCAACTTCAAGCAGTACTTCGGCCTCGAAGCGCTCATGAGCAATCTGTCCACCACGTTTATCGAACGCGGCGTCACCGATCTGTTCAACCCCGACCGCCGTGTCGGCGGCGGCTTCTCCACTGCGGGCAGCAACTGGACCGGCGCTTTGGGCGTGTTTGGCGAGCGTGCCGAAGGCGACGCTGCGGATGAAGGGGACGAAGGCTGGGATCTGGCTGGCCGAGTCACTTTTGCACCTGTACTGCAGGCAGACCGCGTCGTGCACCTGGGCTTTGCAGGTCGCTACCACAAGCCCGAAAATTCGGTCACGGAGCTCAGGTTTCGCTCGCGCGCTGAATCCAACATCACCAGCATTCGCCTGGTCGACACCGGTGTGGTCGCTGATGTCGATGACTTCGTTTCACTCGGACTTGAAGCGGCGGCGTTCTTTGGGCCCTTCTCGGTCCAGAGTGAATACATCAACACCAGCCTCAGCCGCAGCCAGGGCGGCGATGTGGACCTGAGCGCCTGGTACGCCTATGCCAGCTACTTCCTGACGGGCGAATCCCGGACGTACCGGGCCGATACCGCCATCTTCGACCGCCCGCGGGTCGCCGCTCCTGTACGCAGCGGCGGCGGCTTCGGCGCCTGGGAGATCGGGTTGCGCTACAGCAGCGCCGATCTGACCGATGCCAATATCGTCGGCGGCAAGTTGGATAACCTCACCCTCGGCCTCAACTGGTACGCACTGGACAACCTGCGGTTCTCGGCAAACTACATCAAGGTGCTGGACGTGGACCGCCCGGGCAGTATCTACGACAACCAGGATCTCGACACCCTGGCACTGCGCGCCCAGATCGACTTTTAACCCTGAATCCAAAACTTAAACAGCAAGGAGTAATACCCATGACTATCAAAAAACGCTGGCCGTTGCTTGCAAGCCTGGCCTCTGCCCTGACGTTTACCGCCGCGGTTCAGGCCGCGGATGTGAGTCTTCTCAATGTGTCCTACGATCCCACAAGGGAGCTGTACCAGGAATTCAATCCGGCGTTTGCCAAGCACTGGAAGGAACAAACGGGCGATACGGTCACGATAAAGCAATCTCACGGCGGAGCAGGTAAACAGGCGCGGTCGGTCATAGACGGCCTCGCTGCCGATGTGGTCACCCTTGCGCTCGCTTACGACATTGACGCGATCGCCGAACTGACCGGCAAGATACCGGCCGACTGGCAAAGTCGCCTGCCTAACAGCAGCGCACCCTATACCTCAACCATCGTCCTCCTGGTACGGAGTGGCAACCCCAAAGGCATCAAGGACTGGGATGACCTTGTACGCCCTGACGTCACGGTAATCACGCCCAACCCGAAAACCTCTGGCGGAGCGCGCTGGAACTATCTGGCGGCCTATGCTTTCGGCAAGCGCAAGTTTGGCAGCGATGAAGCGGCCCGGGACTTCGTCGGCAAGATCTTCAAGAACGTTCCCGTATTGGACACCGGCGCTCGGGGCTCAACTACCACCTTCGTCCAGCGTGGTATCGGGGATGTCTTTCTTTCCTGGGAAAACGAAGCGTTTCTCGCGGTGAATGAATTCGGCAGTGACAAATTCGAAATCATTGTGCCGTCACTCTCCATCAAGGCCGAGCCCCCGGTAACGGTAGTCGACGGCAATGCCGAAAAGCATGGCACCTTGGCAGTGGCCAAGGCCTATCTGGAATACCTCTACAGCCCGGTAGGCCAGAAGCTGGCGGCCAAGCACTACTATCGGCCCTTCGATCCCAGCCACGCCGATCCGGCTGACCTGCAGCGCTTCCCCGAACTGGACTTGATCACCATAGACGAAGAGTTCGGCGGCTGGCAGGCGGCGCAGAAGCAGCATTTCGAGGAAGGTGGCGTCTTCGATCAGATCTACAGCCCACGCTGAAACCTTTTGTAGCGGGAGACACCTGTGAACATTGCCGCCGCCGCAGTGGCGGTTAAATCCCGACAGCGGTCACCGCTGCCGGGTTTTAACCTCACGCTGGGCTATACCGTCTTTTATCTCAGTCTCATTGTCTTGATTCCGCTGGCCGGAATTTTCTTCAAGACTGCGGAACTGGGCCCGGAGCGCATCTGGGCAATCGTGAGCTCCGAGCGCGTGTCGCTGGCGCTGTGGCTGTCGTTCAGCACAGCCTTTATCGCCGCCGTCATTAACGCGATCTTCGGCACTCTGGTCGCGTGGGTGTTCGTGCGCTACGAATTTCCGGGCAAACGCCTGTTCGATGCCGCTATCGACCTGCCCTTCGCCCTGCCCACGGCCGTGGCGGGCATCGCCCTGACCGCCCTCTACGCGGGTAATGGCTGGGTCGGCCAGTGGCTTGAGCCCGCCGGAATCAAGGTGGCGTTTGCGCCCCTCGGGATCGTCGTGGCCCTGACTTTTATCGGGCTGCCGTTTGTCGTACGCACAGTCGAGCCGGTGTTACGGGATGTTGAGAAAGAACTTGAGGAAGCCGCGGCCTCCCTGGGGGCGACGCGCTGGCAGGCAATTTCGCTGGTTATTCTGCCAAGTGTCCTGCCGTCCCTGTTGACCGGTTTCGCGCTGGCGTTTTCACGTGGCATCGGTGAGTACGGCTCGGTGATATTCATTGCCGGCAACCTTCCCTACGTGTCCGAAATTGCGCCTCTGCTGATCGTAATCCGCCTTGAAGAGTTCGACTACGCCGGCGCCACCACCGTTGCGGCCGCGATGCTGGTGATTTCCTTTGTATTCTTGCTGCTGATTAATCTTCTGCAAACCTGGAGCAACCGTCACAAGCTGCGCGCCAATCTCGCAGTGACACCGATTACTCCGATGCCGCAGCCAGGGGGTACAGCATGAGCTCTGCATCGTCATACAACAGCAGCGTGATGGAGCCGCGGGGCATGCGCTGGCTGCTGATATCACTGGCGCTGACTTTTCTCGGCGGTTTTCTGCTGCTGCCTTTGGTCTCGGTATTTGTCGAAGCCTTCCGCAACGGTTGGGAAACCTACGTCATTGCATTGCAGGATCCGGATGCACAGGCGGCAGTTCGTCTGACGTTTCTCGCGGCGGGAATAGCGGTACCGTTGAATCTGGTTTTTGGTGTTGCCGCAGCCTGGGCGATTGCCAAATTTGAGTTCCGCGGCAAGTCCATCCTGGTGACACTGATCGATCTGCCGTTCTCGGTATCCCCCGTCGTTGCGGGTCTCGTGTATGTACTGATGTTTGGTGCCAGCGGTTGGGCTACGCCGTTGCTAGCTGGCACGGACATCCAGATCATCTTCGCGCTGCCCGGGATTGTGCTGGCGACAATCTTTGTCACCTTCCCCTTCGTGGCAAGGGAGCTGATACCGCTGATGCAGGAGCAGGGCACCGACGACGAGCAGGCCGCACTCAGCCTTGGTGCCAGCGGCTGGCAGACGTTCTGGCACGTGACCCTGCCCAATGTGCGCTGGGGTCTCCTATACGGTGTGCTCTTGTGTAATGCGCGCGCCATGGGGGAGTTTGGTGCCGTGTCTGTGGTTTCCGGTCACATCCGTGGACACACCAACACCATGCCACTACACGTTGAGATCCTCTACAACGAATACAACTTTGCCGCGGCCTTCGCCATAGCCTCGCTCCTTGCGACGCTCGCCCTGCTCACGCTGGGACTCAAGTCACTACTGGAAGCGCGTCACGGCAGTGAGCTGGCCCGCAGCCAGAAACACTGAATTCAATCAGGGAAAACATTCATGGAAATCGCACTGTGCAACATCAACAAGAATTTCGGGGCATTTCGTGCGCTGAATGAGGTCGATCTCAAAATTGACTCCGGCGAGCTAATAGCCCTTCTCGGTCCTTCGGGATCTGGCAAGACCACGCTGCTGCGTATCATTGCAGGGCTGGAATACGCTGACACGGGAACGGTGGCATTCGGTGGTACTGACATGAGCAGGACACCGCTGCGGGAACGCCAGATCGGCTTTGTGTTCCAGCACTACGCCTTGTTCAAGCACATGACGGTGCGTGCCAATGTCGGTTTTGGCCTGTCGGTAAAACCGCGCGGCAAGCGGCCTTTGAAGAGCGCCATTCGAGATTGCGCTGACGAACTACTGGAGCTGGTGCAGCTGGGTGGCTTGGGGGATCGCTATCCCCACCAGCTATCGGGCGGCCAGAGACAAAGGGTAGCTTTGGCGCGGGCACTAGCTATTGAACCCAGGGTGCTGCTGTTGGATGAACCATTCGGGGCACTGGATGCAAAGGTGCGCAAGGAACTGCGGCAATGGTTGCGCGAGCTGCATCAGAAAACCGGGGTCACCACCATTTTTGTTACCCACGACCAGGAAGAAGCGCTGGAACTGGCAGATCGTATCGTCATCATGAATGAGGGGGGGATTGCGCAGATCGGCACCGTGGATCAGGTCTACGAGCGCCCGGCATCGCCGTTTGTCTTTGATTTCCTGGGCAGCACCAACATCATTCCCGCCAGGGTTGAGGGGGCCGCGGTGACTGTGGGCGATGAAGTCATCGCCAAGGAAAAAGAGCCGCGGCAGATCTCGGGACCGGCGGACGTCTATGTGCGTCCGGGCGACCTGCGCATCACCGGCGAATCGGAGCCTGGTATCAGTGTGGTCGTCACCCAGGTTCAGCGCACCGGCCCGATCGTGCGCGCTAGCCTCAGGGCAGCAAACGTCGATTTGCGGCTGACGGCGGAGTTACCGCATTTGCATCACGATGTGCCACATTTCAGGGTTGGCGCTTCGCTCAAGCTGAGGCTGGCGCTGTTCAGTCTTTTTCCTTCCAGCCAGCAGAGTGACAACGAGGGCGTACTATCCGAGTCCTTTCTTATCGGCAGGGAACGGGCACGAGCGCGTTAGCGATTGTGCTGTCTACTGGCTACTGCTCGGTCAGCCGGGCCGGAGTGAGTCTGGACTCGACATGGGCCGCCTTACTCCGTCCAGCTCCGCGGCGTTTTTCGAGAGCTGTGAAATACCCGCAAGATCTCAATCCGGTCCAGTCGAGGTCTTACACGATATGGAACGATGTAGCGGGTATCTGGCACAACGAGCTCGCGAGTGCCGTGAATGCGCCCCGGGTGGCCGAGAGCTGGATTATCTGCCAGGAGATTAACGGCATGGTGGATTCGCTGCACCACAAGCCGTGCGGCCTGAGGATCGTCTTTGGCAATGTAGTCGGCTTCCTGGTCTAGGTTTTGCAGGGCTGTGGCCAGCCACTTAACCTGCATCTACTCCCCACTTTGCAAAGGTCTGCTTAACCGCGCTCTCACTGGCAAATTCGCCGGCATCGGCTTCTGTTAGCGCCTGTTGGATCTCGTGGACCTGCCACTCATTCAGCTCGATAAACTCCCGAATGGCCTCTGCGGCGAGAAACGACTTTGATCGCTGAGTCGCGGCGGCGAGCCTGTCTAATTGCTCCTTGAGATCATCGTCAAGACGGATTGTCATGGTCGTGGACATAAAATTACCGCGGAGTTGTGTTGACGTGTACACATCATAGCACAACAGATTGCCTGGTCTGTATCCAGCTGGTTTGCCCTGCCGGACTTTTGCCGGTTTGAGTCCTGCGGGGTAGTGCACGGTGGTGCGATTTGCAACGGGCGACCCACCAAAAACGTTAATAAAAACAAAAGGTTAAGATTTCAGGTGATATCTACGAACCAGGTGGTCGCACGTTCGAATCGTGCCAGGCGCGCCAATAAAATCAAAGGCTTAGCGAAATTTCAATGCTGAATCTTTTTATTTCTGCCCGCTTTTCGCTTCCTGCACCCACACTAAGCGATCGACGACCATTTTTGCGCAATGCTTTTTTGACTCCAAGGTTGTCAGGAGCGGTAGCCGGTTGAGCCGGGGCTCGCTGATGCGCGATTAATTCCCGCAACCTCTTGATTTGTGGCCACGATGTAGCTACACTGTTCGGAGTAGTCACTGGAGATGTGTTGCATGAAGGCCGATGCCGTAGTGCGGGCCCGCATTCCCGCCGAAATGAAAGACAAAGCCATTGAGGCCCTGGATCGCATGGGCTTGAGCGCGTCCGATCTTATCCGACTGACGTTCCTGCGTGTCGCCGAGGAGGGTCGCTTGCCGTTTGATGTACAGGTGCCCAATCGTGTCAGTCGCAAAGCGATGGCAGAGTTGGAGGCCGGCAAGGGTCAACGATTTGACGATCCCGAGGAATTGTTTGGCGACCTTGACATCTGATCGTGCGAATACCTGGGACCACCCACTCAAAGGAAAGTGGGCAGGGTGGCGAGACGCCCACATCGATCCGGATTGGCTTCTTCTATATAGGCCGCGACAACCTCCGCATCATTCAGCAATCTCTGGCTCTGGAATCGGCCCTGTGAGTTCGCCATCGCACAGTTTAATGAAGCGCGGGGAGCTGATCAGGAAGACGGACGTATTCTGCGCATCACGCGGCCCTGATCCGGCTCGGGGCGCAGAACAATTCGCTGTACAGGGCTTGGGGCAGAGAAAGGCACCGATGCTGAATTTCATCCGACAGGGCGCAGGCCCGCCGCTTCTCCTCGTGCACGGCCTCGGCGGAGGCGCTCGCCGACAGCGTCGATGCCTTCATCACCGAACAGGGTCTAGACGGCATCGACATTGTCGGCAGCTCGCTCGGCGCAAGGATCGTGCTCGAGATGGCGCGCCGCGGCAAGGTCGGCGTGACGGTCGCCCTTGATCCGGGCGGCTTCTGGCAAGGCTGGGAGAGGAAGTACTTTCGCGCAACGCTCACAGCGTCGATCGGCCTCCTGCGCGCCCTCGGGCCAGCACTGCCGGCCCTCTCCCGGTCTGCCGTGACCCGCAGCTTGCTGCTGGTACAGCTTTCGCCTGTGTCTGCCGCGCCAGGCCGCAAGAGCGAAAGAGGCGTTTCCCTCCGCCAGGCTGCACTGGTTCGACACATGCGGTCATTTCCCGATGCGGGATAGGCCTGATGAGACCATTCGGCTCATCCTTCAGGAAACCGAAAACTAGAATACCCTCGACCCCGATTCTCTCGGCAAGCTTGACTGATGATCAGGCGGCTACGCTATGCCGCCCCTCACAGAACTCCTCGATCATCTTGCGATTGAAAGCAGGAATATCGTCTGGGCTCCGACTGGTGACAATGCCGTTATCGACCACCACCTCTTCATCCACCCAGTTCGCACCGGCGTTTTTCAAGTCTGTCTGAATGCTGGGGTAGGAGGTCATTTTGCGCCCTTTGACGACGCCTGCTTCAATCAGCAGCCATGGGCCGTGACAGATAGCGGCGACCGGCTTGACGCTGTCCCCGTTGAAAAAGCCCTGCACAAACTTTACTGCGTCCTTGTTGGCGCGAAGGGCATCAGGATTGAACAGGCCACCCGGCAGCAATAACGCGTTGTAGTCCGTTGCCGACACTTCGGTCACTACCTTGTCGACAGCTATGGAGTCGCCCCAATTGTCGGAATCCCAGCCTTTTATACTGCCGCTTTCAAGCGACACGACATCGACGCTGGCTCCGGCATCGATCAGAGCCTGGCGGGGCTCGAACAGTTCACTCTGTTCGAAACCGTCTGCCGCCAATATTGCGATTTTTTTGCCATTGAGTTTTTTTGAATCAGTCATGGATTGCTCCTTAAAGATTTCCGTTACGCGTGTAGCTGCATAGAACAAACTCTGGTGCATCGACGAAATGGAGTCTGTGCGGCTACACACTCAGCTGATTTAGGGAACCATCGAACAACTGTTGCGCTCCGCACAGACCGAATCATTGAGCGAGTCGAGAATGTGACATCAGTGTAAGCGCCGTTAAATCTACCTACTTGCCCCTGGGATAAGGCGGCACATTTTTTTCAAACTGGGACAGGTCGACGTTCCACGGGAGTAGGGATTCGAGCTTCTCCACCGTATCGGCGGCGCCGATGCGCTCCAGGATGTG
>JBGTGB010000239.1:0-4816 GCA_041746975.1 Haliea sp. | reverse complement strand
TCGTCGACGATCTCGCGGCCGACCAGGGTTTCGAAGATATCCTCCAGGGTAATCACTCCATCCACACCGCCGTACTCATCCACTACCAGCATCATGTGTGCACCCTGCTCCAGTAGAACCTCGAACGCGCGTAGCAGGTCGATGGCGCCGACGAGTGCCGGCAGGTCGCGACTGAACTCCTGCAGAAGCCGGTCGCTCTCGCCGCGTGCCTGGGCCATCATCAATTCGCCCCGCAGAACGAAACCTGTGACCTGATCCTGGTTCTCGCCGTAGATTGGAATGCGCGAATACGGCTGGTGACCATGTTCCTCGAAAAATTCGGCAACCCGCATATCCTGCGGGAGGGAGAATAGCACCGGCCGCGGCGTCATCACCTCCCGCACCGTTTGTTCCCGCAGGGATAGCAGATTGAGCAAGATCCGTGATTCGTTGTCTCCCAGTTCACCCTCAATTTCGCCCAGCTCCGCCATCACCACAAATTCCTCCCGGCTGAGCCCGCGCAGGGTCTTGCCGCGGGCAATCAAGCGCGTAAGCCAGTTGGCCATGATGACGAAGGGGAACAGGACAACGATCAGGCCGCGAAGTACGTAGGACATTGCAGGTGCGAGTTGACGCCAGTAATAGGCCCCCAGGGTTTTGGGAATGATCTCTGAGAACACCAGGATGGCAAAGGTGAGCCCGGCGGAAAACAGGCCGAGGATCTCGCTGCCAAATACCAGGGCTGCCTGGGCGCCAGCCCCGGTGGCTCCGGCGGTGTTGGCGATAGTATTCAGGGTGAGAATCGCTGACAGCGGCCGGTCGACGTTTTGCTTCAGCACCCGCAGATTGCGCCCTGAACGGCGCCCCTGTTGTTCCAGCACTGATGTATAAGGTGTGCTGACACTCAACAGCACCGCTTCGGCCACAGAACAGAAAAAGGAGACGAAGAGGGCGATGCTGACAAAAATGATGAGCAGGGTCATGCCCGCATTTTACGCTTTAGCCGGCAGCAGGGGGTAGGCCCTTTCTCGGTTGAGGGTCAGGTTAGAGTCAGGCGCCTGCGCAGGCCGGCAAAACTGCGCTATCATCCCAGCAGGAACGTTGTATTGCTCAATTTCGGGAGAACACGATGACGCGACTGCCAGCCTGCTGCCTCGGCCTCTGTCTGGGGCTTGTCATGAGTACGGGAGCCTGTGCCCAGGCGGTCAATTCCGAGACCGGCTGGCTGGAACTGGTCAAGGGCCACCTGGACCTGGACTCCGGTACCGGAGTGCGAGAGGTGGAGCCCGGTGACGTGGAGGGCGAGCGTAGAATCACCCTCGCGATTCCCAAGGCGCAACTGCGAGTGGCCGCCGGAGAGCTGGAGGAGGTGCGGGTGATCGGCCGCCGTCCCGAGCCGTTCGACCTGGATATTCTGCCGGACTTCCGCTACGAGTGGGTTGCGGACTACGACAACGAACACTACGGGCTGATTATCCACCTCCGGGACGATGGCAGTGTGCCGCTGCGCCTGTACATGGAATCCTCGACCGGCTATATCCGCTAGCGGGCGTGGCTCTGCCTGAAACACTTGCTCACCGCAGGGAACTGCGCTTCTGGGGTTGGGGTTATGCGGATGAAGAGCTGACTCCGGAGGAGGAAGCGCGTCTGGCGCAGCTGGTGGCCATGACCACAGGCGCTGCCGAGGCCGTGCTGCCACCGCAGCTGGCCGAATTTTCTCTTCCTGCTCCCCGCGGTCGACCACCGGCTGCGCTGGCATCTATCTGCTCCGCAACACCTTATGATCGTCTCACCCACGCCTACGGCAAGTCTTTTGCCGATGGGGTCCGCATGCTGCAGCGTTCGGTGACGCAGCCGCCGGACTGGGTGGCCTTTCCCCGGGACGAAGCCCAACTCGAGGGTCTTCTGGCCTGGGCGGACAGTGCCACAGCCGCGGTGATCCCATTTGGCGGCGGCACCAGCGTATGCGGCGGCGTGGAAGCAGCGGTGAAAGGCGACTATGCCCTGGTGCTCTCCATCGACCTGCAGTATCTCAACCGGGTGCTGGAAGTGGACCGCAGTAGCCGGGCCGCGTTGATCGAAGGCGGCGCCCTGGGTCCAGAGCTGGAAGCTGCGCTGAAGCCACACCAGTTGACCCTGCGCCACTTTCCCCAGAGTTTTCAGTTTTCCACCCTCGGTGGCTGGATCGCCACTCGCGCCGGTGGTCACTACGCCACCCAGTACACTCACATCGACGATTTTGTCGAAAGTATCCGTATGCTCACACCCAGAGGTCTGCTGGAAAGCCGGCGGCTGCCGGGTTCCGGCGCCGGCCCTTCGCCGGATCGCCTGCTGCTTGGTTCCGAGGGCACCCTGGGCCTCATTACCCGGGCCTGGATGCGGGTCCAGGACCGGCCCGGGTTCCGCGCCTCCGCAAGTGTCCGCTTTGCCAGTATGCCCAGCGCCTGCGCTGCGGTACGCGCTATAAGCCAGGCGGCATTGTTTCCCAGCAATTGCCGCCTGCTGGATCCGGTGGAGGCAATACTCAACGGCGTCGGCGACGGCAGCAGCGCGGTCCTGGTGCTGGCCTTTGAGTCCGCCGATCACCCCCTGGATGCCTGGCTGGCGAGGACCCTGGAGCTGGTGGCCGACCATGGTGGTGAGTGGGATCCGCAAGCCGCTCAGCGCTCCCTGCGGAGCGCCGCCGCGGAGGAGGGCGAACACCGTCAGGGCGAGGCCGGCGCCTGGCGCAACCAGTTCCTGCGTGCGCCCTACTACCGCAATTACTTGACCCCACGCGGGGTGATCGCGGATACCTTTGAAACCGCGATAACCTGGGACCGGTTTGAGGCACTCTACAAGGGCGTACAGGAAGCTGTCGGCCGTGCGATTCGCGAGGAAACAGGTGCCGAGGGCATGCTCAGCTGCCGCTTTACCCACGTCTACCCGGACGGTCCGGCACCTTATTTTACCTTTTACGCGCGCGGCACCGGCAGCGGCGACATGGCCGCCATGCTCGGCCGCTGGCGTCAGATCAAGCTGGCCGCCAATGAGGCCGTCACCGCCCTCGGTGGCACTGTGACTCATCACCATGCAGTAGGACGCGACCACCGCCCACAGGGCTACGACAACCAGGCCCCGGCCCTCTTTCAGGCCGCATTTGCGGGCGCCCGGGCAGCACTGGACCCCCGCGGAATGATGAACCCGGGAGTGCTGGTCGATACCCCGGATCGGGGCGCCGTCGGTGGCGGTGTGCTGGGTCCCTGACCAGATTTTTGCCCCGTAAGCCCTTGACTAAGAAGGGAACGCTACCTATAGTAGCGCCCCTCACCGCGCCTGTAGCTCAGCTGGATAGAGTACCTGGCTACGAACCAGGCGGTCGCACGTTCGAATCGTGCCAGGCGCGCCAATAAAATCAAAGGCTTAGCGAAATTTAAACGCTAAGCCTTTTTTGTTTTTGCCGGTTTTTCGCTTCCTGCACCCACACTGCACCCACAAATTCCCTCTCTCCATCGAGCTTGTCAGTTGACGTAGAAACTGTCGCATTTTGGCGCCCCAGTGGCCGCCAACAGGGTGCGCCGTGGCTCCTGGGCATCGTGACCTCGAACGGTTGGTAAGCGATCCAGATTGCTCGTCTTGCGACGCACTGGCAAAGCAGATTCTGATGCACGATGGGTCTCAGAGTCCTGTCACGATCACCGAGGTACTGAGGCATGTCAGACCAGCCAAGGGCATTCAGACAATTGCTGCGACTGCGTCAAGTGCAGTCGACCACCGGTCTTTCCCGCAGCGCCATATATGATATGGCCTCCCGAGGCCAATTTCCCTCGCCAATCAAGATTGGCCCCCGTGCTTCGGCCTGGGTGGCCGCCGAGGTCGATGCCTGGATTGAGCGAAGGATCGCCGAGCGAATGACATCCTGAGAACAGTCGCCTTGGGGGTCGGGGCGGATGCGAGTTATTTCTGGCACCTCGGCTTCCCTGTCCCCTTACTCGGGTAGGGTCGGGCCCAGCTCAAGCGTCAGTCTGGATTTGAGGGCATCCTGGCGTTTCGCTGCGTCGTCTGGCAGCGAGGGTCTCTCCACGTTGGCGGGATGGCCATCCGTCGACTGGCCACCTTTCAGAACAAGCTCGGCGTTTCCCAGGAGTGCCAGTCCCAGCGCGGCTAGATGCCGCAGTCGCTCCGCGCGCTGCCGTGCAGGGATGCGAGCCAGTTCGGCATACAATTCCTGCGCTGCCCCCTCGGTTACGGTGACAATGACCCGCATCCTTCAGACCCCGAAGTACCAGAACCCGATGGCATTGGCGGCAACGGGGTCTATCGGCACATGTATCGTCAGGTTGGGGAAGGCTTCGCGAATGGCGGGGTAGAAGAGGGTAGCGCCGCCTCCGGTGAGAAGTATCAGGTCCGCCTGAATGTCCAGGCCACGCATGTTTCGCTGCAACAGCTTTATTGCCTGGGCGGCCGCGGTCGCTGCGGCATTGCCGATAGCGGATCTGATATCGATTTGCTGCCCGCCCAGCAGCGCACGGTTACGCTGTTCACGCAATGCACGCTCGAGACGGTTGATCCCGGGATTGACCTTGCAGTCATGAGCCAGATCCGCAGCTGCCAGTTCCAGCACGCGGGACACAGCTTCCAGACTGGTGCCCGATGACGATTGCCGGATTGCACCACGTTCCAGCGCAACCCAGTCCACTGAGAAGAATCCGGGGTCGTGATCCTGCCCACCAGTGATGGACACCGACTGGAGCGAGTAAACTACGCTACAGAGGTGAATCATGACAAAGCAAACAGGAAAGAAATCCGCCCCACGGCGGCAACATGCCCCGGAGTTCCGCGCCGAAGCATTGGCCCT
>JBGTGB010000238.1:0-3621 GCA_041746975.1 Haliea sp. | reverse complement strand
CGCCAGCAACGCTTCCTTGCTCCGCGATTGCATGGACAACATGACATCGATTTCCGAGGCGAACACCTGCTGGGCGTGAGGATCAAGCTCCGCTCGCCCGGTACGACGCGCGGTGGCAACCACCTCGGGCTGCTCCAGCAGGATCAGCTCGACCTTGCGCCCGATCGCATCAGAGGTCTCCAGTGCGGTCCCCGGCAGGGTCACCACACTCAGGGTCAGGCTACCCTCATTGAATTCCGGCAAAAATCCTCGTCCTGCCATAGCCAGGGACACCACCGCTGCCAGCAACAGCAGAGACGCAGTGGCCATCACCAGACGGGGGTACTTCATTGCGCCGGACAACAGCGGGCGATAGGCCGCCTTCAGCCAACTGATGAAACGGGTGTCGTGATCCTCGTGAACGGTCTTGCTACCCGGCAATCCCAGCAGACACAGCACCGGGGTGACGGTGAGGGCCACCAGCAGGGACGCAGCCAATGACACCACATAGGCCAGGCCCAGGGGTTGCAACAGACGCCCTTCCACCCCACTGAGAAAAAAGAGGGGCAGGAAAACCAGGATGATAATGAGCGTGGCGAAGACGATGGAACCTTCGATTTCCCGTGTCGCTTCGAATACCACGGTCGCGACATTGCGTTGTCGGTCATTTGGATTAGCCTGATTCTCCCGCAGGCGCTTGACGATGTTCTCGACCACAATGATGGCGTCATCTACCAGCGCCCCCAAGGCTATGACCATGCCGCCCAGGGTCATGGTATTGATACTGCCGCCCATGGCCTTGATCGTCAGCACTGCCACCAGCAGGGAAAGCGGTATCGCCAACAGCGCAATACCTGTTGCCCTCGCGCTGAACAAAAAGGCGAACATGATGGCCACGACGAGGATGGCGCCATCGCGCAGGGCGGCACTGAGATTGTCGATGGCGGTACCGATAAAGTCCGCCTGACGGAAGGCGTCGGTTTCTATGGTCATGCCCTCGGGCAAGCCCATTTGAATATCAGCAAATATTGCATCCAGGCGCCCAGTCAGTTCCAGGGTATTTACTCCCGGCTGCTTCTGAATCCCGATAACGACAGCGGGTTCACCTTTGTAGGCGCCGGTACCACGCCGGGGCGCCGGGCCAATGCGGACCTCTGCGAGATCGCGAATCAGGATCGGTCCACCCTCGCGACTCTCGACCAGCGCCTGCTCCAGAGACTGGATATCAACCACGCGTCCTATACCCTGAATCAGGAATTCCTGCTCATTCCGGGTGATGAAACCCGCGGCTGCATTGCGACTGGCGGCAGCAGTAGCTTGCCGCAGGGAGTTCAGGGTTATGCCATATGCCGAAAGCCTTTCGGGATCTGCGATCACCTGATACTGACGCGTTTCACCACCGATGGGGATAACCTCAGCCACGCCTGGCACTGCCAGTAACCGTCGCCGTACCACCCAGTCCGCAGTGGTTTTCAGGGTCATCTCGTCGTGGGTTTCCGAGCGCAGGGCAATGAACAGGATCTCGCCCATAATGGAAGACACCGGCGCCAGCTGCGGCGGCGGCAGATCCACGGGCAAGCTGGCCTGTGCCCCCTGCAATTTCTCCGCCACAACCTGCCGCGCCCGGTAGATATCCGTGCCCCATTCGAATTCAATGGTAATAACGCTGCTGCCGACGCCGCTGTTGGAGCGGACTCTACGCACCCCCACCGCGCCATTCATGGCCGTTTCGATCGGGTGTGTCACCAGCAGTTCGACATCCTCCGGCGGCATGCCGTGTGCCTCGGCGACCACGGTTACCGACGGCGCAGTCAGGTCCGGAAACACATCCACCGGGGTATTGCGGGCCACCATGCCGCCCCAGACCAGCAGGACGAGAGCGCCCACCAGCACCAACAGGCGGTTGGCCAGCGACCACTGAATCATGCGATCAATCATGCGCTGTCTCCGCGGTCAGTGGGCGTGGCCGTGGCCAATGTCATCGCCGCCGGCCGCTGCAAGCCTGACGTAGTAGGCGCCTTCACTCACCACCCGCTCGCCCGCGTTCACCCCGCGCAGTACTTCCACCCAGAGCCCGTCGATCATGCCGGTTTCCACCACCCGCCGGGCAAAGGTTTCACCACTCGTATGGACATACACCACCTGGCGGCCACCATCGTCCACCAGGGACGAGCGTGGAACCGCGAGACGAGACTCCGGGGCGCTGGTAAACACACGCGCCGGGTAACGGCTGCCAAGCAGCGTTGGCCCCTGTGTTGAGGGGTACTCCAGGGTCAGGCTGGCCGTGCGGGTGCCGGGCTCTATCGCCGTCTCGACCTGCACAACACTGGCGCCGCTGTTGGCGTCGAGAATCAACGGGCTGGCACCGGGAAGCTCCAGCCACAGTCCGCTCGCAGCGGACAAATCACGGGCGAAATGTTCTGCAACCCTGACCTGCAGCCAGCGGCGCTCCCGCTCGGCAATCCGGAACACCCGATCGCCTTCACTCACCATCGCCCCGGGGCGAACGCGGCTTTCTACGACTTCACCAGACACAGGTGCCCTCAGAGCGACGCCTGCAGCACCATCATCACCCTGGCGCTGATTCACTCGCGCCTGGGCTGTGCGCACTTCTGTCTCGGCTATGGCATGCGCTTGCCTGGCCTCGTGGAGACGTCGCTCGGGCACCGCGCCCTGGGCAACCAGCCCCGTGACTCGCTGCAGCTCCCGGTCGCTGAGCTCAAGCTCACTGCGCGCCCGCTGCAGCGCGACCAGGGAATCGCCCCAATCCCTGCCTGCACCCAGGCGGGGGCACCAGAAAGCCCAGCACGTCACCGGCGACCACGGTCATCCCGGCCTTGGCGATATCGACGCCGGCGAAATAACCGTCTTCGGGGGCGAGGATAACGGCGCCACCGTCAATCGGAGCCATCACCGTGGCAAACCCTGGCACTGAAGGCCTCAGCGGACGCTCGGCGACCACTGCGGTAGCGAAGTCGGCTTCCCACTGCTGCTCCTTGAGGTAACTGATATCCCCCTCAGGTTCAGCCTGATGAACGTCCACCTGATCAGCGGTCGAATAGACCCTCACACTGCCCAGGTCGTGGATAGCGTTCAACTCTGGACTGCTAAGCTGTATCAGCAATTCAAATTCGCCTGCGTCGCGCGGCGTAATCTCCGGCGTGAACAAACCGTCCCGAGTGGGCGCTGAAACTCTGAACCGAGCCACGGTCTGCCCCGCTTTCTGCAGAAGTGCATCCACCGTGCCCTCTTTGACCGGCGCATGGTCTGCCATGCGGGTGAAATGCGCCAGGGCCCTGGACGTCTCACCGACAACCAGCGGCGGAAACTCTACAAAGAGTTCCGTTGTCTCTGTGTAATGGGTGTATACCAGGGGCTCCGGCCCATGGTCGTCGTGATCCTCGCCGTTGTGGTCGTGGTCCCCACAGGCCGCCAGCAATAGCAGCAATGTACTGGCAAGAAAGCTCCCTTTAATGATTATGCTACTGCCAGGTTTCATAATCATTCTCCGGTAAAAGCTTGCCATTCAATGTAGGCCCGTCGCGCAGCGAAGGCGCTGCCGATCAATTGCAACTGAGTATCCAGCTCAGCGCGCCAGGCATCCATCAGCTCCATAACCGAAATTTCGCCGGCTTCGTACGC
>JBGTGB010000237.1:0-5487 GCA_041746975.1 Haliea sp. | reverse complement strand
GCACCCGCGACAGCATGGTCATGCTGCCCACCACCGCACTGGAACGCAGCAGTCCCGGGCTCGCCGGCTTCGGCCCGCTCGGTGTGACGCTACTCACAGCGGCGGATTCATGCGTTGGCGGCGCCCACCGTCAGCGGCCCCAGCGCTGGCGCAGCGTCTCGCCGTGCAACTGCAGCCACTGCAGGGCGATGAGGGTATGGCCGTTGGGGAGCCGGTCCTGCGCCAGCAGGGCCAGGGCCTCGCTGCGGGGAATCCGGTGCACCAGGATATCCTCGTCCTCCGCCGATGCGCCGTGTACGCCGCCGACACCGGCGCTGCTGACCCGGCCGCAGAACAGGCGCACATGCTCGGAGCAGGCACCGGCACTGGGGTAATAGCTAGCTATAGGCAACAGCTCGGTCAGCTCGCAGGCCGCCTCTTCCGCCGCCTCGCGGTGGGCAACCTCTACATCGGTCTCACCTTCTTCGACCACCCCGGCGATCAGCTCCAGCATCCAGGGTGTGACGGGGTCGCGCAGGGCGCCGGGACGGAACTGCTCGATCAGGATCACGCTGTCGGTCTCCGCCTCGTAGGGCAGTACGCCAACGGCGTCGCCACGCTCGAATACTTCCCGGGTCAGCGCACCGCTCCAGCCGCCGCCAAACAGCCGGTGCCGCAGGACCAGGCGCCGCATGCGGAAGTAGCCCTGGTAGGCAATATTGTCTTCCAGCACCTCCACGGCGTCGCTGGCGAAGGTCAGCTCAAAGGACATCGAAGCGCCCGCCGGTGTACCAGTTGACGTCGCGGGCGTGCTTGTCCACCTGATCCACCACATCCAGCACCAGGGCAAACAGCGCCATGCGCAGCAGCACCCCATTGTCGGTCTGGCGGAAGATCGCCAGGTTGGGGTTGTCGTTGAGGTCGTCGTCCAGCTCCCGGGCGGTGGCCCGGGAATCCCGCGGCAGCGGGTGCATGATCACCGTATTGGGCTCGCAGTGCTCGGTGTAGATACTCTGGTTGAGGCGGAAGCGGCCGCGGTAGAGGTCCGCCTCCTGCTGCGAGCTGAAACGCTCCTCCTGGATGCGCGTGGAGTAGACGATATCCACATTGCGGATGCTCGCCTCCAGCGCTTCCGACTCCAGCACCTGATGGCCAGCCGCGCGCAGCTGTTCGACAATCGCCGACGGCATGCGCAATTCCTCGGGCGACACCAGCACCACCTGGATACCGTCGAACAGGCTCAGCAGCTTGCACAGGGAGTGCACCGTGCGGCCGTAGCGCAGATCGCCAACCATGGCGATGCGCAGCTGATCGATACCGCGGCCGCGACCGGCGAGTTCCTTCTGGATGGTATACAGGTCCAGCAGCGCCTGGGTGGGGTGCTCGTTGCTGCCATCGCCGCCATTCAGCACCGGCACCCGGCTGGCGCCGGCAAACTCCGCCACGGATCCCTCCTGGGGATGGCGCATGGCGATAATGTCGGAGTAGCCACTGAGCACCCGCGCGGTGTCGTAGAGGGACTCGCCCTTGGTAATAGCCGACATCTCGAAGCCCGTAGTTTCGCGCACTTCGCCACCGAGCAGGTTGAAGGCACTGCCGAAGCTGACCCGGGTGCGGGTGCTCGGTTCGAAGAACATGGCCCCGAGGATGGCGCCGTCCAGCACCCTGGTTGCGCGACGGCGGTGAGCGTAGGGCTGCATCCGGTCCGCCACGGCGAACAGGTATTCGACGTCAGGGCGTTCAAACTGGGCTATGGACAGGATATGACTACCGGCAAACTGCACGCGATCGAACTCCCCCGAGTTGGTGAGCGGCCATTATACGGGCAGGCCGGCGAGCTTGCCCATGGGCCGGGATTATTCCCGCCTCAGGCGAGCAGGGTATCGCTGTAATCCAGCAGGTCCTGCAGCAGCTCTTGCTTAGGCGCGCTAGGCTCCTCCTGCAACAGCGCCTCGACCAGCGCCAGGTACTCTTCCAGGCAGATGCTGGCGCCCGCGTCCGGCTCGGTAAGGCGCTGGAAGCGAAATTCATCCCACTGCGCGCGCTCGGTTTCTGTCAGCGTGGCCGGGTAATTGCGCGCGCGGTAGCGAAACAGCATCTCGGGCAGGCGCGCGTCCGCGAAGGCAAAACTCTGCTGTGCCAGCGTTTCGGGATCCGCTGTCCGCACTGCGTCCATGGTGCGGCGATCCTGGTCGGAGAAGAAGCCGCCGCCGTAGAGCATGCGGTCGGGGTCGCTTACCGGCGGAAAACTGCGGTTCTGATAGATGGCCTGCAATTTCGCAGTCATGCCGGCACCCTCCTGCGCCTGCCACTGCCGCAGCCAGGCCAGGTGCCGGCGGCAGAGTTCACCGTCCAGGCCGATGCGGGCAGCAATCGCCGGCTCCGCCATTCTCGCCGGCACCAGCACCGGGCAGCGGTTGGTGTGGACAGTTTTCAGTCCCGGCCGCTGCCGGTCGGGGGCGAGTTCCTCGCGCCGCGCAAACAGCAGCTCGCGCAGCGCCTCTGCGGACAGGTCCCCCAGTGACGCGGGATCCGCGCTGAGATCGAAGCAGATCACTTCATTGCGGTTGTCCGGGTGCGCCGCCAGCGGCACTATCAGGGCGGTGTTGAAGCGCTCCGCACCAAACATGCCGGAGATGTGCAGTACCGGTTTCATCGCCGCAATATCCAGCTGCGCCTGCACCGTGCGCTTGTCGCGGCTTTGCAGGACATAGTCAAACAACCGCGGCTGCCGCTCCCGCATCAATCGCGCCACCGCGATGGTGGCCTCCACGTCCGACAGCGCGTCGTGGGCGGCGGCGTGGGCAATGCCGTTGGCGGCGGTCAGTTCCTCCAGCTTGAAGCTGGCGTGGCCATCCTCGCGCAGGGGCCATTCGATGCCCTCCGGGCGCAGGGCCCAGGCGGTGCGCAGCAAATCGATAAGATCCCAGCGCGAGTTGCCGTTCTGCCACTCCCTTGCATAGGGATCGAAGAAGTTGCGGTACAGGGTGAAGCGGGTGAATTCGTCGTCGAAGCGCAGGGAGTTGTAGCCGACGCCGCAGGTGCCGGGCTGGGCCAGTTCGGTGTGAATGCGGGCGATGAACTCGCATTCAGGTACTCCGCGCTCCAGCGCCAGCTGCGGACTGATGCCGGTGATCAGGCAGGCATGGGGATTGGGCAGGAAGTCATCCGCGGGGCGGGCGTAGATCACCAGCGGCTCGCCGATTACCTTCAGCTCGGCGTCGGTGCGCAGTCCCGCGAACTGCACCGGGCGGTCCCGGGCGGGATCCGTCCCGAAAGTTTCGTAGTCGTGCCAGTAGAAGGTGGGAGCAGCCATGGGCTCAGATGAGCTCGATGGCCTGCTCTTCGATCTTCGCCTTCCAGATTTTCGGGCCCAATTCGTGCACGGAGACGCCGCGGGCATCCACTGCGACGCTCACCGGCATGTCCTTCACCTCGAACTCGTAGATCGCCTCCATACCCAGCTCCGGAAAGGCGACCACGCGCGCGGAAGTGATCGCCTTGGACACGAGGTAGGCTGCGCCCCCAACTGCCATCAGGTACACCGCCTTGTGCTTCTTGATCGCCTCGATCCCCACGGGACCCCGCTCGGCCTTGCCGATCATGCCCAGCAGACCGGTGTGCTCGAGAATGAAGTCGGTAAATTTATCCATGCGGGTGGCGGTGGTGGGACCGGCAGGCCCCATCACCTCGTCGCGCACCGGATCGACAGGGCCGACGTAGTAGATAAAGCGACCCTTGAGGTCCACGGCCGTGGGCAGCCCCTCGCCGCTCTCGATCAGCTCTTTCATCTTCTTGTGCGCGGCGTCGCGGCCGGTGAGCATCTTGCCCGACAGCAGCAGGGTGTCCCCCGGCTGCCACTGGGCGGCCTCTTCCGGGGTCACCGTATCGAGATTGATCCGGCGCACCTGCTCACTGACTTCCCAGTCGATGTCCGGCCAGTCGTCCAGGTTCGGCGCCGTCTGCAGCGCCGGGCCGGAGCCGTCGAGAATAAAATGTGCATGGCGGGTCGCGGCGCAGTTGGGGATCATCGCCACCGGGAGCGAGGCGGCGTGAGTCGGAAAATCCTTAATCTTCACGTCCAGCACCGTGGTCAGGCCGCCCAGGCCCTGGGCGCCGATACCCAGACGGTTCACTGCGTCCATGATTTCAAGGCGCAGCTCTTCCGCGCGGTTGGCGGGACCGCGCTTACGCAGTTCGTGGATGTCGATCGGGTCCATCAGGGCTTCCTTGGCCATCACCGCGGCTTTCTCCGCGGTGCCGCCAATGCCAATCCCCAGCATGCCCGGCGGGCACCAGCCGGCGCCCATGGTAGGCACGGTCTTGACCACCCAGTCAACGATGCTGTCCGAGGGGTTTAGCATCGCCAGCTTAGATTTGTTCTCGGAGCCGCCGCCCTTCGCCGCCACCTGCACATCCACCGTGTTGCCGGGCACTACCTCCATGTGGATCACTGCCGGGGTGTTGTCCTTGGTATTGCGGCGGGCCCCCGCAGGATCCTCAAGAATGGAGGCGCGCAGCACGTTGTCCGGGTGCAGGTAGGCGCGGCGCACGCCCTCGTTGACCATGTCCGCAACGGACAGGGTGGCGTCCCAGCGCACATCCATGCCGATTTTCAGGAACACGGTGACAATCCCGGTATCCTGGCAGATGGGCCGGTGACCCTCGGCGCACATGCGCGAGTTGATCAGGATCTGGGCCATGGCGTCTTTCGCCGCCGGATTTTGCTCCAGCTGCCAGGCCTCGTGTACGGCCTGGACAAAATCCAGGGGGTGATAATAGGAAATGAATTGCAGGGCGTCGGCGACGCTGTCGATAACATCATCCTGGCGGATAACAGTCATGGCAGGATTCCTTGATTGGCCTGGCGTCAGGGCGTGCTCTGCAGGTTCCTTACCGAGGTCTGCAGCTCGCCGATGGTGCGATTGATCTGCGCGCGGAAGGAATTGATGGAGTTCACCCACTCCTCATTGTCCGCCACCCGCTTGTTCAACTTGGTCAGCTCGACGTTGATCCTGTTGAGGTTGTCCGCCACTCGCTCCACTTCAGTCTGGTTGGCGCGGGCGCTGGTCATCAGGCGCTCCAGGTCGCCGGCAACGCTTTTCAGGCGGGCGATATCGCTGGCGGCGCTCTTGAGCTGGGTCTCGTTGGTGGCAATGGTCTTTTCCGCCGCTGCTACCTTGCGCACCTGGCTGGTACTGGTTTTCTCCAGTTCCTCGATGGCAGCCTTGTTGCGCCGCCAGGCGGAGGCCCAGAGCTTGTCTACTTCAGAAAAGAGCTCCTTGATCTTGACCGCCATGGCCTCGGTATTCTGGCTCAGCCCCTCGTCGGTATCCGACAACCGGGCTTCCAGATCACCGATCCGCTTGGCATAGCGCTCCATCTGGGTATTGGCCTGTTCCAGCTGCTGCTGCAGCTGGAAGGCCCAGGCGCAGGCTCCGCCGGCCACCACCAGGGCCAGCGCGATAAACAGCCGCGCCAGCCATCCCGCGCCGCTGCGGCTGCGGC
>JBGTGB010000236.1:0-2919 GCA_041746975.1 Haliea sp. | reverse complement strand
GTAGAGGCTGGCGCGCATTCCGCCCACCGAGCGGTGACCGGCCAGGTTCAACAGGCCGGCGGCTTCCGCTTCCTGCAGAAAGACCTTGTCCAGGGCAGCGTCCGCCAGAGTGAAGGGCACGTTCATCAGCGAGCGGCTGGGCAGTTCCACCGGGTTGGCGTAGAAGGCACTGGCGTCGATGGTGCCGTAAAGCTTCTCCGCCTTGCGCCGGTTGATTGCGGCCATCGCCTCGAGGCCCCCAAGGTCCTTGAGCCAGGCAAACACCAGGCCCGCCAGGTACAGGGCAAAGGTAGGCGGCGTGTTGTACATGGAGTCGTTATCCGCCGCGGTTTTCCAGTCCAGCATCACCGGGCAGTCCGGGCGCGAATGGCCCAGCAGGTCGCGGCGCACGATCACCAGGGTCAGGCCCGCGGGGCCGATATTTTTCTGCGCACCGGCGTAGATGACGCCGAAGCGGGACACATCCAGCGGCCGCGACAGGATGGTGGAGGACATGTCTGCTACCAACGGTGCTGCGGCTTCGGGTACCCAGTGGAATTCCACCCCGCCGATAGTTTCGTTGGGGGTATAGTGCAGATAGGCCGCGTCAGGGGACAGCTGCCAGCTGTCGCGGGCGGGAATAGTGCTGAAGTTGGTATCCTCGGAGCTGGCGGCAACCCTGGCCGCGCCGAAGCGCTTGCCCTCGGCTATCGCCTTCTTCGACCACTGCCCGGTGTTGAGGTAGTCGGCACAGCCGCCCTCCGGCAGCAGGTTCAGCGGCACCGCGGCAAACTGGGTGCTGGCGCCGCCCTGTAGAAACAGCACCGCGTAGTCATCCGGTATCGCCAACAGTTCGCGCAGGGTGGCCTCGGCATGTTCGGCAATGCCGACAAACTCCTTGCTGCGATGGCTCATCTCCATCACTGACAGACCGCGGCCGTGCCAGTCCAGCATGTCGTTGCGGGCGGTTTCCAGCACCGGCTCCGGCAGGGCAGCCGGGCCGGCGCAAAAATTGTACAAGCGCGTCATTGCGGGTCTTTCCTCAGATAGGCAGGAGCGCCGGACGCCTCATTCAGAGGCGCCTTCGACCCCTTCAGTAGCATCAATTTCCGGCTCGGCGACACGTTCGACGCTGACCAGGAACTCATCCGGACGGGTGCGGATCACGCGCACACCCTGGGTATTTCGGCCCACCAGGGATACTTGATCGGCCCCTGTGCGGACCAGCGTGCCCTGATTGGAGATCAGCATCAGCTCGTCGCCGTCAAATACCTGCACGGCGCCCACCAGACGGCCGTTGCGGGCACTGGTGGACATGGCGATAACGCCCATATTGCCGCGGCCCTTGGTGGGGAATTCCGCCGCCTCAGTGCGCTTGCCATAGCCGTTTTCGCTCACGGTCAGAATGCGGCCGCCCTCGCGCGGCACAATGAGCGAGATCAGCTGGTGACCCTCGCCCAGACGTATGCCGCGCACGCCGCGGGCGGTGCGTCCCATGGCGCGCACATCCTCCTCGCGGAAGCGCACCGCTTTGCCCTGACTGGAGAACAACATGACATCGCAGTTGCCATCGGTGATGGCGGTGCCGATCAGGACGTCGCCCTCGTCCAGTTCCAGAGCGCGCAGACCAACGCTGCGCTGGCGGGAAAAATCGGTCAGCGCGGTCTTCTTCACCGTGCCGTTGGCGGTAGCCATGAAGATATACCAGCCTTCGGTGTACTCATTGACCTGGAGGATGGAGGTGACGCGCTCGCCATCTTCCAGCGGCAGCAGGTTGACCATGGGCCGGCCGCGGGAGTTACGTCCCGCCAGCGGGATCTGGTACACCTTGAGCCAGTACACCTTGCCCATGTTGGTGAAGCATAGAATGGTGGCGTGGGTGCTGGCGATCAGCAGGTGCTCGACGAAGTCCTCGTCCTTGACCGCGGTAGCGGTGCGGCCGGTGCCGCCCCGACGCTGGGCCTGATAGTCGGACAGGGGCTGGGTTTTGGCATAGCCGCCGTGGGAAATCGTCACCACCCGGTCTTCCTCGGTGATCAGGTCTTCCACAGTAAGGTCGTGCTGGGAGGCACTGATGACGGTCAGGCGGTCATCGCCGAACTCGGTGACGATCGCCTCCAGTTCCTCGCGGATCACCAGCTTGAGGCGGTCCGGGTCAGAGAGGATCTCCAGGTAATCGGATATCTCGCGCAGCTTTTCATCGTACTCGTTGAGCAGCTTTTCATGCTCAAGCCCGGTCAGACGGTGCAACCGCAGATCGAGAATCGCCTGGGCCTGGGCCGGAGACAGGAAGTACTGGCCGTCGTGCAGTCCGTACTGGGGCTCCAGCTCGTCCGGGCGGCAGGCGTCGTCGCCGGCACGCTGCAGCATGGCGGTCACTTCCCCGGGCGACCAGGAGCGGGCAATCAGCCCCTCTTTTGCCTCGGAGGAACTGGGAGACGCCTTGATCAGTTCGATGATCGGGTCGATATTCGCCAACGCCACCGCCAGGCCTTCCAGCAGATGGCCGCGCTCCCGGGCCTTGCGCAGCAGGTAGACCGTGCGCCGGGTCACCACCTCACGGCGGTGGCGGATAAAGGCTTCCAGGATCTGCTTCAGGTTCAGCAGCTTGGGCTGGCCGTCGACCAGGGCCACCATGTTGATACCGAACACCGCCTGCAGCTGGGTCTGGGCATAGAGATTATTGAGGACCACGTCGCCGATCTCGCCGCGGCGCAGCTCGATCACGACCCGCATGCCGTCCTTGTCGGACTCGTCACGCAGCTCGGAAATGCCCTCGATCTTCTTTTCCTTCACCAGCTCGGCGATGCGCTCAATCAGGCGCGCCTTGTTCAGCTGGTAGGGCAGCTCGTGAATGATGATCACATCGCGGCCCTTGTTCTCTTCGCGGATCACCTCGGCCTTGGCGCGCACATAGATGCGGCCGCGGCCGGTGCGATA
>JBGTGB010000235.1:0-2130 GCA_041746975.1 Haliea sp. | reverse complement strand
TTAAGGCACGAGCCTGCGCCTGAAACTAAGCTTGGCTCTGTGGTAGAACAGCCACTGCCTATGAGGAACTAACGAATGGAACTTGCTGTATTGCGCTGGTTACACATTCTCGCCGTGGTCTACTGGCTGGGCGGAGAGTGGGGGGTCTTTCAGACCGCATACAATATCGTCAACCGCAAACTGTCGCTGGAGGAACGGCGCCGACACCTTGAAACTGCCTACCGCATCGACGTACTTGCGCGTACCGGGATCATATTGCTACTCCCCCTGGGCATGCACATGGGCTATTTCTGGGGGGTACAGCCCTTGGGCGGTCACTTCCTTACAGGCATGTGGCTAGCCGTAGCCGCTTGGCTGTGCCTATGCTGGGCGGCGTTTTATTATCGCGAAACAAATCTTGGGGTGCGCCTGACCAGATACGACGAAGCGGTTCGCTTCGTGTTGATACCGGTCCTCATCATCGCCAGCATCAGTTCATTGCTGGGTTACGGCCCCTTTGCGGGAGGACAAGGCCAGCTCTGGTTCGCGGCCAAGATACTCATCTACTCCTTGCTGCTGATCGCCGGCCTGTGGCTGCGCTTTGTCATGCGGGAATGGACGATGATTTTCCGCGAGCTCGCCACGAGGGAGGATCCAGTTCTGGAAGAGCGCCTCGAGACGCAAATCGTCCGCTCCAGGTATGTAGCTTATATGTACTGGATCGGCATTGCCTCTGTCGCCTTCCTGGGCGCAGTGAAGCCCTTCTAGGCCGGGCCTTCTCCGCAAGCACATAAAAAACCCGCCCTCGGGCGGGTGTTTTAGTAATCCCGGCGCAGCTCTGTCACTGTCTTGCGCGTCCGCGGTCGGGTCCGCGCCGGGCTTACACTTACAGTCCAAGTGAGTCGGGATTGACCTTGCGTTGCGGATCCACCAGATTTTTGATTTGACTCACAAGCTTCCAGGTATTGGCATCGAGACCATCCTTGTAGTGGTAGCTCTTTCCGATCTGCGAATGAACACCACCTACCTCAGTGAACAGGGTGATCATTTCATCACGGATCAAGGCCACGGCCTCCCGTGCCTCCTCATTGGCCGGGAAGCCACGAAGCCGGCGGAGGTGCTCAGGGGTAACGCTCTCACGGTGTAGCTCATTTAACTCATCAGGCCAGAAGAATACTGGTTCCAGCACGAAGCAGTTGGTAGACACCGTGGCAAACAGGTAGCCTATACCGATATCGTGTTTGGCGATCAGCTCCTGATGGCGTTCGATGATCGACTCTACAGCCGTGAATGTCGCAACCGCCTTTGAGTGCGGCAACAGAGCATGTACCGGCGCCCAGCGCTCACCTTCCGGCCCCACCATGTTATTGACCGGCCCGAAGGGGTTCGCGCGCACTATTCTGGGGACGCTGTTTTCAATTTCACGACCATTGTGATTGGCAATGACGTCACGGACCTTGCGTGCCATCAGCTGTGCAGCTTCCTCGCAGCGCTCTTCGATAATGACTTGTATCGAAAAATCCACATTCTTCATGTAGCGCCGACCCGCGAGAGCAATCTTCGCCCCATCCTTCAACGCGCCAATCACCGATCCGCTGCTCTTCATCACACCGGCAAGAGACTTGACATCGGCAGCGAGACTTTCTCGCTTTATGCGCTGCGACTGCAGGTAAGGGTCGAAACCAAAACACTCCATCGCCAGGCCTTTCCGGCTGATTTCACTCATGGCGGCGACCGCATCTTCGCCTCGCTTGAAGTCCATCGCCACGAACTCTCGCGCCGTGAGCTGCGGCATCAGGCGCAGGGTTGCCACAGCCTTGAACCCCAGCGCGCCAGTGTCACAGGTGAACAGCCCGGTCAGATCGGGGCCGTGGTGACGAAAGAATGGCGTTGAGTTGACCTGGGCGCTTGAGCCGGTGCGGACAATAGACCCGTCCGCCAACACCACGTCCAGACCGAGGACCGAGTCTGCGACGCTGCCGAACTGGCCCGAACCCCAGAAGATGGCGTTCTGCGACAGGCCACCACCTACAGTGGCATAAATACCTGAAAGCGTCCCCCAGAACGGAGTGCGCAGGCCGGTGTCCTTTAGCGCTTCATGCAGTGACTTCCAGGTGCAGCCACACTCTACCGTAACGTACATATCCTCTT
>JBGTGB010000234.1:0-3529 GCA_041746975.1 Haliea sp. | reverse complement strand
GCCGGCATGTAGGACTGGCCGCTGGCGGTAGTGCTGATACGGCCCACTTCGGCACGCTGGCTGAAATCCCAGATGGTGGCTTCGTAGTTGGCGTCATTGGACCAGGTGCCGAAGCCGAAACAGCCGGCTCCCCCGGGGCCGATGCCGCAGGTCATGGAGCCGGCGGAGTCGTTGCGCACGGTGCTGCCGTCAATCCAGATCATGTACTGGGTTTGCAGTGTGGCGAATGTGTGCGCCACATCATTGTGCTGTAGCAGTCGCTCCAGGTCACTTGGCCGCAGCGGCGCAGTGCGCGGCTCGAACCAGGGGTACAGGGCGTTCAGGAACTCCAGCTCGCCAATAATGCTGATGGATTTGTCCCGCGCCGAAATATGGTTACCGACACAGCGGATAAAGTCCGGTTCAGTCTCATAGTCACTGGCGTGGCGTCTCCCGAGGATCACCACCGAGGCATCGCCGATACCTTCCATCCCGGGTGTATTGAAGACCATCTGGTCCACGGTGGAGCTGACACAGCCTGCCAGTGAGGGCAGCAGACAGGTGCTGATTACGAGCAGTCGCAGGTTCATGGTTGCGGCTCCTCCGCGACAGGCTCCCCGGCATGGGGCAGGCTTGCGAGCCACTGCGCCACGTCCGGCACCCGGGTAAAGCTGCTGGCGAAGTGGGCTCCGGCATCCCGCAGGGCGACAATCGCGGCGAGGCGCACCGCGCCCTCGTCGCTCTGCATGAATGCTGTCGGCGTCTTGCCGTAGGCGGGCATGGTCCAGTCGGCAATCGGCTCGCCGCCGGGTGCTACCAGCTGCAGGCGGTAGCGCATCCAGATCTCGTAAACCTTGACGCTGGTGTGGGCGGGAATGGCGTACTGCAGTTCATCCACTGCCGGCATCAGCACCGCATCGACCACCGGATTGCTCTGCCCCGGTCCGGGCCTGTCATTCATGTAGACCACCTCGCGGAACATGCCCTTGAGCAGTGTGTCCCAGAGCTTGACCTGGGCCTGACCGGTGTTGACCAGCCAGCTGGATTCGGCGCGACCGGCGGCTTCGTCGAAAAATTCGTGATTGGCGAAGTCGTCGTCATACCAGACGCCAATGGTCAGCGGCAGCTTGTTCATCACCGGCGGAGGAAACTCGCTCTGCACGATCACCTGCTTGGTGCCACAGGCAGTCAGCACCAGCGCCAGCAGGGTGGCGGCCAGCCAGCGCTCAGGGCCGGTAATCATTGAGCCCGACAAAGGTGCCTCCATTGCGATAGGTCATTTCTCTCATCAGGTTGGCGAAGCGGTGTGCGGTATTCTGTTGCGCAGGCGCCTGGGAATACAGTACGGGGAAACCCACAGCGTGGATGCGTATCAGGCGCTGGTCGCCGCTGTCCCGGTTCAAGCGGTCAACGACACTGAGTACCTGGCTGATGGAGCCGCCGGTGAAGTCGTCGCCAAAGACGTAGATACTGATCCGTTTCTGGCCGTCGTAAAAGCTGCGGATTGCCTGGGTGATACCCTCCACCGGACTGGAATTGCTAAACACGTTCCAGTTGCGCAGGTTCTGCAGGATGGCGCTGCGACGCGCGGGAGTGTCCGGGATCCACTGGCCCCGGTAGCGACTGAACATGTAATCGCCCATGTCGTTCATCACCTGGATTCCCTTTACCTCAGGATAGATGCTCAGAACCGACTCAAGTTCCCGCAGGACTCGCTCCCAGGCGTAGTAGAACATGGACCCTGAGGTGTCGATCACAAAAATAATGTACTCGCTATCGACCGGAATACCACCAATATAGTTGTTTTTGACCTGTTGCTGTCGTGCCTGCAGGCGTTTCTGTTCCTCGGTAAGTGACTGCCTTGCCAGCGCCAGCTGCTCGGAGACTATGTCATTGGTGTTGCTGCTGACCTGGATGCTGTCGTGGCGGGAGCGGGTTGCCGCCAGCTGGGCCTGCAGGATGGCTATGCGTTCGGTGTGCTCGGATAGCTGCTCCTGGCGGGCATTGAGGTCGCGGTTGAGAATGTGGGTTTCGCCGCGAATCTCGAACACCTGCGCCTGCAGGTCAGCTACCAGGCCCTGCAGATTGACGGTGGAGGCCTCGATGATCTGCGGTTGCATGGTCTTGGTGATCATCAGCAGCAGAATGATCGCGCCGAAGCCACAGCAGATCACGTCCAGGAAGGACAGGGAGAATTCTTCGGTACCCCGGCGTTTGCGCATAAGCGCCTCCTATGGCCAGTCGCGCGAGGGCGTCATGAAGCTGCCCCGGCTGGCCTGGGCCAATTGCCAGAAAGCGGAGGCGGCCATCGGGTCGCCCTCCATGGGTGCAAGTATAACGTTGACGGGAACGTTTCGCGGCAGGCGGCGCACGGCCTGCTGGTAGAGGTCCATGCGCTGCCTGCCGCTCACCGTGCTGCCTCGCGGCGGACTGGTACCCTGAGTGGGCAGGCCGTCGGTGATCAAAATGATGTTGTCCGGTGCCGGACTCAAGCGGTTCACGGCCAGGAAGGCGTTCTCGAGGCTGGTGCCACCCTTGGGTAGAAGCTCCCGCAGAGCCCTGCCCACGGACTCCAGCTGGGGTTGATTGGCGACTTCCAGCCACTGGCCCTCGGTGCCCGCCAGGGCCGGCCTGGCTTCGGTGTTGAAGGTTATGACCTGGTATTTGGCGCCGACCGGTAATTGCGCCGTGAGCCAGTCCACCGTGTTCAGCGCCCGGCTCCACTTCTCGGCGCTGCGCTGCAGCTCTGGTCCCATATTGCGCAGGCGGATGATATTGACCAGGCGGTCCGCCAGCATACTGGCGGAGGCGTCGAAGAGAATGACGATGTGGCGCCCTCCCAGGTTCAGACCGGTAACATACTGTCGGTTGCCGTCGCCGGTAAACTCGCGGGCGCTGCGGCCGCTGGTGTCCTCAGCGGATTGCCGCAAGCGGTTAACTTCTGCCTCCAGGGCCTGGATCTCGGCTTTCAGCCGGTCCAGGTCACTGCTTTCGCTGGTGTCCTGGCGCAGGGAAGCGATCAGCGCTTCGTACTCGCTGATCTGTTCCGTCACCCGGGTGGCCCGGCCCTGGGCCTCGACGATCTGCAGGTCGGTATCGTCCAGGGCGTTGCGCAGCCGCACCAGCCCGGCCTCACCCTCGGTTATGTCCTCCTCCAGCAGATTGACCTCGGACAGCATGTCCTGGTTCAGCTCACGGGACTGCACCTCGATGGAGTGATCAATGATCAGGAACACCAGCACCACCGCGCCGAAGCCGCAGGACATGATGTCCAGGAAGCTCAGGTTGAAGGTAGTGAAACCGCGCTTGCGCCTGGCCATGGTCGTTTCCGCCTAGGCGCTGACGGTGATCAACAGGGCGTCTGCGCCGTCCTGCAGACGCAGCCTGTCGCCGCTGGCAACGGCCTCACTGTCGCTGCCGGGCTGGCCGTTTCTTTCCAGCGGCCCAGCGTCGCTGGCCGCATGTAGCTGCCATTGCTTGTTGTCTCCCCGCCGGAGCGACCAGCCTCCTCCCAGGGGGGTGCCCTCTGCCTGCAGCGGCCGGGCCTGGC
>JBGTGB010000233.1:0-35237 GCA_041746975.1 Haliea sp. | reverse complement strand
GCGCTTGAACTCTGGGCTGTACTTTCTTCGCTTGGACATAAACACTCCTTTTGCCCATTATGGGCTTCTTTGAAGTGTCCGTAAAAGCGGGGTAGAACCCGTTCGGTGACTGCCCCGTACAGTTATTTACACAAGTCCAAGTCCGAGAGGGTAAGCCGTCCTGCGGCCGACTTACCCTTCCGGCGTGTATGCTCGTTGCATGCGTCGGCGGTGAAGCAGGGACTCGTGTCCATGTCTGAGCACGGGTAACAACGCGCACGTTGCCTCGCTCTACGCCAACAATCTTGGGCTGTCGGGGTGTGCCGTAACGATCTGTTTCTTCGTTGGCGGGCTCTCTGGCTATTTTGATGCGGCGGGTGGCCGTACCTGCCTCTCCGCCGCGCATCACCAAACAGAATGCTGCCCAATCTCCGGCATCTGCGTGACGTCTGGCGGACTCAATTTCTGAGTCTTCACAGGTGTCGATCCGGCGTAGCTCACGCCACACGGTGACGCTGGGGCCGCCGATTTGTTGAAACTGACGTATTCCCCAGGTGCTGGCCCATGCCTCGATCTTGCGGGCCGCTTCGGTGGCATCGGAGCCATAGAGGTCTGAGTCCAGGTGGGCGCCGTCTATATTTTTGGCGATGTACTTTGCTATGTAGCCCGCAGCCGAGCCTTTCTCACGATCAATGGGGACCGCTTTGAAACGGTGCTTTCGTGCCCCGGGTTCTTCCGGCCTATCCATGAGGGAGTAGTGACGCATGATTCTGCGGCAGGTATTGACGTGCTCGGGCGGGTGGAAGAGCAACAGGTGCCAGTGTGGTGTGCCGTCATGGTGGGGCTCCACAACTCTGAACCCGTACGGATGAATCCCGCGTCGATGCAAAGCGGATCGAATCAGTCGCCAGGTGGCGTTTAGATACTGCTGAATGTCGCCGGGAGTGTGCCCCTCAAAGTTGGGATTGCGCTGACCGGACTTGCGATAGGCGTGCATGTAGCCCGGTGCCGAAATGGTATAGAACTCTGCGGCATCGCCCAGATCCTCTGCGAGCAGCTCGAAACCCTTGATTCTGGTCATGAGCTCTGCCCGTCGGACGGCGGGGTTGGCGATCGAATGCTCGTAGACCTCAAGTAGGTTGAGTTCCTCTCCGTCGCTATTTCGTAGCGTCGTCTTGCTGAGGTAATCCCGATTGGCTGCCTTTTGCACTTGGCGCTGGTAGTCGGCTTCTGTGCTGGCATAGCACGAGCGACCCTGGCGGACTTCGCCCAGGTCTCGACGGACTCCCTCGACGGTGAGTTTTTGTAGGCGTTTGACCTGGCGTAGCCACCAGTCCGGATCACATAGCCTGGCGAGTGCGGGTTCAATGCCCTGCTCGGTGGAGGGGGGCTCGATCCCATAGGTTTTGGATAGCTTCGCTGCTCGCTGGAAGGCGGCTTCCGGTGAGAGCTTGGACGCATAGCGGTAGCAGCGCTTGGACTGGTCGCTAGCAAACGCTTTGAGGGCTGTGTGATCGGAGGTTAGCCTCAGATCCCGCACGCTGAGACGGGCATCGAGGTCGAGTAACCGGCGGTTTGCAGCGACATAATCGCGTTCTTTCGCAATCCGCAGGTAGTCACGGCTCAGTGCCCAGGCGAGGTCATTATGTCGCTGAAACAGCCGGTCGCGAAAGGTATGGCACTGTGGTGTGCCGAAACCGCGGAGCTTGTCGTTGGGAGCGGAGCGAATCGGGCTTGTGCCCGTCTCGTGCCAAACTGGAGCCCCATCAGGCCCTATCGAGCCCCAACCAAGGGGTACAGGCATCCCGGGGTCGATACCCCTAAAGTGCTGATTTGGTTGGGAATTGGTGGGTCTCCTTGGGTCTGGAGATCCCGGGAATTTGGTGGAGGCGGCGGGAGTTGAACCCGCGTCCGCCAGTACTCTGCCTTCGGCTCTACATGCTTAGTTTCCGTTAATTAATTTAGCCTCATACAGCCCAACGGGCAGGACGTAATTGGCGAGCCTGAAAAGTTTTAGCAGTTCCACCTCAGGCGGGCTTCACAGCGATCCAGTTCTATATGACAGTCAGTAGCGCGGTACTGGCACCTTGCTAAAGACCGCTAGGGCCGAGGCCACTAGTTGGGGCTTCACGGGCTGCTTACGCAGCCAGTTGGGCACCGTAGTTGTCGTCGTTGGCAACTAATAGTTTGCAGCTTTGGATTAACGTGATTGGCTACCATCACGGCATGCACCTCAGGGTTCGCTACCGGCGTCGAATCCGTATCGCCCCCCAGTGTGACTTCGCAATTGTACCTCAATTGCACAGTGTTAGACTGTGTTTTTTACAGAAGTTCAGTGTCGGTACTGTAGCTGTTGTGTCCCCATCATGAAGGAGTCCCCATGTCTGTCCGCTATGACTACGCCGAGCTCAGGCAGTTTTCCACCCGGTTGTTCATGGCAGCGGGGCTGGCGGAGGACCGCGCCAAAGTCGTGGCAGAGGTGCTCCTGGAGGCGGACTTGCTGGGGTTCACGACCCACGGCATGCACCGGGTCGCGCACAATGTGCGCTGGCTGTTGAGCGGCGAGACCCGCAGCGCAGGAGAGCCGGAAGTGCTGGTGGACCGCGGAGCCCTGTTTAATTGGGACGCTGGATTCCTGCCCGGCCCCTGGGTGGTCAGCAGGGCGGTGGCCACTGCTCTGGATCGTCTGCCCGAGTATGGGATCGTGACCGCTACTTTGCGTCGCAGCCAGCATATTGCTTGTCTTGCGGCCTACCTGCCGAAGGTGGTGGAGGCAGGCTACATGGCCGTCATGACCTGCTCGACCCCCGCGGAGCGCACGGTGAGCGCCCACGGAGGCATTGATCCGGTATTTTCAGCCAACCCCATCGCCATGGCCGCCCCCGGCAATGAATATCCGCTCCTGTTCGACATCAGCATGTCCATCACTGCAGGCGGCTACGTCGCGCGAGCGCTGCGGGAAGGCAGCCGCATGCCGGAGCCCTGCCTCAAGGACGGTCATGGCAAGGTGACAGACGATCCCCAGGCCCTTGCGGGGCCGCCACCCGGCAGCATCATACCCATCGGCGGTGCCGCTCATGGCTACAAGGGGGCGGCATTGTCTGCGGCTACCGAGGTGCTGAGCATGGCCCTGGGAGGTTACGGTCGGGCCGACCCCGACGCCGCCGGAGATGGGGAGGCCAATTCCGTATTCCTGCAGCTGATTGACCCTGCGGCATTTGGGCCCCTGCCAGCGTTCAGGCAGCAAGTTCATGCTTTGCAGAATCTGGTAATGACCAGCAACGTAGCCGAGGGTGCACTGCCGGCACGCTTGCCGGGCCAGCGCGCCTGGGAGCAGCGCCGGGAACAGCTGGCAGCCGGTGTGATTCTATACCCGACGATCATGGAGGACCTGGCGCCGCTGGCGGCACAGCTTGGGGTGTCGCCGCCGCAACCGCTGGTCTAGCGCGACTACTGCTTGACGTTGTCGCGGATGATCCGCTGCTTCTGCCGGTTCCAGTCGCGCTCTTTCTCGGTATCGCGCTTGTCGTGGCTCTTTTTGCCCTCGGCCAGGGCGATGCGGGCCTTGACCAGGTGGCCCTTCCAGTACAGCTGGGTGCAGACGCAGGTCTGCCCCTTCTGGGAGACGGCGGCCTGGATCTTCGCCAGCTCCTTGCGGTGCAGCAGGAGCCGGCGCGTGCGGATGGGGTCGCTGACAAAGTGCGTAGAGACGGTATCCAGCGGCGTGATCTGGGAGCCCAGCAGCCAGGCGTCGCCGTCTTTCATCAGCACGTAGGAGTCCGTGAGCTGCGCCTTGCCCATGCGCAGGCTCTTCACTTCCCAACCCTCCAGGGCGACGCCCGCCTCGAAGCTTTCCAGCAGCTGGAAGTCAAAGGTCGCACGCTTGTTGCGCGCGATCACATTGTCATTGTTGGGTTTCTTCTTGGTCATGGCGCGCATTATACGGACAAGCCCGCATGCTGAAAGGTGAATTTAGTCCTTTTCATCGGCAGGGGTGTGCGGCACTCTAACTGCATGATAACAGGTGGTTTTTGGCAATGACGGGGGTAGCACTGAATCCGCTGGGGGAATGGCGCTTACGCACTACTTTCGTCCTGTCGCTAGCTGCTGCCGCGGTGGGCATGGGCAGTATCTGGCGCTTCTCCTATCTCACCGGCGAGTACGGCGGTGCGCCTTTTGTTGTCGCCTACGTAGTGTTTTTGCTGGTGCTGGCGGTACCGATCCTGATTGCCGAGCTGGTGCTGGGAACCCAGGGGCGGGGCAGTGTGGTTGAGTCGGTGGCCCACGCGGCGGAGCGGTCCCACTGCTCGGCCCTCTGGCGATTGTTGCCCTGGATGGCCTGTCTGGCCGGGGTCATGCTGCTGGCGCTGTATGTTGTTGTCGCCGGCTGGTCCCTGGTGTACGCCGGCGCCATGTACAGCGGCAGCTTCAGCGCCGCCAGTGTGCTCAACGTTGGCCAGTATTTTGCCGAGTTGGTGGCCGACGGCGGTCGCATGCTGCTGTGGCAGTCCCTGTTCCTGCTGCTGGCGCTGGCAGTGGTTGCCGCCGGCGTCCGTCAGGGCATCGGTTTGCTGGCCTGGCTGTTGGTACCCACCCTGCTGGCAAGTCTGATTCTGCTGGTGCAGTACAGCACGACCTACGGCGATCTCGCCGCGGCCGGAAAATTTCTCTTTTCCGTACAGTGGCTGGACTTCAACCGCGAGGCCCTGCTGATGGCACTTGGGCAGGCCTTCTTTACCCTGGGTATCGGTGTGGGTACGGGCATCAGTTTCGGCAGTTATGCGCCGGTGAGAGTGCCGCTTGGTCGCTCGGTCATCGCGGTGGCAGTATTTGACACACTGGTCGCGCTGGCCATGGGCCTGGCGATTTTCCCGCTGGTGTTTGCCTACAACCTGGTGCCCGCCATGGGCCCGGGCCTGATGTTCATCAGCATGCCCCACGCGTTTGGCAATATCATGGATGGAGAGCTTTTCGGAGCCCTGTTCTTTCTGCTGATGGCACTGGTGGCGCTGGGGTCCTGTGTCGCGATCCTGGAGCCCGTAGTCGGCGCCGTCAAGCAGCGCTTCGGCCTGCGCCGGCTGACCGCAGTGGCGATAGTCGGTGCCCTGGTCTGGCTGCTGGCCTACGCTGCCGCGGGCACTCTGGACAGCAATGGCGGTGACAGCGGGACCGATCTGTTCCGTCTCCTGGACCGCCTGGCCGGTGGCCTGCTGCTGCCGCTGGTGGCACTGGGGACGGCAATTCTGGTTGGCTGGCGGTTGCGCCGGCCACTGTTGCGAGCGCACCTGTACCGGGAAACTAACCTGTTTTTTTCGCTCTGGTACTTCCTGATAAGGTATATTGCGCCGCCGGCCATCCTGCTGGTGATGCTGGGTGCGCTGCTCACCTATTGAGTACGGCACTGCGCCGCGTGAATGAGAGTACGATGACGATAATCCACCGCCACGCCCTGCTGCCTTACCAGGACCGGCTGCTGTTCGACCTGGTCAACGATATCGAGGCCTACCCCCTGTATATGGAGGGTTGTACGGGTGCCCAGGTCCTGCGCCGGGAGGAGGGGCTGGTGGAGGCACGTCTGCAGCTGTCCCGCGGAGGCATCAGCCAGAGCTTCAGCACCCGGAACCGGCTACAGGCCCCGGAGGTGATTACTCTGGAGCTGCTGGATGGGCCTTTTGACTCTTTCCAGGGGCGCTGGGAGTTCCGCGGCCTGGCCGAGAACGCCTGCAAGGTGACCCTGCACCTGGAGTTCACCATCAGTAACCTGCTGGTGGGTGCGGCCGTGGGGCGGCTGTTCGACCGTGTGACCAACAATCTGGTGGACGCCGTTGGCCGGCGCGCCAGGCAGCTATACGGGTAGGAATATGAACGACGAGCAAACGATTCAGGTGGAAGTGGCCTTTGCCCTGCCGGAGCGGCAGGCAATTATTCCCCTGCAAGTGCTGCCCGGCACTACCGCACTGCAGGCAGCACAGCGGTCGGGGATCGCCGAACGCTTCGCAGGTCTGGATCTGGATAATGCCCGCCTGGGCATATTTGGCAAGTCGGTCGCGGCGGACCAGGTCCTGCAGGAGGGCGATCGGGTAGAGATCTACCGGCCCCTGAAAGCGGATCCGAAGGAGGTGCGCAAGGCGCGGGCAGCGCGGGTTAAGGAGCGTCGGCAGGAAGAAGCCGACGGCTAGGCGCCCCCGGCTAGGCGCCCCCCTGATTTGCCGCCCAGGCCGGCAGGTAGTCGCCGGTGACGTTCACCAGGCTGTCGCCGTCAAAATGCATGGTGACCGTGGCTTCGCGGATAACCTTGTTGCCATTGCGGATCACGTAGGGATAGTCCCAACGCGCGCGGTTGAACGAGTCTTCCAGCAGGGGCGTTCCCATGATGAAGCGCACCTGGCGCTGATTCATGCCGGGCTTGAGCTGATCCACCATCTCCTGGGTAACAAGATTGCCCTGCTCGATATCGATGCGGTACACCCCGGGGAACCCGAAATTGCCGCAGGCGGTGAGCATGGCCAGGGCCGCTGCCAGGAAAAGACTGCGCATGGGCATGAACTTCCACTTGAAAGATTTGGGTGGCATGATACCTGTCCTGACCCGCACAGAGAACCCCTCCCATCATGCCTGTCGATAATCAGGAATTGCGCAACGCCGGTCTCAAGGTGACCCTGCCACGGGTGAAGATCCTGCAGATTCTGGAGGCCACCGGTGACACCACCCAGCATCTGAGTGCCGAGGATGTGTACCAGAAGTTGCGTGATGCCGGCGAGGACGTGGGTCTGGCAACCGTCTACCGGGTCCTGACCCAGTTCGAGAGCGCAGGCCTGGTGAACCGGCACAATTTTGAGACCGGCCACTCGGTGTTCGAGCTCGATACAGGCGATCACCATGATCACATGGTCTGCGTATCCAGCGGCGCGGTAATAGAGTTCAATGACCCGGTCATAGAACGCCGGCAAAAGGAAATTGCCCGCGAACACGGCTACGATATTGTCGACCATTCGCTGGTCCTTTACGTGCGCAAGCGCAGAGACGAGGACTGACGCCATCGACTCGCAGCAGCCCATAGAGGCGTTGTTCAACCCGGCTTCCCCGGAATACCTTGCGGATCCTGCGCCCCAGCTTCTGGCCCTGGCGCGGCGCGGACGGCTGGTCTGGTATGAGCCCTGGCAGGCATGGATCATGACCCGCATGCCGGACATCATGGAGTGCTGGCGTAAGGAGTATCTGTCCTCCGATTTCTACGACTGGGAGTTTGCCCCGCCGCGGCCGCCGGAAGACAAGTGGAGCAATTTCGAGCGCGCAATGATCGGCCACAGCCTGCTGGCAGATCATGATCATCACCGGCTGGTGCGGCGGGTGGTGTCGCCGGCTTTTTCCCGCAATGTGGTGGATGAAATCCAGCGTCGCATCAAGCCCGATGTGGTGCGACTGATCGATGACCTGGGTGATTTCGAGCGTTTTGACTACGTCGACAAGGTCGCCAACCACATCCCCTTTATCTCCATCAGCCGCATGGTGGGGTTACCCGAGAAGTACTGGCCCGAGATCAAACAGGTGGTGCTCACCTTCACCGAGGCCTGGAACCCGACGATCAGCGATGAGCGCCGGGAAGCGGCGCGGCAGGACAGCAACCGCGCCATCGAGATCCTGCAGCGGGTGATCGCCGAGCGGCGCGCCAACCCGGGTGAGGACGACTTTCTCAGTGTGCTGCTGAAGATCGAAGCGGAAAACGAGAACTTCGGCGAATGGGACATTATCACCCTGGTGCTGGCACTGATCGGCGCCGGGGCAGATACCACGCTTGTCGCCCAGCAGTGGACACTCTACGCGCTGCTCAAGCACCCCGACCAGATTCCTGCGGCGCTGGAGTCGCCAGACGCCTTCTCCAACGCCTTCAGCGAGATCATGCGCTGGTCGCTGGCCTCCAAGATGGGCTTTGCGCGCTACGCACCCCGGGACATGGAGGTGCTGGGGCAGCCGGTCCGCAAGGGCCAGATGGTGCTGCTGATGCGACACCTGAAGGACCACGACCCGGAATACTTTGCCCGTCCTGAATGCTTTGACGTCAAGCGCAAGTTCGATCCCGATGTGATGTTTGGCTATGGCCCGCGCTACTGCATCGGTGCGGCCATGGCCAAGCGTCAGCTCTACCTCACCATGGTAGAGCTGTTTCAGCGCTTCCCCAATCTGGAACTGGATGGGGAGCCGGAACGGGACAACTCAGATCACAACGCGCTGGTATTCCGCGAACTGTGGGTGCGCACGAACATTCGCTGAGGCTCGCTCAGGCCTGGGTGGCATCCGCCAGCATCTCCCGGGCGTGGGCCAGGGACTGCTCGGTAATCTTGACCCCACCCAGCATGCGTGCAATCTCCCGGGTGCGGTCGTCTCCCGCCAGCGCTGCCATACGGGCCCAGGCCGCGGTCTTGTCGGAGGTTTTGCTCACTTGCAGATGCTGATGGCCCTGGGAAGCGACCTGGGCCAGGTGGGTCACGCATAATACCTGGGTGTCCTGCGCCAGTGAGCGCAGCAGACGCCCGACCACTTCGGCCACCGCGCCGCCGATCCCCACATCCACCTCGTCAAACACCATGCTGGGCAGGGTGCCGCCGCTGGCGGTAACCACCTGTATCGCCAGGCTGATCCGCGACAGTTCGCCGCCGGAGGCGATTTTCCCCAGGGGCTGGGGCGCTGCGCCGGGGTTGGTGCTGATCAGGAATTCGACATCCTCCGCGCCCTGAGGGTGGGGGTCCTTGCTGGCCCGTGGTGCAAGGGCAATTTCGAAGCGGCAGTCGCCCATCGCCAGGGTCTGTAGCACGGCGGTCGCCTGGCTGACCAGGGATTTCGCGGCCTTGGCCCGCTGCTTGCCCAGCTTGGAGGCGTCAGTGCGATAGCGGTCTTCCAGCTGCGCCAGCTCTGCCTGCAGCTCTTCAATGCGCTGGCCACCGTGGGTCAGCCCCGCCAGTTCCTCCTGCAGGCCGGCCTGGAATTCCGGCAGCTGTGGTGGTTTGATGCGGTGCTTGCGGGCAATGTCGTGGATCTGCTCGAGGCGCCTCTCCACTGCCGCCAGCCGCTCCGGGTCGATCTCCACGGAGTCGATATAGCGCTGGATTTCGCCTTGAGCCTCGGCAAACTGGATCGCCGCCGACTCCAGCAGGTCGCGGGCGTTGTCCGCCGCTTTGCTGGCACCGTTAGCACCGCGGATCAGTTGCAGTGCCTGACGGGCGCCGCCGGCGTGCGCCTCGCACAGTTCCAGGGCCTCGTGTGCACCCTGCAGGATCTCCTCCGCGTTGGCCAGCAGGGTCTGGTCGCGTTGCAGCGTCTCCAGCTCGCCTTCCTGCAGGTCCAGGGCGTCCAGTTCCTCCACCTGGTAGGCCAGCAACTGGGCGCGGGCGCCCTGTTCGTCCCGGCTGCTGGTCAGCAGGGCGAGTTCGCGCCCGCCCCGCAGCCACTCCGAGGCGGTCTGCTCCACGCTGCGGGCCAGGGCGGTGTGCCCGGCGAAGTTGTCCAGCATTTCCCGTTGCACCGGCTTGCGCAGCAGGGACTGGTGGGCGTGCTGGCTATGGATATCGATCAGCAACTCGCCCAGCTCCGCGCAGTCCTGCACAGTCGAGGCACTGCCATTGATGTAGGCGCGGGAGCGGCCCTCGCTGGTGACCACGCGGCGCAGCAGGCACTCATCGCCGTGATGCAGCTCGCGGGCGCACAGCCAGGCCACGGCCTGGGGGTTATCGCTGATGTCAAAGCCTGCGGTTACCTCCGCCCGCTCGCTGCCTGCACGCACTGCCTTGGGGTCCGCCCGGTCGCCCAGGCACAGCCCCAGGGCGTCGAGCATGATGGACTTGCCGGCACCGGTTTCCCCGGTGATGACTGTCATCCCTCCCCGGAACTCCATGTCCAGGGTGTCGACTATGGTGTACTGGCTGATACTGATGTGGGTGAGCATGGCTGGCCGCTGCAGGATTTATCCTTTTATACCGCAGAACCGGCATTGCATAAACATCGGATGCGGCCACAGCTTTGTATTGGCGCTCCCCTGTGATACAACCAAGCCACGTAACAGTATTGGGGAGAGTATGAGCTCGGCGGACCTGTCAGAACGCGCGCGGATTATCCTCAAGGCCCTGGTGGAGCGCCACATCCGCGACGGCCAGCCGGTGGGGTCGCGCACCCTGCTGGAAGAGGCGGGCCTGCCAGTCAGTGCCGCCACCATCCGCAATGTGATGTCGGACCTGGAGGAGCGTGGCCTGTTGCACTCCCCCCATACCTCGGCCGGTCGGGTGCCCACCGCCCAGGGTTATCGCCTGTTCGTCGACCGCCTGCTGCAGGTCCAGCCCATTGATGAGCGTTCCATTGTTGCCCTGCGGGAGCAGCTTAACCCCGACAAATCCGCGACGGAGCTGGTGCAGACAGCGTCCTCCCTGTTGTCCGCGATCACCGCCCAGGCCGGGCTGGTCACCGTGCCGCGGCCCGATACCCACCAGCTGCGGCAGGTGGAGTTCCTGCCCCTGTCCGGGGATCGTGTTCTGGTCATCCTGGTGGTCAATGAGCGGGAGGTGCAGAACCGTATCATTCATACCCAGCGCCCCTTCACCGAGGCGGAGCTGCGGGAGGCCGCAGCCCTTGTCAACCAGCGCTTCGCCGGCCAGCCCCTGAGCCGGGTCCAGGCCCAGATCCTGCAGGAAATGCAGGATGCGCGCAGTCGCATCGACAGTTATCTGCAGGCGGCCCTGGACCTGGCCAGCAAAGCGCTGGATCAGGACGATCCCGAGGACGAGTACCTGGTTGCGGGAGAGTCGCGGCTATTGGGAAACGTCAGTCCGGAGGATCTCAGTCGCCTGCGGGAACTGTTCGACGCATTCGAGCGGAAGAAGGACCTGCTGCACCTGCTGGAGCGCTGCTCCAAGGCCAATGGCGTGCAAATTTTCATTGGCGAAGAGGCGGGCTTTGAGGTTTTCGGTGACTACAGCGTGATCACCGCCCCCTACACCGACGGCGCCCGGATCCTGGGCGTGCTGGGGGTGATCGGCCCCACCCGCATGGCCTACGAGCGGGTTATTCCAGTGGTGGATATTACCGCCAGGATGCTGAGTTCCGCCCTGTCCCAGTGAGTACCCTTGGGTCGCCAGGCCTTGAAATGCCCGCCAGTGTCCCAATATCTCCATTGAGCAGCTGATGGGCGGCCCGCCGGGCCTTGCCTGCGACACAACCCGGAACTGCCATTGATGGAGCACCGACGTGGCTGAGAGCGATCAGAACAAACCCGAAACTGAAGAGACCCTGGCACCCGGTCTGGCTGCCGCGGACACCGAGCCCGAGAGTGCGGACGTCGCTCAGGGTGACAATGAAGCCACCCCAGAGGAGGTAATGGCGAAACTGGAGGAAGACCTCAATGCCGCCCGCGATGCCGCTCTGCGCGCCCAGGCCGACGCCCAGAACATCAAGCGTCGTGCCGAGCAGGATGTAGAGAAGTCACGCAAGTTCGCGCTGGAGTCGTTCTGCAAGGAGCTGCTGCCGGTGGTCGACAACCTGGAGCGCACACTGGCGGTCACGGCGGGCCACGACGAATCGGTAAAGCCGATTATCGAGGGTGTAGAGCTGACCCTGAAGAGCTTCACCGATGCCCTGCGCAAGTTCAATATCGAGCCGGTCGACCCCGAGGGCGAGCCCTTCGATCCCCAGCTGCACCAGGCCATGAGCCTTGTGGAGAACCCTGATGTCGAGCCCAATACCGTGATCGCGGTTATGCAGAAGGGCTATACCCTGAACGCCAGACTGATGCGCCCCGCCATGGTCATGGTGAGCAAGCCGCCGGCGGCACCTTAGGAAGCGCGGGGCGGCCCTTGAATTTTCCCGCCCAGGGCCAATATAGAGAACAACTGAGACAAGGTGGCCGGCAGTGCCGGCCCGCATGAGGAGAGAACCACATGGGCAAGATTATCGGTATCGACCTGGGTACCACCAATTCCTGCGTCGCCGTGCTGGAAGGCGGCAAGGCGCGGGTGATCGAGAATTCCGAGGGTGACCGCACCACGCCTTCTATCGTCGCCTACACGGAAGACGGCGAGATTCTCGTGGGCCAGAGCGCCAAGCGCCAGTCGGTCACCAACCCCAACAACACCCTGTACGCCGTCAAGCGCCTGATCGGGCGCAAGTTCAAGGACGACGTGGTACAAAAAGACATCAAGATGGTCCCCTACAAGATCATCGAGGCTGACAACGGCGACGCCTGGGTGCAGGCCAAGACCGAGAAAATGGCACCGCCGCAGGTTTCAGCGGAAGTGCTGCGGAAAATGAAGCGCACCGCCGAGGAGTACCTGGGTGAGACAGTCACTGAGGCCGTGATCACCGTGCCTGCGTATTTCAACGACTCCCAGCGCCAGGCCACCAAGGATGCCGGCCGTATCGCCGGGCTGGACGTCAAGCGCATTATCAACGAGCCCACCGCGGCAGCGCTGGCCTACGGCATGGACAAGGCCAAGGGCGATCGCACCATTGCGGTCTACGACCTGGGCGGCGGTACTTTCGATATCTCCATCATCGAGATTGCCGAGGTGGACGGTGAGCACCAGTTCGAGGTGCTGTCGACCAACGGTGATACCTTCCTCGGTGGCGAGGATTTCGACATGCGCCTGATCGAGTACCTGGCGGCGCAGTTCAAGAAGGAAAGCGGTATCGACCTGCACAGCGATCCGCTGGCCCTGCAGCGTCTGAAGGAAGCAGCCGAGAAAGCCAAGATCGAGCTGTCCTCCAGCCAGCAGACCGAGGTCAACCTGCCTTACATCACCGCCGATGCAACCGGCCCCAAGCACCTGGTGGTCAAGCTGTCCCGCTCCAAGCTGGAGTCCCTGGTGGAGGAGCTGGTCAAGCGCTCCATGGGGCCGGTGAAGATGGCTCTGCAGGACGCGGGCCTCAGCCCCAGTGAGATCAATGACGTGATCCTGGTGGGCGGCCAGACCCGCATGCCGATGGTGCAGAAGGTGGTGGCGGATTTCTTCGGCAAGGAGCCGCGCAAGGACGTGAACCCTGACGAAGCAGTGGCCATGGGCGCTGCGATCCAGGGCGCGGTGCTGTCTGGCGATGTCAAGGACGTGCTGTTGCTGGACGTAACCCCGCTGACCCTGGGCATCGAGACCATGGGAGGCGTTGCCACGCCGCTGATCGAGAAGAACACCACCATTCCCACCAAGAAGTCGCAGGTGTTCTCCACTGCGGACGACAACCAGACCGCGGTCACCATCCACGTGGTGCAGGGCGAGCGCAAGCAGGCGGCCCAGAACAAGTCCCTGGGCCGTTTTGACCTGGCGGATATTCCGCCGGCGCCCCGCGGCATGCCGCAGATCGAGGTTACCTTCGACCTGGACGCCAACGGTATCCTCAATGTCTCCGCCAAGGACAAGGCGACGGGCAAGGAGCAGTCCATCCGCATCACCGCTTCCGGTGGCCTCAGCGAGGAGGAAATCCAGAAGATGGTCTCGGATGCCGAGGTCAATGCCGACGCAGACGCCAAGTTCGAGGAATTGGTCAGCGCCCGCAACAGCTGTGACGGCCTGATCCACGCAGCCCGGAAAACCCTGGAAGAGGCGGGCGACAATGCCACCGCTGACGAAAAGGCAGCGATTGAGGCGGCCATTACCCAGGCGGAAGAAGCGCTCAAGGCCAACGACAAGGATGCCATCGACGCCGCAGCCGCCAAGCTGACCGAAGCCACCGGCCCGGTAGCGCAGCAAATGTATCAGGCCCAGGCCGGTGCGGCTCAGGATGCCGCTGGCGACGCCGGCGACCAGGGCAAGGCTGGCGGCGACGACGCTGTCGACGCCGAGTTCGAGGAAGTGAACGACGACAAGAAGTAAGCGATAAAGCTTCTGTCACACGGGACGGGCAGCTGTCCCGGATGCCAACACTGACCACGCGGGACTCACGAGCCCGCGTCGTCATTTGCGAGGGTGCGGTTTAACGCCAGGCTGTCTATGTCAAAACGCGATTACTACGAAGTGCTCGGGGTCGAGAAAGCGGCCGATGAGAAGGATATCAAGAAGGCTTATCGGCGGGTGGCGATGAAGTACCACCCGGACCGCAACCCGGACGATCCCGATGCGGATGACAAGTTCAAGGAAGCCACCGAAGCCTACGACGTGCTGATGAACGCGGAGAAGCGGGCTGCCTATGACCGCTTCGGCCATTCCGGGGTCGACCCCAGCATGGGCGCTGGCGGCTTCGGTGGCGGCAGTTTCAGCGATATTTTTGGCGATGTGTTTGGCGACATCTTCGGCGGCGGTGGCGGACGCGGACGTGGTGGCCCCCAGCGTGGTTCTGACCTGCGCTATACCCTGGATATCTCGCTGGAGGATGCCGTCCGAGGCGCCACCGTCGAAATCAAGGTGCCGACCCTGGTCGGCTGCGATGATTGTGATGGCTCCGGCGCGCGCAAAGGCAGTTCACCGGTCTCCTGCTCCACCTGTGGCGGTATCGGCCAGGTGCGTATGCAGCAGGGCTTCTTTCAGGTTCAGCAGACCTGCCCCACCTGCCGCGGCCGCGGCAAGATGATTTCCGATCCCTGTCCCAAATGCCGGGGCCAGGGCCGCATGGAAAAGAGCAAGACCCTGTCGGTGAAGGTGCCGCCGGGTGTGGATACTGGCGACCGCATCCGCCTTTCCGGTGAAGGCGAGGCCGGGCCGGACGGCGGCCCTCCCGGGGATCTGTTTGTGCAGATGTCGGTGCGTCAGCACCCGATTTTCGAGCGCGACGGCAAGAACCTGTACTGCGAGGTTCCCATTACCTTTGTCGCGGCATCGCTTGGAGGAGAACTGGAAGTGCCCACCCTTGATGGCCGGGTGAAGCTCAAGATTCCCGCAGAAACCCAGACCGGGAAGCTGTTCCGCCTGCGCGGCAAGGGCGTGAAGCCCGTACGCGGTGGTGCAGTGGGCGACCTTCTCTGTCGGGCTGTGGTGGAGACACCGGTCAATCTCAACAAGAAGCAGAAGGAGCTCCTGAAGGAGTTCCAGGAAAGCCTCGGCCAGGGCGGGAACGCGCAGTCTCCCCGCCAGAGCAGCTGGTTTGAAGGCGTGAAGGCATTCTTCGATGACATGAAGCCATGACTACACGCGTGGGGATTACCGGCGCTGCCGGCCGCATGGGGCGCACATTGATCGAAGCCGTCGGCCAGACCCCGGGCCTGGAAGTTACAGCTGCCCTGGAGCATCCCGGCAGCAGTCTGCTTGGTGCCGATGCCGGCGAGCTGGCGGGCCTGGGCAAGATCGGCGTGACCGTCAGCGGTGACCTGGCGGCCGTGATCGACGGCATCGATGTGTTGATCGATTTCACTGTGCCCGCTGCGACCCTGTCCAACCTCGCACTTTGCGCCGCCGCTGGCAAGGCGGTGGTTATCGGCACAACCGGTTTCAGCGCCAGTGAGGACGAGGAGATCAAGTGCGCTGCAGCCACGGTGCCAGTGTGCAAGGCTTCCAACTTCAGTACCGGCGTCAACGTCTGCTTCAAGCTGCTGGATATGGCGGCGCGGGTGCTGGGTGATGAGGTGGATATTGAGATCGTCGAGGCCCACCACCGGCACAAGATTGACGCCCCCTCTGGTACCGCCCTGTCCATGGGCGGCGTGGTGGCCAATGCCCTCGGTCGCGATCTGAGGGAGGTGGCTGTCTATGGCCGCGAGGGCCAGACGGGTGCCCGCAAACGGGAGACTATCGGGTTTGCCACCGTGCGCGCCGGCGATATCGTCGGTGACCACACGGTGATCTTTGCGGCCGATGGCGAGCGGGTGGAGATCACCCATAAAGCTTCCAGTCGCATGTCCTTCGCCCGCGGCGCGGTGCGTGCGGCAGGCTGGCTGGCCGGTCGCGAGCCCGCCCTTTACGATATGCAGGACGTGCTGGGGCTGTAGCACCCGGCTTGTAAGAAGAGGAATCCGGCGTGACCGAACACATTGTCAACATCGATGAAAGCAACGCAGCGGCGTTGCTCATAGAAGAGTCCCACCAGCGCCCGGTGGTGGTAGATTTCTGGGCCGAGTGGTGTGGCCCCTGCAAGACCCTGATGCCGCTGCTGGAAAAGCTGGCCAACGAATACGCCGGCGCCTTTCTGCTGGCCAAAGTCAACGCCGACGAACAGCCGATGATCACCCAGCAATTCGGTGTGCGCAGCTTGCCCACGGTGATGGTGGTGCAGGGCGGACAGCCGGTGGACGGCTTTGTCGGCGCCCAGTCCGAGCAGCAGGTTCGCGAGCTGCTGGAAAAGTACCTGCCCAAGCCCTGGGACGCCCTGTTGCAGCAGGGACAGGCCTTCATGGCGGAGGATGATTTCAGTTCAGCCCTGTTGCCCCTGCGGCAGGCTTTCGAGGATTCGCGTCAGCGCCACGATATCACCCTGGTCTACGCCCACGCCCTGATCGAATGCAATCGTCTGGATGATGCCGACAGTGTCCTGGCGACGGTGAAGATAGCGGAGCAGGATCAGGCCTGGGAGCAGCTGGTGGCCCAGGCCAAACTGAAACGTGAGGCGGCCCGCTCACCGGAGATCGAAGCCCTGGAGCAGCGTCTGGAGGCGGAACCCGACAATCACGAGGTGCGCCATCAGCTGGCGGTGCAGTACACCAACGCTGGCTATTACAGCGAGGCATTGGAGCATCTGATTACCATTCTCAGGCAGGATCTGCACCACGGAGACGGCGCCAGCAAGAAGACCTTGCTCGACACCATCGCCAGCCTCGGCAAGGGCGACCCCCTGGCGGTGGAGTACCAGCGCAAGCTTTACAGCCTGTTGTACTGAGCCGCGAGGTTCTTGTTTTGCACTGCCGGAGTCGTTAAGGTACATGCCCTGGCGATGAAAAACATACCCGAAGGTCAAAACCGGCATGGCGAATGCGTACAACAGAGAGTCCGGGCGGTCGGCTGCGCCCTTGCTGGCGTGGCTGTTTGCTGCGCTACTCCCTGCCTGTGGGGCCGATCAGGCGCCTGCTGCGCCGCCTCCGCTACCGCCCAGCGACGCCCTGGCGGCCCATTCCGCTGAGTTTCGCAAGGATATTGTGGAGGTCGTGCCTGGGATCCATGTGGCCGTCGGTTATGCGCTGGCCAATGTGATCCTGATCGAGGGCGATGACGGCGTCATCATTGTCGACACCACAGAATCCCTGGCTGCGGCACGGGCGGTCAAGGCGGAGTTTGACCGCATCACCGACAAGCCCGTCGCCGCCATCATCTATACCCACAATCACACCGATCACATTTTCGGCGCCGCCGCCTTTGCCCAGGGGCGGGAAGTGCCTGTCTACGCCCACGCCAGCACATGGTCCCATATCGAGCGCATCATGAACGTGCTGCGCCCGGTGATCGAGACCCGCTCCTTCCGGATGTTCGGCAGTTACCTGGCAGCAGGCGGCGAAGCGGTCGTCAACGCCGGCATCGGTCCGGCGCTGGCTCACACGCCCGGGACCGATACGGACTTGTTTGGGCTGTTGCAGCCCACGCACACCTTCGAGGACCGACTCGAAGTCAGCATCGCCGGCCGTCAGCTGGTGCTGATGCATGCGCCGGGGGAGACCGACGACCAGATTCTGGTGTGGTTGCCGGAGGAGAAGGTCCTGCTGCCCGGCGACAACGTCTACAAAGCATTTCCTAACCTCTACACCATCCGCGGGACCCGTTATCGCGACGTCATGCAGTGGGCTGAGACTGTGCGCGCCATGCGCGGACTCGGTGCCGAGCATCTGGTGCCCAGCCACACGCGTCCGGTAGCGGGTGCCGCAAAGGTCGATGAGATCCTGCGGGTGTACAGCGACGCCATCCAGTATGTTCACGACCAGACCGTGCGCGGAATCAACCAGGGCCTGGATGCGCCGACCCTGGCAGCCAGTATTGAGCTGCCGCCAGACCTTGCGGCGCATCCCTGGTTGCAGCCCTTTTACGGCACCGTGCCCTGGTCGGTGCGGGCGATTTACTCCGGCTACCTGGGATGGTTTGACGGCAACAGCAGCAATCTGTTTCCAACCCCGGCTGCTACCCGTGCCAGCCGACTGTTGGAACTGGCCGGTGGTGCGGCTACTGTAATGGAGGAGGCCGAGGCCCGCTTGCCACAGGACCCCCAGTGGGCGGCGGAGCTGGCAGACCTGGTGCTGGCGGCGAATCCCGATTCTGTCCCTCTTGCCGCTGAGCTGAAAGCGCAGGCGCTGCGTACCCTTGCTAAACAGACCTCGAATCCGAATGCTCGCAACTGGTACCTGACTGAGGCGCTGGAACTGGAGGGCAGGGTATCAGCTGTACCCTCGCCGCTCACGGCAGAGCGCGTGGAGTTCGCCCGCGGTTTCCCCATCGCCGGGGTACTGCGGACCATGGCGGTGAGCCTGGACCCGGCTCGCAGTGCCGGGGTCGATCAGCGTGTAGTGTTTGTTTTCCCCGACCAGGGAGCACAGTATGGCATTCACGTGCGCAACCAGATTGCCGCCATAGAGCCGCTGCCTGCGGTACCCGATGACAGCCTGATCGTGACGGTGAACGCAAGTGACTGGCTGGATCTGGTGAGTGGCCAGCGCGGGCTCCCATTGGCACTGGTGGATGGCACCCTGCAGGTGTCCGGCGGCCTGGCCGGCAAGGGTGCGCTACTGCAGTTTCTGGCGCTGTTTCGACAGGATTAGTAAACGGCGGCCCCGCGCTGCCATTTGGATAACAGAGAGGTGATGACGTGGATACAAGTTTTGCTCCGGAAGATCTCGCGTTTCGCGATGAAGTGCGGGCGTTCTTTGCCGAGGCCTACGATGCCGAACTGCAGGCGCGTCTGAATAAGCTCGACACTTTCAAGGACGCCGTCATCGACTGGCAGAAGCGGCTGTACCAGCAGGGCTGGATTGCGCCGGGCTGGCCCAAAGAGCACGGCGGCACCGGCTGGAACGCCACCCAGAAGTTCATCTACGAGACCGAGCGCACTGCCGCGGGCATCCGAGATGTCATCCCCTTCGGCCTGAATATGGTGGGCCCGGTCATCTACGAGTTTGGCAATCAGGAGCAGAAAGAGCGCTTTCTGCCTCGCATTCTGCAGAGCGAGGACTGGTGGTGCCAGGGCTACTCCGAGCCGGGAGCCGGTTCCGACCTTGCCTCACTGAAAACGAAAGCGGTGCGGGAGGGAGACGAGTATGTGGTTACCGGCGCCAAGATCTGGACCAGCTACGCCCAGTATGCTGACTGGATCTTCTGTCTGGTGCGCACTAACAGCGACGGCAAGAAGCAGGAGGGAATAAGCTTTCTCCTCATCGACATGAAATCCCCCGGTATCAAGGTCAACCCCATCGTCTCCATCGACAACCACTACAGCCTTAATGAAGTGGAGTTCAACGATGTGCGGGTGCCCGTGGCCAACCTGATCGGGGAACAGGACAAGGGCTGGACCTATGCCAAGGCGCTGCTGGCTCACGAGCGTACTGCTATCGCCGGCGTCGCCGACAGCAAGCGCAACCTGGCCCAGACCCGCGAGTTTGCCGGCCGCGAGGTCAATGGCGGCAAGTCCCTGCTGAGCGATCCCTTGTTCCAGAAACGCCTTTCGGATATCGAGATAGAACTGATGGCGCTGGAGTACACCGAGTTGCGGGTGCTCGCCTCTGTTGCCTCGGGCGGCGCCCCGGGTGCGGAATCCTCGCTGCTTAAGATCAAGGGGACCGAGGTGCAGCAGGCGGTGCAGGAGCTGAAGATGGAAGTTGCGGCCTATTATCAGGGCGTGTTGCTCAATGACCTCGCTCCTGAAAAGCTGGGACATGACTTTGGCTCCCAGGCTCGCCAGAGCTATATGTATGGCCGCGCCGCCACCATCTACGGTGGCTCCAACGAGGTCCAGAAAAACGTTATCGCCAAGGCCGTGCTCGGCCTGTAATCCCGCATTCGAGAGGCAACAGTCATGAATTTTGAGTTTAGCGAAGAACAGGGCATGCTGCGGGACAGCGTCGCGCGCTATATCCAGGACAGTTACGATTTCGACACGCGCCGCAAAATCGCCGCCTCCGAGGAAGCCATGAGTCGCGCCAACTGGCAGACCTTCGCCGAGCTGGGCTGGCTGTCGGTACCCTTTGCCGAAGAGCACGGCGGCTTCGGTGGCAGCCCGGTCGATACCATGGTTGTGATGGAGGAGTTCGGCAAGGGCCTGGTGTTGGAGCCGTACCTTGCCACAGTGCTCTTGTTCGGCGGCCTGCTACAGCGGGGCGGAACGGTAGAGCAGCAAGCCGAGCTGATTCCCCGCATCATCGAGGGCGGCTGCCTGGGGGCATTTGCCTACCTGGAGCGTCAGAGCCGGTATGAGCTGGCGGACATCAAGACCACGGCCAGCGCACAGGGCGACGGTTTCGTTCTCAATGGTGAGAAGGTCGTGGTGTTTAACGGCGCCAGCGCCGACCAGCTTATTGTGTCGGCCCGGACCCGCGGGGAGCAGGCTGACCAAGATGGCATCACTCTGCTGCTGGTGCCGGCAGACGCCGCCGGTATTGAGCGCCGCAGTTACCGGCTGATGGACGGTCAGCTGGTGGCCAACATCGTATTCAAGGACGTCCAGGTGCCCGCCGCAAATGTGCTGGGAGAACAGCACGCAGGCCTCGCGCTGATCACCGACGTTGTCACTGCCGCCAACATTGCTCTTGCTGCGGAGGCACTCGGGATCATGGGCCAACTGAACGCCAAGACCCTCGAGTACACCAAGACCCGCAAGCAGTTCGGTGTCGCGATTGGCAGCTTCCAGGCCCTGCAGCACCGGATGGTGGATACGTTTATGGCCTATGAGCAGACCAAGTCCCTGCTGTATCGCGCGGTGTGCGAGCTGGACGGTGGTGGCGATGACGTCGCTGCCTGTGTGCATGCGCTGAAAGTGATGGTCGAACGCAGTGGCAGGAAGATCCTCGGCGAGGCGATCCAGCTCCACGGCGGAATGGGCATCACCGACGAGCTGGATATCGGCCACTACGTGAAGCGGCTGCTGATGATCAACACCACCTTTGGCAACGGTGACTATCATCAGGCACAATTCAACCAGCTGCGCTACAGTGCATGATCAGTTACCGGGAGTTAACACTATGAAACTTGGCATTTTGCTCGGCTACTCCGGCAAGCAGATCGATATTCCCATTGATCTCATCCTGCAGGCGGAGTCCATGGGCTTTGACTCCGTTTGGACCGCCGAGGCCTACGGCAACGACGCGGTCACCGCGGCCGCCTGGGTCCTGGCCCAGACCGAGAAAATCCGCGTCGGCACCGCCATTATGCAGATGCCCGCCCGGTCTCCGGCGATGTGCGCGATGACCGCGATGTCGCTGGACCAGCTATCCGGTGGGCGCTTCATCGTCGGCCTGGGTGCGTCGGGTCCGCAGGTGGTGGAAGGCTGGCACGGCGTGCCCTATGGCAAGCCGGTTACCCGCACCCGCGAATACATCCAGATTATGCGCAAGATCATGGCCCGGGAAGGGCCGGTGGAATTTCAGGGAGAGATGTACCAGCTTCCCAACACCGGTACTGGCACCACGGGCCTGGGCAAGCCACTCAAATCCATTCTCGAGGGCAACCCCAACATCCCCATCTACACCGCTTCCATTACTCCTGCGGGCCTGCGCTGTGCCGGGGAAGTGGCGGACGGCGTGTTCCCGGTATGGATGGACCCGAACAAGTTCAGCATCCTTGGCGAGCATATCCAGAAAGGCCTGGAGACTGCGGGTGGTGGCAAGAGCCTGGCGGACTTTGATATTGCGCCCTTTGTCTCGGTGGCGGTGAACGAGGACCTGAGCGCGGCCTATGATTCTTTGCGACCCTGGCTGGCGCTGTATATCGGTGGCATGGGCGCCAAGGGCAAGAACTTCTATCATGATTACGCGGCCCGCGCCGGCTATGGCGATGTCGCCGGACGGATCCAGGACCTGTACCTCTCCGGCAAGAAGGCCGAGGCAGAAGCGCTGGTGCCTGATCAGCTGCTCGATGAAGTTGCGCTGGTAGGCCCCCGCGAGCGGGTCATCGAACGCCTCGCCGACTGGAAGGCCGCCGGTAAGCGGGGCGAAGTCGGCACCATGCTGCTGGGCGTACATGATCCCGCCGTGCTGGAGCTGTTCGCCAAGGAAATGCTCTGATGGAGGTCAAAGGACGGGTCGTGGTCGTTACCGGTGGCGGCAACGGTATCGGCAAGGCCCTGTGCGAGCGGTTCCATGCTGAAGGGGCCGAGAAGGTTGTTGTAGCTGATCTCGACCTTGCCGCCTCGAAGGCAGTAGCCGCAGCGGTAGACGGCGAAGCTTTCGAAGTCAACGTCCGCGACGAGGACGCCATCAGGGTGATGGTCGACGATGTTGTCACCCGCTATGACCGTATCGACCTGTTCTGCAGCAATGCCGGCATTATTGCTGGAGACGGGGAGCCCTGGTGGGTGACCTCAGCCGCGAACAGCACCTGGCAAGCTATGTGGGAAATTCATGTCATGGCCCACGTCTACGCTGCCCGCGCCTGCCTGCCCGGTATGCTGGAACGCGGTGAGGGCTTCTTTCTCAATACGGTGTCGGCGGCGGGGCTGCTGAACCAGGTCGGGGACGCGGCTTATTCCACGACCAAACACGCCGCGATAGGATTTGCCGAGGCTCTGGCCATCACCCACGGGGATGATGGGATCAAGGTTGCGACGCTCTGCCCGCAAGCGGTGGCGACGCAAATGATCGGCAGCGTGGAGGAGGGCGGTACCGCCGGTGTCGATGGCATCCTGACCCCGGACCAGGTGGCGGACGCGGTGATCGAGGGGCTCGGCGCGGAGCGGTTCCTGATTCTCCCGCATCCGCAGGTAGCCGATTATCGGGCGCTCAAGGCCGCGGACTACGACCGTTGGCTGGGCGGCATGCGCAAGCTGCGGCGCCGCTTCGGCACCCCGGACCTTTGATGCTGTGCAGGCGACCGGTATGAGTTACAGTCGCGGCCAGCATGAGCGCTTTGCGCGCACCATTCTCAATGGCTTTGAGGCCTACTTCGCCGAATTTCAGAACATCACCCTGGCGGCCCGAGCGCGCTTCGAGGCGCAGGACTGGCTGGGCATGCACGCGGCATCCATTCAACGGATTGACCTCTACAAGGAGTCTACGACACGCGTCCTGCAGTATGTCGAGTTGATCGCTGGTGAGCAGCTGCACAGCCTGCAATTCTGGCAGGATGCACGGGGCAGCTACTCCGAACTGATCCGTGGCCACAACAACTTCGAGATCGCGGAGACCTTCTTCAACTCGGTTTACTGCGGGGTGTTCAAGCACCGCAAGATTCGCGATGAATATGCCTTTGTGTTTTCACCTCAGGGCGACATGCCGACGCCAGATGTGCGCCCGGTCTATCGCGCCTATAACTGCACTGAGGATTTCGAAACTCCCCTGCGTGCGTTGCTGGAGGACTACGGCTTCAACCTGCCGTGGGAAGATATGGAACGGGATATCGCCAGTATTGTCGCGGCGATCAATCTGTACCTGGCACCACGTTTTGACCTCACCCGGCCCGGTGTCGAGATCCAGACCCTGGAACCACACTTTTTCCGCAACAAGGGCGCCTACATCGTCGGCCGGATAGTCTCTGGTCCTGACTCCATGCCGATCGTGATTCCTGTGCTGCACAGCGGCAATGGCGAGGTCTACGTGGACGCCATCTTGTTCGGTGCCGACAAGATGAGCGTAATCTTCAGCTTTACCCGCGCTTATTTCATGGTCGATGCCAGCGTCCCATCCCAGTATGTCCTGTTCCTGCAGCAGCTGATGCCGGCCAAGCCGATCTCCGAAATCTACAGCTCCATGGGCTACAACAAGCACGGCAAGACCTATTACTACCGCTGCGCCTTCCGGCACATGAAGAGCACCAGCGACAAGTTCATCATTGCTCCTGGCATCAAGGGCATGGTCATGAGCGTGTTTACCCTGCCGTCCTACGATTTTGTATTCAAGATTATCAAGGATCGCTTTACGCCACCCAAGGAGATGACCCGGGAGCAGGTGAAGGAAAAGTATCGTCTGGTGAAGCGCTGGGACCGGGCGGGACGAATGGCCGACACCCAGGAGTTTACCAACCTCGCCTTCGCCCGCGAGCGCTTCTCGGATGAATTAATGGAAGAATTGCACAAGGTTGCGCCTTCCTTGATCGAGGAACATGGTACGGCCCTGCTGATCAAGCACGTCTACGTAGAGCGGCGCATGACACCGCTGAACCTGTATTTGCAGGATGCCACCGAGGAGCAGGTGGTGGCGGTGATGGACGAGTACGGCAATGCCATCAAGCAGCTGGCGGCTGCCAATATTTTCCCGGGCGATATGCTGCTGAAGAATTTCGGAGTTACCCGCCACGGTCGCGTCGTATTCTATGATTACGATGAAATTGTGCCGCTGGTGGACTGCAATTTTCGCGAGATACCCGCACCCCGCACTGAGGCAGAAGAGATGGCCAGCCAGCCCTGGTACAGCGTCGGCCCCAATGACATTTTCCCGGAGGAGTTCCGGCTGTTCTTCTCCGGTAACCAGCGTGCGCGCAAGGTGTTCGACGCCATTCACAGCGACATCTATGAGGCATCGTTCTGGCAGGGCCTGCAGGAGCGAATAGCCGAGGGCCATGTCGAAGATTTTTTCCCTTACCGACGCAAACTCCGATTCAGCCGCACACCCGCGCAAAAGGCAGCAACGGCATAATGGCAACACTGTATCTCTTCCGGCACGGCCAGGCTTCCTTCGGGGCTGACGACTACGACAAACTTTCCGATCTCGGTTGTCGTCAGGCGGAAGTGCTGGGCTACTATCTGCGCGACCAGGGCATCCAGCTCGATGCAGCCTACAGTGGCGGACTTCTGCGGCAGCGGGAGACCGCCGCACTGGCTCTGGCCAGCCAGCCGCGGGGAGTGCCGCACCATGTTGACAAGCGGTTTGACGAAGTTCGCAACGACGAGCAGATCAAGCATCTGGTGCCGGTGGTGGCTCAGGCAAATCCGCAAATCAAGGCATTGGTGGACAAGGGCCTGAGTTCAAGCAAGGATTACCAGAAGGTGATCGAAGCCGTGTTCACGCACTGGGTGTCACCCGCCTGCGACGAGCCGGTTATCCAGAGCTGGAGCGAATATTCCGGTGCGGTGCAGGCGGCGCTGCGCGAAGTCATCGAGGCACAGGGTCCCGGCAAGACTGTCGGAGTCTTTACCTCCGGTGGAACCATCGCCACCATCGTCACCCAGGTTCTGGGCCTGAGTGGTGAACATGCCTACAAGTTCTATGAGCCCATCTTCAATTGTTCAGTAACGCAGCTTTTCTATAGCGGGGACAAGGTATCACTGTCCTACTTCAATGATCGCTCTTTCCTGCAGGTGCTGGGTGGCCAGCAAGGGGAGCAACTCGTCAGCTATCGCTGACCACCCGCTTCTTGCGCAAGAGAGACTCCTGGGCCACCGAGGCCACCAACTCGCCGCTACGGCTATAGAAGCTACCGCGGCTCAGGCCCCGGCCACCGTGAGCGCTGGGGCTGTCCATTGCGTATAGCAGGTACTCATCCACGCGCAGGGGTCGATGCAGCCACAGTGCATGGTCGAGGCTTGCTGCCTGTAATTCGGGGCTCATGCCGGTGTAGGGGTGGGGCAGCAGGGCCGCCCCCAGCAGGGCAAAGTCGGAGATGAAGGCGAGAAGCGTTTGGTGGCGGATCGGGTCATCGCCAATGTCCCCGGCCGGGTCCAGTACCTGGAACCACATGAACTGTTCCGGCTCCTGGGGCACCGGGTTCAGATAATCGCGACGTTTGACCGGACGTCGTTCGATGGCCTGCATCAGGGGCGCTTTAAACCGGTCAGGATATTGCTCAGCCATCATGCTCCAGAACTCGAAGTCGGTTTCCAGTTCCTCCGGCGGCTTGACTGCCGGCATTGCAAACTGGTGGCTCAGCCCTTCCTCGAAGCTCTGGAATGACACTGATGTGCTGAATATCGGCACCCCATCCTGCTTGGCGAGCACCCGCCGGGTGGTAAAGCTGCCGCCATCCCGAATCGGATCGACTTCATAGACGATCTGCTTCTTGGGGTTGCCCGGGCGCAAGAAATAGGCATGCATCGAGTGCGCATTGCGCGAAGCATCTACGGTCTTGCTCGCCGAGTACAGAGACTGCGCCAGTACCTGGCCGCCGAACACGCGTGGCGGGTAGCTGGGGCTGTTGCCGATGAAGAGATACTTGTCGATACGCTCTACTTCGAGCAGCGTCAGCAGTTTGTGTAGCTTGTCAGCCATGGTAATGTCTTCCTGTGGGCTCTACCGCGAAGGTTTCAGCGCGGATGCAGGCCGTTGAAAAAAATGTCGAAGTAGTCCACCGCGACGGCATCGAGGTCATCGACACGGCGCCACAACTTGATGTCCATCGCCGCATTGATAGCGCCAGCAATGAGCTGCTGGGCAATAAACGGCTCTATGTCGCGCACACTGCCGTCGGCGCTTCCCTCGCGAATGAATTCACCAAAGTGCTGATTGGAGGACTCGGTACGCTTTAGCACCTCCTTGCGCCTGGCCATGGGCAGCGCAGTTATCGTGCTATAGCGTATCAGCGGCCCGCGGTCTGAATTCTGGGTGTGAAAGATCCGCCTGCAGACCTGGTCGATTTTGTGCAAGCCGCTGCCATCTATTCGCAGTGCCTGCTGGTAAATCTCCTCGGTTACATCCAGCGAATACGTGTAGCAGTTGAATAGCAAGTCTTCCTTGTTGCGGATATGGTAGTAGAACGCGCCCTTGGAGACATTCAGGTGCTCTGCAATCTCGTCCAGCGAGGTGCCGTTGAAGCCTTGCTTGTTGAAGAACCAGGAGCCGGTTTTGTAAAACGCCTGTTGCTTGAGCCTGTTCTGTTCGTCACGATCGAAGCCGTGGACGTAGGTCTCCGCCGTATAGTCCAGGTGTACGGCGTCGTGTTGATACTCGCCAGCGCCGGAATACAGTCCGTGGGCCAGCAGGTCCCAGGCTTGTTGGGCGATGTCGCTAACCTGCTCCCGCGGCTGGCTGTGTAGCCAGGAAAAAATCCAGTCCAATGAGCCCAGCATGGCGCGGGTAGCTGCGATGGTTTCGCAGGGCCGGATTTCTCCTGCCTCGATACCCCCCCGCAGGTAGCCGCGCAAGCGCTTGAACAGGGCAATGTACTGCCCTTCAACCTCGCTGCGATGGGTCCCCTGCAGGGAGGCAATCTCCAGCAACGCGGCAAAGTGCGGCCCGCGATTCTCCTGCGCTGCCAGCCAGTTTTCGAACTGCAGCAGGAAAAACTGCCGGGCCCGCTCAAGTGGGCTGCTGTAGCGCTGCTCTATGTCGTCCATGGAGCGCAGATGATGGCCCAATGCAGCGAGATAGCACTGGTAGATCAGCTCCTCCTTGGTTTTTACATAGTAGTAGAGGCTGGTCTTGGTCAGGCCGAGGGTCTCGGCGATATCGCGCAGGGTGGTGGCACGAGACCCCTGGGAATTAAACAGGCGCGCTGCCTGAGAGAGAATCGCGGTACGTTTGGCATCGTGCTGGGCTGATCGATTGAAGGGGGACCCTTGTCTCGCTGATTCTGTGTCCCTGCTCTTGCCCATGTATTGTCCCTGCCGAACCCGGAGGCCGACTTTCCGTACCCAATAGTCGATAATTCAAACTCTAAGTATTTTTTTTGTCGCTGTCTACAGCGCTGGTCTGGAATACTGGTCAAAGCGCAGGTCCAGCCATTTGCGGGAGCGGTAGCGGTAAACCAACAGCACGGCTTTCAGGCTGTAATCGAGCAGCATCACGCTGAAGATCCAGTACACGGAGAGCCCCAGTCGGGTGCACAGCCATGCGGGGATCAAACGTCCCAGGATGATGCCAATGAAGGTTGCCATCAGGGGAAAGCGTGTGTCACCAGCGCCTCGGAGGGCACCGGCCAGGGCAAAGTCACAGGCCATCATGGGCTGCGCCAGGCATATCACATAGATGAAGGCGACGGTGAGGGAGATTACTTCGGGGTCACTGATCATGAAAGTGGCCAGCTCCTCCGCATACCAGGCCATGATGATCGACAGGCTTATCATGGCGATTAGCGCCATCCGCAAGGACCGCCAGCCCGTAGCCATGGCGCGGTCGGGCCGGCCGGCCCCGAGCTGCTGCCCTACCAGCGTGGCGGTGGCCACCCCGAAACCGAAACCGACGACGATGGGAAAGGCCACCAGGCTGATACCTATGCCGTAGGCGGCGTAGGCATTGGTGCCGTAGTTGGCAATAATTGCAAAGAAGGCCAGGAACGCCACTTGTACCACCGCCTGTTCGGTGACTGCGGGCGTTGCTATCCGTGCCAGGTGGCGGGCGCCGGTCCAGTCGATCTGCAGACGCCTGACCGGCTTCAGGCCGAAATTGCCCCGCCACCAGAAGGCGATAAAGGCGCAGGTCACTAAAGCGCCGGCAGCGCCCCCGCCGAGCGCGACGCCGGCAACGCCCATTTCAGGCAACGGGCCCATGCCAAACGCCAGCGCAAATCCGAAACTTATATTCAGCGTGGAGCTAACCAGGAGAAAGTAGAGCGGCGTGATAACGTCCCCGGTTGCGCGTAGGGATGTCGCCAGCATCATGTTGGCGGCTGAGAACAGATTGAAGATGCCGAGCCAGAATATAAAGGTGGCCGCCAGTGTCGTCGTATGTGGGTCCAGCCCAAACAAGCCGGCGATACTGCCGGGAACCAGCAGTACCGGAACACTGAGGAGTCCCGCTATCAGTAGTGCCAGCAGCAAGGCCGTCCAGCTGGCCATCTCGGCCCGCGCGATTTCTCCCGCGCCCCAGTACCTCGCTACCATTGCGGTGGCGGCTACGGAGAGCCCCATCAGAATGGCCTGTACCAGGAAGAAGACGCGGTGACCGGTGGTTACGGCCGCTACCGCAGAGGTTCCCAGTCCCGCCGCGATCTTGATGTGCATGAAACCGACCACCGTGAACAGCAGGTTGGATATGATCGTTGGCCAGGCCAGCTGCCAGACCCGTCCGCTCGCAGATTCGCGTTTTGCGCCGGCGGGCTTTGTCTCTCCTTCCATTAGGTACCCTAAATGCCTGTATGGCGGCCTGCGAGATCATTGCATTCGCTGTGTCGGAAACAGGAGAGTATGTGGTCGTTCACCATGCCGGTCGCCTGCATATGGGCATACATGATGGTGGTGCCTACAAACGTGAACCCGCGCTTCTTCATATCTTTGCTAATGGTATCCGACAGAGGGGTGCTGGCGGGCACTTCACTCATGTCGGCCCAGGTGTTGCGTAGCGGAATGCCGTCCACAAAGCGCCATATATAGTTGGCGAACGAGCCAAATTCTTCCTGTACGGCGAGAAAAGCCCGGGCGTTTGTTCGTGCCCCGTAGACCTTGAGCCGATTTCTGATGATGCGGGGATCTTCAAGAATGCGGTCCAGTTTGTGGTCACTATAGCGGGCCACTCGCTGGGCATCGAAGTCATCGAACAGCTGTCTATAGCCCTCTCTCTTGCGCAAAACCGTTATCCAGGCAAGCCCGGCCTGGGCGCCCTCGAGGATCAGGAACTCAAACAGGGTGCTGTCGTCGTGTACTGGCACGCCCCATTCACAGTCATGGTAGGCAACATAGAGAGGGTCTGATCCACACCAGCCACAGCGTTCCGACATTTTTTGCGGCCTCTTCCAGGTTTGCAGGGCAAAGCCAGTATCATCCTCACGCCCCGCCTTGTCCATCACGGTAGCGCGGCCAGGTTTTCGCTGTGGCGCGGACGGGTAGCCTGTGCCAGAATCGGGCGCATGACTGACACAATACTCTATGAGCGAACCGGGCATATTGGCCGTCTCGTTCTAAACAACCCCGCCCAGCATAATGCGCTGGGACAGGAACAATTGGTCGCTATCCAAAGCCACCTGGCGACCGTGCGTTCAGACGAACAGGTGCGGGTACTGATCATTACCGGCTGGGGCGACAAGACCTTCTGTGCCGGCGCCTCACTCCAGGAGCTTGGGAGCGGCAACCTCTCCGGGGATCATTTTCAGGAAACCACAGACATGGTGGCGCACCTGGCAATCCCCACCATATGCGCCATAAATGGCAATGTTTATGGCGGCGGCGTCGAACTCGCGCTCAGCTGTGATTTCCGGATAGGCATCGCCGGCAGCAAGCTGCGGGTTCCCGCGGCCGCTATAGGCTTGTGCTATCCCATCAGCGGCATAAACCGTTTCGTGGAGCGCCTTGGCGTCAGCGGCGCTAAGCGCATGCTGCTGGCCGCGGAGGAAATGGATGCTGAGACCCTGCTTCAGGTCGGTTTCCTGGATCACCTTGTGCAGCCCGCCGCGCTGGACAAGACCGCTGAGACCCTGGCGCTTCAGATTGCGAACCTGGCTCCCTTGTCGGTACGAGCCATGAAGCAGATTATCCAGCAGGCGGCCGCCGGGCGCATCGACCAACAAGAGGCGCTGGCCCTGTCGAAGCTGTGTCTGGACTCCGCGGACCTGCAAGAGGGTTTCACGGCCAAGCGGGAGAAAAGGTCGCCCCGTTTTCAGGGTAAGTAGCCGACCCCGCACGAGAGCATGGATGCTTCCACTCAGGACCAGGGCAGATCGAAGCTGCCGATGACCATGCTGCGATCCTGTTCTCCGATCGTCAGTTCGCAGTCAAGCCGATTCGCGGCATGCCCGATAATGGCGAACCCGGCCGATTCAGGTGAATCAAATTCAAGCCCCGCTGGAATGCCATCACCACTGTCCTGGTAAACCAACCTGACCTGATCACTGCCCGAGCCAGGGCCCGGAGCAATTGTCACTGAAAACCGCACAAAACAGGCGGCACTTGTGCCGGCAAAGGCGTGCGTCAGGGAATTATCAAGCAGCTCAGCCAGAATGATGGCAAGCGGTACCGCCTGCGCCGCGGGAATGAGTTCCTTTGGCACATCGTTGACAGCAGTAAGTCGACTCCCTGCAGCAGGATGGTCAGCACACAGCTTGTTGACCAGCATGGTCGCGCAGGTGTGGAGATTGGCGTATAGCCTCTCCCCCTGGTAGTAAAGACTGTCATGTACGATATCCAGCACGCCCAACCGGAACATGATTCTATCGTGAGCGAGCCCGCTCATCCCCGCTTCATATTCAACGGTTGAATCCGTGCAGAATTTTGCCCAGTACAGCAATTGCTTGTTATACGAATGAATTGAATCTGTGAGCTTGCTCTTGAAATCGATCTGGTCCTGCAATTCATCCGCAAAGCGATCGGCAACCCGCTGCAGCTCATTTGCCTGCTTCAGCTGCTGCTCTTTGAGCATATAGTTCCTGTAGAATTTCAGGAACAGCGCAGCGAGCCCCAAGAACACCAAAAGGTAGATTGCGTAAGCCCACCAGGTCAACCAGGGAGCAGGCTTGACCCGAAGGTCCATGGACAGGCCTTCATAGTTCCAGATCCCAGCGGAGTTTACGGCCTGAACTCGGAGTTGATAATCACCAGCCGGCAGGCTCGTGTAAGTAGCTGACCCTCGGTTGCCTATGTCAATCCAGTCGTCGTCAAATCCAATTAGTTTGTGCCGATAACGAGTGCTTTCGGGGTCCGTGTAGTCCAAGGCGCTGAATTCAAAAGTAATGAAGCGGTCTTTGTGGTTTAGTACGATTGAATCTATCTTAGATATAGGTAAGCTGGAGACGGAATTCTCACTACTCAGAAGAATTCTATTGAAAACAAGTTCGGAGGGAGTTTCATACGCCACTACAGAATCTGGATCGAATCGATTATATCCATGGTTTCCGCCGAAATAGATCAAACCATTGGAATCTTTGTATGAACTACCAAGTTCAAACTCAGTCTCCTGAAGGCCGTGTGTATGACCAAAGTTATATAGACTGCCATTGTTAGCTAAGCGGGATATCCCCTGGTTTGTTGAAAACCATACTTCATTGTGAGCTCCGGTCTCGATAGCGTAAATAGTCAATCCGGGTATTGGGGCATAAAATTCCACTTGCTCAAGTTCCAGCTGCGAAGTGCCGTCTAAAGATGACGATTTCTCTAGCTTGAACAATCCATGGTGAAGAGATCCGAACCATATAAAGTCCGAACTTTCTGCCATGCTCCAGATTACAGGTCTCTCCGGTACCTTCGATCTATGAGAAGTGAACTTCACACTCGCAAAACGATGCGTCACCGAATCAAATATCTGAAGGCCTGACTCTGTACCAACCCAGATTAGTCCGTTTAAAGACCTGTAGAGCATTAGAACTCGATCATCTCGAAGACTATAGTCAGTGTCCCCGGACTGGATATTTTCGGAGGATCCTGAACTGTCTAATATAGTTACCCCTCCACCATAGGTGCCGATCAATATCTTTTCGGAGTCTAATTGTAGAAATGCACTTACGGAGTTGGAGGTGAGGCCATCTAGACGGTTTTTATTCCATCGAGAAGAACTGGACTCCGCGAGATTAATAATTTCGAAGCCAGAGTTTCTATAACCTAAATAAATATCATCCAGATGCGCGAAAACTGACATAATTCTTTCCCCATAAACGGTAACATCTGGTGAGTGCTCTTCAAAGCGGGAGAAAGTGCTGGATTCGAGATCCGTAAGTATTAGGCCGCTGTATGACGCAACAAGGATTCCGTCATTCCCAAGAGACTCAAACGCAACAACAGAATGCAAATCTTGGTGTGTCTGGTTATCGTAAAGTTCGAATGGAGATGCTATCAATCTATTGATACCGTTGTAGGTGCCTACCCAGTAGCCTCCCGATTGATCGGAGGCTATCGATATTACCTCGTTGTTCAAAAGCTTAGAGTTGGTTGTATTAAAGTGCTGTCCGACTAGTTGGTCACTGAAAATAAAAATCCCTTGATCTGTCGAAACAATCGAATCGCCACTGCTCTCATCAACCGTGAGGTCATGGACGGTTGATCTATGAAAGTCTTTCTGTGTGTCGATGCCGGAATCTACTTGGCGACATCTAGTGGTCTCGACGTCGAAAAGTAGTAAACCTCCTCCGAACGTTCCAATCAGAATATCGCCTGTAGATGTTGAAGCAACCTCTTGTATCGGAGCGCTTCTCCCACATGCTAGATCTATGTCAAATACTTCGACTTTGTTAGAACCGTATTCTTTTATGGCAACTTGACTCTTGCTTGATACAAGAAGTATGCCGTTCCGCTCGTCTTCGTAAAAATCGGTAACGCTGTCGTCAAACTTTATGTTGTTCTCTTGCTCTACTCGTCCGTCCTCGTGTGCTCGTAGTACCTCACCATTTTTCAATCCGAACCACAGAACATTTTTCCGGGAGAAAAATAACTCCGATACGGAAGGCTCCTCGGCCTTCGAAGTCCGAAGCCAGTCTAGTGCTTTGAAAAATCCTAGGTTATCTTCGTATACAAGCAATTCGCTCGATTCCGTAACTGCAAGCACTTTTCCATTCCAGGTCTCAACAAGCTTTATGATTCGCAGTTGAGACAGTCCTGATGTCGAGGCGAAAAGTTCGTTGTGATACTGAACACTCTTCCCTCTTGCTTTGAGAACGCCATCATAGTTGGCAATCCAAAGCCTCCCATTTTTGGTGTGCAAAATTGACAAGGTGGTGCCCTGCCGAAGGAAGCGATTAAAGTATGTGTTAACAATGGAAAACGAGATTTTCTCATTTTCTACAATGTTCTGCGCCCTCTCTGGAACTGACATCTCGCCGGCTAAAGGAGCAAGAACCGCCAGAGGGATAAACGCGAAAAGTACAAGTACTTGTAGAACTTTCCGCCTAGGCATGATTGTAGCCAAAAAACCCAAGTGCTAAGCCGTTTCACTACTTCTACTTATCAAATAATGTTTCGAAAACTCTTGTTTGAACAGGGCATAAGCGGCGTCGAGTTCGAAGCATTTCACTGACAAGTTGATGACTTTATTGTTCTTGAGATCGTATTCAATATCGGCGGCAATGTTCTTTACCTGCTTCGCTCCGAGGTTTGCGCTCATTGATTTTATTGCGTGTGCAATGCTTTGAGCAGCTTGTCGGTTACTCGAATCAGCGGCACTCTTCAGATCCACGATTTTCTCCGACATCTGTGCGACGAATCCAGCGTAGACGTCTGCAAGAATTGTCTTACCAGTTTGCAGTTCGATTTGCGTAATATTTCCTAAGGCTGCTGAATCTATTATGTCCTCGTAATCTTGGTGATGCGGACTGGCTTGGTGTGCTTGGGGTTTAAAGTCCAGTTCTGGCTCCCTCGTGCAGCTATTAACGCCAAGATGTTGCTGAATAATTTCCTGTATATCAGATATTTTAAACGGCTTACCCAGATAGCCGTCCATACCTGCATCTCCAAAAGATATTCGATCATCCGCGGTGATTCCAGCCGTCAACGCTATTATTTTGACAGGAGGAAGTTGCCCTCGCCTTTCTTCTTCTCTAATTTTTCGCGTTGCCTCATACCCGTCCATCATCGGCATCTGACAATCCATAAATATTAGGTCGTAACGATTCGCTCGTTGAAGCTCGAAAGCTTCTTGACCGTTTTCAGCGATATCCACCGTATGTCCGTCCATTTCGAGTATTTCTTGAGCTATCCTCTGATTGGTAGGGATGTCCTCTGCTACTAGGATTCTCAAACTGGAGCTACTTTCTGGGTTTGGAGTTGCTTTGGCGTCGAGGCGTACAGCATTTTCGCCTTGTATGACTTCTTCAAGCGCACGCGTCAAGTTTTCAGACGTGCAGGGCTTCGTCGCGCTCACCCATCCAGATAGATTCGGGGGTAGCTCGACTTCGTGAAGAGGCATTAACAAAATACCTCGTCTTTGAATCGAGGCGAGTGTTGAAAAAAGATTGTCTAACGAGATATTCTCAATATCGACAATCCAGATCTCGTTTTCCTTGTAGTTTGCGGGGATCGCGCCATCTAAGCACTCAATGGAGTTGAGAAAGCCTATACGACCCAATTGAGACCTGATCATGTCCCTAGTCGATTTTTTTGATGACATAACCCGAATATTGTATTCGTGTGACTTGAGTGACCTCGATAATTCACTCGAAACCTCAGCCGCTATAGCGGGTACCGACATCGTGATTTGTGTACCTACACCCGGTTCCGAGGAAACGAAGATGTTTCCTCCCATCAGTTCAATATAATTCCGCGATATTGATAGTCCCAAGCCTGTTCCTCCATACTGTCGAGTGGTGCTCGCATCAGCCTGAGTGAACGGCTCAAATACTCTGCGTGACGTATCCTTGTCCATACCGATGCCGGTATCTCTGATAGTGATCGCTAATGTGCTTTCGACTTCGGAGCGAGTGTATCCCACGAGTACGTTAATTTCTCCCTCATGA
>JBGTGB010000232.1:0-17145 GCA_041746975.1 Haliea sp. | reverse complement strand
GGTAGCGACCGGCGGCTGTGCCGCGACCAGGGCGCCCGCCATCCGCGGCAGGGTCTGGGCGACCAGCACCATGCGCGCCATCAGGTCCAGGTCGGTAATGGCCTGCAGCCATTGCGCACCATCACACCAGGAGCCGACGCGGTTGCCCTGCGCCGAGGCAAGGTAACGGTTGTAGCCGTCGGCGTAGCCGCGCAGCCACACCAGGTTGTCACGATCCTGCTGGCGCAGGGCGGCCAGGGCCTGGCTGCGGATATCCAGCGCCTGGACCACGGCGTCACTGGCGATGTGCTTGTTGTTCTCCCCGGGGCCGAAATAGCGGGCGAGCTCGCCGCGCGCCTCCAGCAGGGAATGGGAGATATTGCAGACGTGATCCTCCGCAGCGGCAAAACCCTCGCCGTAGCCGAGACTGCCGAAATCATTGGCGGTAATGTGGGCAACACCGTAGCTGGTGCGGATGATCTCCGCGCGGTACTCGGGCTCGGCGGTAGTGGATTGGTTGCCGTTCCCGCAGGCTGCGAGAGCCAGCAGACAGACTCCGCCGGCGATTTTTGGGACAAAACGCATGGTGTTCAGAGACTCAGTGGCCCGCTTCTCCTTCCTGCGGCGGCGCCCCCTCCCCTCCCTGGATACGGTTGTAGATTTCTTCGCGGTGCACAGCGACATCTTTGGGTGCATTGACACCGATTCGCACCTGGTTGCCCTTCACGCCCAGCACGGTAATGGTGATGTCATCACCTACCATGAGGGATTCACCTACTCTGCGGGTCAATATAAGCATCGATCCTTGCCTCCTGTCGTCCGGCCCGCTGAGCCGAACGGCGCCTGCCTTGCGCCCGGGTCATTGATAGTTTTAGCTCAGATATGGAAAAACGCAACTGCGGTAGGGAATCAGGCAGCGCTTTCGTCTGCAGGTTCCCTTTCCAGGTCAAAAGATGAGTGCAGCGCGCGCACTGCCAGCTCCATGAACTTCTCTTCGATGATCACCGATATCTTGATTTCCGAGGTCGTGATCATCTGGATGTTGATGCCGACCTCTGCGAGGGCCTGGAACATCTGGCTGGCAACACCGGCGTGGGAGCGCATGCCAACTCCGACTACGGACACCTTGGCGATCTTGCTGTCGGAGCGTACCTCGCGTGCACTTAGCTCCGCAGCGACCTTCTCCAGCACTTCACGGGCCCGGGGCAGGTCCGCGCGGCCCACGGTAAAGGTGAGGTCGGTGCTGTTGTCTTCGGCCACATTCTGCACGATGACATCCACTTCGATATTGGCCTCGCCTATGGGACCGAGGATGCGGTAGGCGACGCCGGGCATGTCGGGGATGCCGAGTACGGTGAGCTTGGCTTCGTCGCGGTTGAAGGCAATGCCCGCTATGGTCGGGGTTTCCATGGGTGACGTGTCCTCCAGGGTAATAAGGGTGCCGGGGCCTTCCTTGAAGCTGTGCAGTACCCGCAGGGGCACATTGTACTTGCCGGCGAATTCCACGGCGCGGATCTGCAGTACCTTCGAGCCCATGCTGGCCATTTCCAGCATCTCCTCGAAGGTGATCCGGTCCAGGCGGCGGGCGCCATCAACCACCCGCGGGTCGGTGGTGAAAACCCCCTCGACATCGGTGTAGATCTGGCATTCATCGGCTTTCAGTGCCGCCGCCAGGGCAACAGCGGTGGTGTCCGAGCCGCCGCGGCCGAGGGTTGTGATATTGCCGTTTTCATCTACGCCCTGGAAGCCGGCGACAACCAGCACCTGGCCGGCATCGAGGTCAGCGTGCAGACGACGGTTGTCGATCTCGCGGATGCGGGCCTTGGTGTGGGCATCGTCGGTCAGAATCCGTACCTGACTGCCGGTGTAGGATTTTGCGGCAATACCGCGCTTGGTGAGGGCCATGCTCAGCAGGGCCGTGGTCACCTGCTCGCCGGTGGCGAGCAGTACGTCAAGCTCCCGCGGCAGCGGCTGTTCCTGGATAGACTCAGCCAGGGCCAGCAGCCGATTGGTCTCGCCGCTCATCGCGGACACGACCACCACCAGCTGATGACCCTCGGCGTGAAACCGCGCCACCTTGTCGGCGACCTGCTCAATACGTTCGATGCTACCGACGGAGGTGCCGCCGAACTTCTGTACGATCAGGCTCATGTCAGGCGGGCTGGCCCAGCGCTTCCGCTACCCAGTCCGGCACAGCCTGCAGCGCAGCTGCCAGCCCGGCGACATTGCTGCCACCACCCTGGGCCATGTCGGGACGGCCACCGCCCTTGCCGCCAAGACGGCCGGCAAATTCGCGCATCAGCTCACCGGCCTTGACCCGATCTGTCAAGTCCTTGCTGACCCCGGCCACGAGGGCCACCTTGTCGCCATCCACCGCTGCCAGCAGGATAACGCTGCTACCCAGCTTATTGCGGCACTGGTCCAGGGTATCGCGGAGGGATTTGGCATCGGCACCGTCAACGTTGGCGGCCAGCACTTTTACCCCTGCCACCGCAACCGCGCTGGCGGTCAAATCACCACCGGCGTTTGTCGCCAGTTTCTGCTTCAGCCGCGCCACCTCCTTTTCCAGTTCGCGATTCTCCGCGCGCAGGGCGCCAACCCGGGCAGCGGCGGTATCGCGGTTGGCCTTGACCACTTCACACACCGCATCCAGCTGCGCCTCCGCCTGCGCAATGGCCTCCAGGGCACCGGCACCGGTTACCGCTTCAATGCGGCGCACTCCGGAGGCAATGCCCGATTCGGAGACGATGCGGAACAGGCCGATGTCGCCGGTGCGATCGACGTGGGTGCCACCGCAGAGTTCCACCGAGAAGTCGTCCTCACCCATGGTCAGTACCCGCACCTCATCCCCGTACCTCTCTCCGAACAGGGCCATGGCGCCGGCGGCGATGGCGTCGTCCATGTTCATAAGGCGAGTCGTGACCGCGGTATTGGCTCGGATCTGTGCATTGACCTGCTGCTCGATTTCCGCAAGCTCAGCCTGCGTGACGGCCTCGAAGTGAGAGAAGTCGAAGCGCAGGCGCTCGGAATCTACCAGCGAACCTTTCTGCGCCACATGCTCACCGAGAATACGGCGCAGGGCCGCGTGCATCAGGTGGGTGGCGGAGTGGTTCAGGCGAGTGCGCTGGCGTACGCTGCCGTCCACTTCCGCCTGCAGTTTGTCGCCGACGCGGACGCTGCCTTCCAGCACCTTGACGTGATGCAGATGCTGGCTCTGGGCCTTGCTGGTATCGCCGACTTCCAGGCGCAGGCCCGGCGCCTGCAGATAGCCGCTGTCACCGACCTGGCCGCCGGATTCGGCGTAGAACGGAGTGCGGTCCAGCACCACCACACCCTGCTGGTCAGCGCCTAGAGACTCAACTTCGGCACCATCACAGAGTAGCGCGGTAACAGTGCCTTCCCCTTCCAGGCCGTCATAGCCGGTGAACTCGGTACTGCCTTCCAGGGTAAGAACTGCGTTGTAATCCACCTTGAAGCTGCCGCTCTCCTGGGAGCGGCTGCGCTGGGCAGCCATGGCTGCCTCGTAGCCCGCGATGTCGAGATTCAGGCCGCGCTCGCGGGCGATGTCATTGGTGAGATCCACCGGAAAGCCATAGGTATCGTAGAGCTTGAATACCACCTCGCCCGGAATCTCATTTCCCTCGATGTTCGCCAGGGCGTCCTGCAGGATCTGCAGGCCGTTATCCAGAGTCTTCGCAAACTGCTCTTCTTCTGCAAGCAGCGCCTTTTCCAGCTGCGGCTGCAGCTTCAACAGCTCGGGGTAGGCATCGCCCATCTCCGCCGCCAGAACCGTCACCAGCTGGTGGAAGAACGGCGCGGTGGCGCCCAGCTTGTTACCATGGCGGATGGCGCGGCGAATGATGCGGCGCAGCACGTAGCCCCGGCCCTCGTTGCCCGGCAACACGCCATCGACAATGAGAAACGCGCAGGAGCGGATGTGGTCCGCAATTACCCGCAGGGAATTGTGTTCCAGGTCGTCAACCTTGAGCAGCTTTGCCGCAGCCCGGATCAGGGCCTGGAACAGGTCGATCTCGTAGTTGCTGTGTACACCCTGCATCACCGCGGCGATGCGCTCCAGGCCCATACCGGTGTCCACCGAGGGCTTGGGCAGCGGTTTCAGTTCGCCACTGGCATCGCGGTTGAACTGCATGAACACCAGGTTCCAGATCTCGATGTAACGGTCGAGGTCGTCGCCCTCGCTGCCGGGGGGGCCACCGGGGACGTGCGGGCCGTGGTCGTAGAAAATTTCCGAGCAGGGACCACAGGGGCCGGTATCGCCCATCTGCCAGAAGTTGTCTTCATCGAGACGCGAGAAACGTTCGGCGCTGACGCCCATCTCCTTGAGCCAGATATCCGCGGCCTCGTCATCGGACACATGCACCGTGACCCAGAGCCGTTCTTCGGGCAGGCCCAGGGTTTCGGTGAGAAAGCTCCAGGCGAACTGGATCGCTTCACGCTTGAAATAGTCGCCGAAGCTGAAGTTGCCGAGCATCTCGAAGAAGGTGTGGTGACGCGCGGTATAGCCGACGTTTTCCAGGTCGTTGTGCTTGCCCCCGGCGCGCACGCAGCGCTGGCTGCTGGCCGCGCGCAGGTAGGGGCGCGGGTCGGTGCCGAGGAAGGTGTCCTTGAACTGGTTCATCCCCGCGTTGGTGAACAGCAGGGTGGGATCGTTGCCCGGAACCAGGGAACTGCTGGGCACCCGGGTGTGTTCCTGGTCCTCGAAATAAGCCAGGAAAGCTTCGCGTATGTCGCCTGTTTTCATTCGAATCCTGCCATCTGTCCTTCAGCAAAACCGCGGCCCGCGAGGATGTGCAGGTGCAGGTGGAATACGGTCTGGCCGGCGCCGGCACCGTTGTTGATTATCAGGCGAAAGGCGTCGTCCACGCCCAGTTGCGCTGCAATCTTGCCGGCGGCCAGCAGCAGGTGCCCGAGCAGTGCCTGGTCGTCTGCCTGCGCATCTACCAACCTGGGAATGGCCCGCTTCGGAATCACCAGCACGTGCACCGGCGCCTGGGGATTGATGTCGTTAATGGCGATACAGTGCTCATCCTCGTAGAGGAACTCCGAGGGGATCTCGCCGCTGACGATCTTGCCGAAAATGGTATCCGTCATGCCCTACCCCAGTTTCTCGTCCGCGGTGAGCTGCCGTGCCTCGCTTTCCAGCATCACCGGTATGCCGTCGCGCACCGGATAGGCGAGGCCGCTGGCCTTGCAGATCAGCTCTTGCTTGTCCTTGTCGTATACCAGCGGCGCCTTGGTCACCGGGCACACCAGGATACTCAGCAGTTTGTCGTCGATCATGGCAGGTCCTGAGGGTTTTGAAGGGGCTGCATTATACGGATTTTTGCGGGTCGGAACACGCCAGCCTCAGGGCCCTGCCCTAGGAACCGGACGCGGCCGGCCTGGGCATCGGCGGCACCAGGAACTGGGGATCGATGCGCTCGCTGCGCCAGGCCATGCGCCAGTCCAGATGGGGACCGGTGGCGCGGCCGGTGGCGCCCACTTCGCCGATAATATCGCCGGCTTGCACTTCTTCGCCCACCGCCACCAGTAGCTTGCTGAGGTGCAGGAAGGAGGAGGACAGGCGGTAGCCGTGGTCGAGGATGATGGTGCCGCCGGAGTAGAACAGGTCCGGCTCCGCCAGGGTCACCACCCCGGCGGCAGGTGCGCGCACGGTGGTCCCGGTCGGCACCGCCACATCGACCCCGTAGTGCGGGTTACCCGGCGTACCGTTGTACACCCGCTGGCTGCCGTACACCCCGGAGATGCGCCCCTCCACCGGCCAGCGAAATCCTGCCAGCGCATCCGCCAGCAGGTCGGGCCTGGAAAGGTGCCGTGCCTTGGCGGCATTCACCAGCTGGCGTTCGCGGGCGATGCGCTCCAGCACTTCCGGCGGCGGCGTAACGGTTTGCTGCGGCACGCCCTCTACCCGCTGGATATTGTACTCCCGGCTGGCAACAGCCAGGCTCTGGCGACAATCGCCCACCACCAGCTCCGCCGTGCGCGCGGCATCGCGGCCAAAGCCGGCGATGAAGGTTCCGTCATCAAGCACATCCAGTGCCTGGCCGTCGAGACTGACGGCGCTTGCGGGGGCCACCTGGCCCCAGACCAGCCCGCCCTGCTGCAATTGCCCCTGCAGCTCGACGCAGGCCGCGGCCGCATTCAGGGGCAGGCAGGTCAGGACAGCCCCCGCCAACAGAACTTTCAGTGTCTTCGTCATCTTGCCTCCCGGGTATCAATGCCCGCTAGTGTACTGAATCGGGCGCCGCTAGAATACGCGCCATGAGCAGATACCGTCCTCCCCGTCGCCGCGGCTCGGCCTACATCACCCCTGAAGGGGAGCGAGTCCTGCGCCAGGAATTGCAGCAGCTGTGGAAGGTGGAGCGGCCCCAGGTCACCGACGTGGTACACGAGGCCGCCAAGAACGGCGACCGCTCGGAAAATGGCGACTACATTTATGGCAAGCGCCGCCTGCGGGAAATCGATTCGCGGGTGCGCTTCCTGAGTAAGCGGCTGGAGGAACTCACGGTGGTAGACCGGGCCCCGGCGGATACCGGCAAGGTGTTCTTCGGCGCCTGGGTGACGCTGGAGGATGATGAGGGCAACGAGCGCAGCTATCGCATCGTGGGCCCGGACGAGTTCGACCTCGCCGCGGGCAAGCTGAGCATGGACTCACCCATGGCGCGCGCCCTGCTGGGCAAGCGCCTCGACGATGAGGTGCTGGTGCAAAGCCCCGCCGGCGAGCAGGGTTACTACATTACCGCGATACGCTATAGCCTGTAACGCAGGCCCAGTTCAAAGCTGCGCTCGGGACCGACGTAGATGCCCTGACGCAGGCCGGTGATATAGCGCTTGTCAGCGATGTTCTTGACCGCGCCGAACAGGGTCAGCTGCTCGCTCACCGTGTATTGGGCCATGGCGTCGTAGAGAGTGTAGGACGGCATCAGCCCACCCCAGATGCCGCCCGCGGCACCGGTCGGGATCGCTTGCTCATTACCTGGATCACCAAACTGTTCACCGCGATGATGGGCCGTCAACGCCGCGCTGAGTCTGCCGTCGCTATAGTTAAGGGACGCATTGGCCAGGTATTCCGGCGCGTAGGGCAGGCGGTTGCCAAGATTCTCGCCGGAGCGGAAGTCGGAATCCGGGACCCAGGTGAGGTTGCTGTCCAGGCTGAAGCCAGCCCCCAGTTCTACCCCGAGTACCAGCTCCACGCCCTGGTGCCGGGTCTTGCCGGCATTGCTCTGGGACAGGTTCGGGTCGCTGTTGCCGGTCACCACCTGGTTGTCAAAGTCCATGTGGAACAGCGCCACTTCGTAGCTAAACGGACCCTGCAGGCCGCGCACGCCCATTTCATAGTTGACCGAGCGCTCCCCCTCGAGATCCTGGTCGGTGAGCCCATCCAGGGCCACGCCATTGGATGCCGGAGAGAAGGCCCGGTAGACACCGCCGTAAAGCTGTGCCGTGTCCGTGAGCTGATAGGTCGCACCGACGCCGGGCAGCACTTCCGTATTCGAGGTATCCGCGGAAGCATGGTTGTCGGTAAGGACTACTTGCTTCTGCTCGTAGGATTCCACCCGCAGCCCCGGGATCAGCGCGAGGCGATCGCTCAGCTGCATCCGGTTCTGCACATAGGCGGCGACACTGTCCGCGGAGTCGATGCGGTGGCGGTCGTTAATACCGGTGCGGTCAGCGTCCCGGGTAGCGCGGATCCGGGTATCGTCGGACTCCTCCTGCATGAAGCGCAAACCGAACTCGGCATCGCTGGCGATACCGAACAGTTCATGCTGCAAGATCAGGCGGGTCTCGACTCCAAAGCGCTCGAAGCTGCGGTTGTTGCCGGTAAGCGTGTCCGTGTAGGCCCAGCGACCAGCGGCATTGGACGCCGGGGTATCGACGTTGTAGCGCCAGTAGTCGCGGGTGACTTCGCTCCAGTAGGCCAGGGTTTTCAGGCTGGCGCGTTCATTGATCTGCCACTCGTGGTTGAGGTCCAGGCCGATACGGTCGGTGAGGTAGTAATCATCCGGGGCCGGGTTGTAGTCGGCACCCGCGCGGTAATCATCCAGCAACAGGCCGCGGTAGGAAATGTTGGCATCGTTTTCGTGCCAGGAGAATTTCATCCCCACGGTGTGATCACTGCCCAGGGCCATGCCGGCCTTGAGCATGACATCGCCCATGTCGTAGTCCTTGTCCATGAAGCCGTCACTGCGGGCCCGGGTGGCGACAATGCCGGCGAAGGCATCACCGGAATCCGACCTGGCACCGGCCTCCAGCGTCGCCTCGCGGCTATTGAAGGATCCCAGACGGGTGGAAACCAGGACGCCGTCATCAGGGGTCTTGGTCTGGTAGTTGATCACCCCGCCAATAGTGGACGGCCCGTAGCGCAGGGACGCCGAGCCCTTCAGTACTTCGATACGCTCCATCCGCTGAATACGCGGGTTGAAGTAGCGCTCGTTACCGATAAACAGGCCCGGAGCCACCGGCACTCCATCCTCCAGAATCAGGGATTTGGACTCACTGGCTGAGAGGCCACGCAGGCCGACGTTGGCGACAATCCCGGTTTCTTCCTCGCTGGTGGTGTTGACCCCCGGCACCCGGCGCAGGGCGTCATCGGTCGACAGGGGCTGCAGCAGTTCCAGCCGCTCACGCTCGATCAGCACCACGGAGCCGGTCTGGCGGGATACCGCATCCTCGTGCTTGCCGATGACTTCAATTACCGGTAGCGGCACCGGGCGCTCGCTCTGGCCATAAACGGCGGCTGGCAGCAGAGCGGCGGCGACGGCGGCCACTATGATTGTACGTTCCATTGAATCCTCTCCCAACAGTGACTGTCATGTTGGGAGTGATCTTAATGAGAAGTATTCGTATTTACAACGCTAAATGAGAATTATTTTTGTTTAATACTGCTCAGTCCAACGCCGCGTACACCAGCGCCTCCAGCTGACCGCGCAGGTTGAAGGTGCTCGAAGGCATCAGCTGGGTCATGAAGATGACGACCAGCTCTTCCGCCGGATCCACCCAGAACAGGGTACTGGCGAGACCGCCCCAGAAGAAGCTTCCGTATGAGGCTGGGTTGCCATTCTTCACCGGGTCAATCTTGCTGGCAAAACCCAGTCCAAAGCCGACCCCCTCGTACTGGGTCTCGCTGAAGCTGCCCATGGCGATGGCCGACAGGTCCACGCCCCCGGGCAGATGATTCGCAGTCATGTACTCCAATGTGCGCGAGCCGATTATCCGTTCGCCGTCCAGGCTGCCACTGCCGAGTAACATCTGGCAGAAGCGGTAGTAGTCGGGCACCGTGGACAGCAGGCCGCCGCCACCGGACCAGAACACCCGGTCGCGGAAATGGCTGTCCTGGCCATCGTCATTGAGGACCAGGTTCTTGGCGACGTCACGTTCGTAGCAGGAGGCGAGCCGTTCCACTTTATCCGGGTCGATGTTGAAGGCGGTGTCCACCATGCCCAAAGGCTCGAACAGCGTCTGCTGCAGATAGTCCGGCAGGGACTGGCCGCTGATCACCTCGATCAGGTGCCCCACGACATCCGTCCCCAGGGAATAGTTCCAGTGGGTGCCCGGGGAGAACTCCAGCGGCAACTGCGCCAGCTGGTCGATCATGGCCTGCAGGGTATAACCCGGCAGGGGGTTACCCACCTGCAACTTGCGGTAGGCGTAATCGATGTTGCTCTCGCGGAGAAAATCGTAGGTCAGCCCCGAAGTGTGCCGAAGCAGATCGCGGATGGTCATGGACCGCGCGCAGGGCACGGTTGCAAACAGCGGGAAGGCACCGGCCTTGCGTACCGCCAGCTGACGCCAGGACGGGATAAAGCGGTGTACCGGGTCATCGAGGGCAAAAAGACCGCGCTCGAACAGGGTCATCATCGCGATCGAGGTAATCGGTTTGCTCATGGAATAGATGCGGAATATGGTATCCGCGCTCATTGGCGTACCGCGCTCAAGGTCGCGTTGTCCGGCGACGTCCAGCAGGCAGACCTGGCCGTGCCGGGCCACCAGGGTGACGCTGCCGGGCAGCTTGCCGGGCTCGATATACCGCTGTCGCAGGTGCTCGCCAATACGGCCCAACTGGCCGCTGTCCAGGCCCAATGCGTCCGGGGTCACCAGTTCCATGAGGATTCCTTATGCTTAGGGGGAAGAGACCTTGCCGCAGTGTGCCAGACTGGTCACAAGGGGTACAGTTCATTGCCGCTGAGGAGTCCGGCTGCTAAAATTTGCGCCTTGGATTTTACCCCCCTTGCCCAGCCTCAGCCATCGCCCCGGAGCACCCATGAAGCGTCCTTCCCTGTCGGAACTGGAACATCATCAGGAATTTATTGGCCGCCATATCGGGCCCACCCCGCAGCAGCAGGCCGAGATGGCGCGCACGCTGGGTTTCGGCAGCCTGGACGCCCTGATCGATGCCACCGTCCCGGCGGGCATTCGTAACCAGCGGCCCATGGATCTGGCTCCGGCGCAGACCGAACAGGCGGTGCTGGCACGCCTGCGAGCCATAGCCAGGAAGAACCAGGTGCTGAAATCCTATATTGGCACCGGCTATCACGACACGTATACCCCCGCCGTCATCCAGCGCAACGTATTGGAAAATCCGGGCTGGTACACCGCCTATACACCCTACCAGCCGGAGATTTCCCAGGGTCGGCTGGAAGCGCTACTGACCTTCCAGCAGGTGGTCATGGACCTGACCGGGATGGAGCTGGCCAATGCCTCCATGCTGGACGAGGGCACCGCCGCTGCCGAAGCCATGACTCTGCTGCAGCGGGTCAACAAGAAAAACCGCAGCAGCTGCTTCCTGGTCGCCGAGGACTGCCACCCCCAGACCATCGCCGTGGTGCGCACCCGCGCGGAAGCACTCGACATTGAGGTGGTGGTGGGCGATCCCGAACAGCTCGTGGGAAGTACCGAGGCCTTCGGCCTGCTGCTACAGTACCCGGGCACCTACGGCCACGTCCGCGACCTGCAGCCGCTGATTGCCCGAGCCCACGAGGCCGGCACCCTGGTCACTGTGGCCGCGGACATCCTGTCACTGCTGCTGCTGCAATCACCCGGCGCCCAGGGTGCCGACGTGGTGGTTGGCAATTCCCAGCGCTTTGGCGTGCCAATGGGTTTTGGCGGCCCGCACGCCGCCTTCTTCGCCACCCGCGACGCCTACAAGCGCTCTACCCCGGGGCGTATCATCGGTGTCTCCATCGACCGCCACGGCAACGAGGCCCTGCGCATGGCGATGCAGACCCGGGAGCAGCATATCCGCCGGGAGAAGGCCACCAGCAATATTTGCACCGCCCAGGCCCTGCTCTCCATCATGGCGGCCTTCTACGCCATGTACCACGGCCCGGGCGGTCTGCGCCGTATCGCTGAGCGCGTGCAGCGCTTGACCGGGCTGCTGGCCGCGGGGCTGGGGGTGGCGGGAATCCGGCCGTTGAACGAACACTTCTTCGATACCCTGACTCTGGATGTCGGCGGGGAACAGGGGGCCATTATCGATCGCGCGCTGGCGGCAGGTATGAACCTGCGCATCATCGGCACAGCGCAGCTTGGTATTGCCCTGGACGAAACCACGACCGCGGAAGATGTGGATCAGCTGCTGACGGTGATCACCGGCAACGCGCCAATAGCCAGCTGCCGCGAGCGGGACGACGCCCTCGCAGGTATTCCCGCTGCCCTGCAGCGCGAAGTCGACTACCTGCAGCACCCGCTGTTCAGTGAATACCATTCCGAGACCGAAATGCTGCGCTACATGCGCCGGCTGGAGGACCGGGACATCGCCCTCAACCGCGCCATGATCCCGCTGGGCAGCTGCACCATGAAGCTCAACGCCACCAGCGAGATGCTGGCAATTACCTGGCCCGAGTTTGCGGGCATGCATCCCTTCGCACCGGCAGAGCAGACCGCAGGCTACCAGCAGCTGCTGGCAGAGCTGGAACACATGCTCAGGGAATGCACTGGCTACGACGCCATCTCCCTGCAGCCCAATGCCGGTTCCCAGGGTGAATACGCCGGCCTGCTGGCGATCCGCCGCTTTCACGAAAGCCGCGGCGATGAGCAGCGCGACATCTGCCTGATCCCCTCCTCCGCCCACGGCACCAATCCGGCCAGCGCGGCGCTGGCCGGTATGCGTGTGGTCATCGTGGAATGCGACAGCCAGGGCAATGTGGACCTGGTGGATCTGGAGGCCAAGGCCGGCAAGCACAGCGGCGAGCTGGCCGCGATCATGATCACCTATCCCTCCACCCACGGCGTGTTCGAGGAAACCGTGGTGGATGTCTGCGACATCGTGCACCGCCACGGGGGGCAGGTATACGTGGACGGCGCCAACCTCAATGCCCTGGTGGGGCTGGCCTCACCCGGTAAGTTCGGCGCTGATGTGTCCCACCTGAACCTGCACAAAACCTTCTGTATTCCTCACGGTGGCGGCGGTCCGGGCATGGGCCCGATCGGCGTCGGCGCGCACCTGCAGCCCTTCCTGCCCTCGCACCCGGTGGTACCGGTGCCGGGGGTGGCGGAGACTAATGACGTGGTCTCCGCCGCGCCCTGGGGCAGCGCCTCCATCCTGCCCATTTCCTGGGCCTATATCGCCCTGATGGGGGCCGAGGGCCTGACCCAGGCGACCCGGGTCGCTATCCTCAGCGCCAACTACATTGCCCACCGCCTGAAGGACCACTACCCGGTGCTGTATACCGGCCGCAACGGCACCGTGGCCCATGAATGTATCGTCGACATCCGGCCGCTGAAGGAAGCCAGTGGCATCAGTGAGGAAGATATCGCCAAGCGCCTGGTGGACTTCGGCTTTCACGCCCCGACCATGTCGTTCCCGGTGGCGGGCACGCTGATGATAGAGCCCACCGAGTCGGAATCACTGGCAGAGCTGGATCGCTTCTGCGATGCGATGATCACCATCCGCGAGGAAATCCGCGCAGTGCAGGAAGGCCGTCTGGACGCCGAGGACAATCCCCTGCGCAACGCACCCCATACCCTGCTGGATGTTACCGCGGAGCAGTGGGAGCACGGCTATAGCCGGGAGCAGGCTGCCTTCCCGGTCGCATCGTTACGGCGCAGCAAGTACTGGCCGCCGGTGAACCGGGTCGACAACGTGTTCGGGGACAGGAACCTGGTCTGTTCCTGCCCCTCGATCGACAGCTATCGCGAACCCGCGCTCTAGAAGAACTTGCGCATGGTGACGCCGATGGTCCGCGGCTGGTTGTTGCGGAAGGCCAGCCTGGCCCGGCCACCACGCTCGCGGTCGAAGGACAGCTGGGCGTTTTCGTCGGTGACGTTATTCACGTAGAACACCGTCTCGAAGGTGTCCCAGACGATGCCCGCGCTCAGGTTCAGCTGCTCGTAGGCATCCAGTTCCAGATCCACCGTGGTCGCTTCCGCACCGGTAGCACCTCCGAACGGCAGGCCGGAGACGAATCTGCCGCGACCGGGCACCTGGTCACTGGGCTGGGTATACCGCTCGCCCACGTGCTGGAACATCGCCGACACATACATTTCGTTGGAACCAAAGGCATTGACCGGGAAGGTGTAGGTGGCTGAGGCCGCCATCTGGAACTCCGGCACTGACGCCAGCCGGTTGCCCTTCTCAACCCCTCCCAACACATTGCCGTTGCTGTCGGTAACGGTGGAATCGAACTCCGCCTCCAGCAGGCTGCCGGAGAAGGTCAGCATCAGCAACTCCATGGGGTAGGCGGTCAATTCCCACTCCACACCCAGGGTGTGGGCCTCGGGGACGTTGAAGCTGATCCGCGAGGAGCAGGAGCCGGCGTCCAGGGTGACCTGCAGGTCTTCGATGTCGGTGTAGAACACCGCGGCGTTGAAGCGCACCTTGTCGAACTCGCTCTTGAAGCCCAGTTCGTAGTTCCACAGGGTTTCGTCGTCGTAGGCCTGGAAGGCACCAAAGGTATCGAGGTCGCCGTCATCGCAGAGGGGCACGTTCAACGGATCATTCACCCCCCCGAGGCGGAAGCCCTGGGACGCCTGGGCGTTGATGGTCATGTCGTCGCTGACATCGTAGCTGACCAGCAGGCGCGGGTTGAAGCCGTCCGAGGAGGTGGAATCCACCTGGTCGTCGCCGTTGGAGAAAAGGCCCCCGGTGGTGAAGCGGCGTTCTTCCTCGAAGTCGTAGTAGCGGCCGCCCAGAGTCACACTGAGCCGTTCGGTGACGTCATAGGTCAGCTCGCCGAAGACCGCTATCTGCTCGATATCATAGGGCAGGTCTGAATTGTAGGGAGAATCCGGGCCATAGCCATTGCTTACCGCGGCGGAGACACCCGCTCCGAGGACGGCATCGGTGACGGCGTCGTAGCCCGGTGTGGGCAGGCGCTGGGCATACTCGCGCTCGACGTCGGAGAAAAAGCCACCGACCACCCAGTTCAGCGGGCCGTCGACATTGGATGCCAGGCGCAATTCATGGGTGGTCTGCTGCAGATCCGTGGTGTCGCGCAGATTCGAAGGGATGAGCACCGCGAATTCGGGATAGCCCAGGTCTACCGATACCGAGCCTGTCAGGGCGCTGGCGTCGCGGCTGGCAAGGATTTCCCGGTCCACGTAGCTGCCGGCGTAGGTCACATCGACGGTGTCCAGACTCCAGTTCACCACCAGGTCGGCGATCATGGTGTCGTCTTCAAAAGCTTCCTCCAGGCGCAGGAACTGCTGGCGTTCACCCAGTCGCACTGGCGGGCGGGTAGTAGTGAAGGGGTTGGCGAACAGGTTGTAGACTTCCTCGCGGTTGAAGCCGTCGGTCTCGATACTCTGGAACACGATCCGCGGGGTAATGGTGAGATTGTCCGTAGGCTGCAGGGCCAGGGTAATGCGGCCGCCGTAGCGGCCACCGCTGTTGACGTCTTCCTTGAAGCGGCCGTCTTCGCGCAGGGCATCTATCCAGCCGCCGTACTCCGTGCCATAGCCAACAATGCGCAGCGCCGCCCTGTCGTTCAGGGGGATATTCACCATGCCCTTGAGGTGGCCGCCCATGTCGCCGTCTGTAATCGTGTTCAGGTTGGCTTCCACCGAGCCGCTGAATTCCTCGAAATCCGGCTGGTTGGTAATGAAGCGAATCGTGCCGCCCACCGAGCCAGACCCAAACAGGGTGCCCTGGGGCCCGCGCAGGGTCTCGACCCGGTTCAGGTCGTAGAGGTCGAGGTCAGGGGTAAACAGCGACAGGGAGATCACTGTTTCATCCAGGTATACGCCCACCTGCTCCTTGACCCCGGGCTGGTCGCGCACCACCTGGCCGGCGGAAACGCCGCGGATGGAGACCTGGCTCTGGCCGGGGCCCAGGTTCTGGATGGCGAGACCGGCGACGTTGCGCGACAGCTCTTCCAGGTTGGTAGCGCCCGTGCGGCGGATGTCCGCCTCGGACTGGGCATTAATAGAGAAGGGCAGGTCCTGGGCCGATGCCTCGCGCTTGGTCGCGGTGACTAGCACTTCTTCCAACTGGGCATAGGAGATTGACGGCACCAGGGCAACGACTGCCGCGGCGATAATGGTTTTTCTGAACTGGGTCATTGCGGGTTCCCTCATGGGTTATTGTTGTAATCCACGCAGTCTACCCGCTCGCACGCAAAGTTGAAGTTCCTCTGACTGTTACTTTTTCATACAAATTTACGACCGAGGACAGCCTATTCCAAGGGCCGGGAGCGGCCGATCAGGGCCGGTATGGAAAGGCCCTTCTCCCCCTGCCGACCCAGCTCCTGGGCCAAAGCCTGGAGCGGCGGCCCAGGCTGCGAAGTAACCCCCTCCGGGCGCAAGGGTTCGCCGCACTCGCTGCAGGCCAGCACCGGCCGCGTCGCCTTGCCGCAGCCGCGGTGCACATACTCCAGGGGCACGCCGTCGTCACCGGCCATCCAGTCGTCACCCCAGCGCGCCAGGCTCATCAGCACGGGATACAATCCCAGCCCCTTGCGCGTCAGCCGGTACTCGTGGCGCAGCGGGCGCTCGCAGTAGGGCACCTTGACCAGCACGCCCTGCTCCACCAGCTTGCCCAGGCGCTCGGACAGGCGATGACGGGTGATCCCCAGGTTGTGCTGGAATTGCTCGAAACGGCGGGTGCCCAGGAACGCGTCCCGCAGGATCAACAGGGTCCAGCGCTCCCCCACCACCGATAGCGCGCGCGCCACCGAGCACAACTGCTGATCAATATCTGTCCAACGCATCTCGCTTTCCCCCTGCAGCCTCTGCAGTTATCATCTCGCTAATACCATGCAACCACCCCGGCAGTCAGAATAGCCGACCGCCATCCCAACGCCAATGAGGACTCCCATGACCCAAGGCATAGGCGGCTCCGACGCCGCTACAGAACAGGCCCACCTGCAGGACATGACCGCCGGCAGCACCCCGATCGGCGACGACGAGTTCGCCGCCAGGCTGGCGCAGGCCCAGACCCTGATGCGGGCCAACGGGCTGGATGCAATCTACCTGAACGCCGGCACCAACCTGTACTATTTTACCGGCACCCGCTGGTCCGCCAGCGAGCGGCTGGTGGGGGCGCTGGTGCCAGCAGCGGGCGCACCGGTTTACCTCGCCCCGGCGTTTGAACTCGGCACCCTGCTGGGTTTCCTGGGGGTGCCCGGCGAGGTGTACTGCTGGGAAGAGCACGAGAGCCCCTACCATCTCTGCGCCCGGCTGCTGGCAGATCTGGGCGCCGAGGAAGTCGGCGTAGACGAATCCGCGCCTTTCTTCATTGTCGACGGCCTGCGCCAGGCGGCCCCGAAATGTATGCTCCGCAGCGCCACGCCGGTCACCTCCGGCTGCCGCATGCACAAGTCCGCCGCCGAGCTGGCCCTGATGCAACGGGCCAAGGACATGACCCTGGAGGTACACCGGGCAGTAGCGCGGATTCTGCGTCCCGGCATCAGCACCACCGAGGTGAGTGCTTTCATTGATGCTGCCCACCGCAAGGTCGGCGCCCCGGCGGGCTCCTATTTCTGCATCGTCCTGTTCGGCCCCGACAGCGCCTTTCCTCACGGCGTGGCCCAGCCCAAGACCCTCGACGAGGGCGATATGGTGCTGATCGACACCGGCTGCCAGCTGCACGGCTATATCTCCGACATCACCCGCAGCTATGTCTTCGGCGAGCCGACTGCCGAGCAGCGGAAGATCTGGGACCTGGAGCAGGCGGCGCAGCTGGCGGCCTTCGCCGCGGCGCAGATCGGC
>JBGTGB010000231.1:0-7594 GCA_041746975.1 Haliea sp. | reverse complement strand
TGAGTCCGGCAGGCGCAAGATCAGCCAGTACACGCGTTATTTGACTGTCGTGCTGGCAATCATCCAGGCTGTGGGGATGACGGTGGGTATGGCCAACCAGGGCATGTCCTACGATACCTCGGTGGTTTTCTACGTTATCGCGATCACCTCGCTGGTTACCGGCGCCGTGTTCATGATGTGGCTGGGTGAGCAAATTACCGAAAAAGGCGTGGGCAATGGCATTTCCTTGCTGATTTTCGCCGGTATTGTTGCGGGTCTGCCCTCGGCAATCGGGCAGTCGCTGGAGTCGGCGCGGCAAGGTGAATTGAACATCCTTATCCTGCTGTTCATTCTGACTCTGGCGATTGCGGTGATCTACATGATCGTGTTCATCGAGCGCGGCCAGCGTCGGATCACGGTGAACTACGCCAAGCGTCAGCAGGGTCGCAAGATGATGCAGGCGCAGAGCTCGCACCTGCCGCTGAAGGTCAACATGGCCGGTGTAATCCCCGCGATCTTTGCCAGCAGCATATTGCTGTTCCCGGCCTCGATAGCGCAGTGGTTTGGTTCCAGCGGTTCTGCCGACTGGTTGCAGGATCTGGCTCTGGCAATTGGGCCCGGGCAACCGCTCAACATCCTGCTGTTCACCGGCTTTATTGTATTTTTCTGCTTCTTTTATACGGCGTTGATGTTCAACCCGCAGGAAGTAGCTGACAACCTCAAGCGCTCCGGCGCCTTTGTCCCCGGCATCCGCCCCGGACAGCAGACCGCCAACTACATTGATGGCGTGCTGACGAGATTGACCGTATTCGGGTCCGCTTATATCGCCCTGGTCTGTCTCATGCCCCAGTTCCTTGTGGTGATGTGGAACGTACCGTTCTACCTGGGTGGTACCTCGCTGCTGATCGTGGTGGTCGTAGTAATGGACTTCATGGCCCAGGTACAGAGCCACCTGATGTCACACCAGTACGACTCGGTGATGAAGAAGGCGAAATTGAACAACTATGGTGCTTCCGGCCGCTGACAGGCTGGCCGGTCCTTGGAGAAAATCGAAATGAAAGTACGTGCATCAGTAAAGAAGGTCTGCAGAAACTGCAAGATCGTCCGCCGCGCCGGTGTTGTGCGTGTGATCTGCAATACGGATCCTCGTCACAAGCAGCGCCAGGGCTGAGCCCGGTTCCGGTTGCAGACTATTGATTTTTAGCAAACATACCGCTAGAATGCTGCGCCTTTCGCGCCCCACCCCCCGAGCCGAGCAAGGTTCAGGGTGCGGCCTGTTTGCCCAGCGCAAAGCGACGATTTGAGTATTTGGAGAGAGTTGGATGGCTCGTATTGCCGGCGTCAACGTACCTGATAACAAGCACGCTGTTATCGCCTTGACCTATATCTATGGTGTCGGTCGCACCCAGGCCAGGCGCCTCTGCGCTGACACGGGTGTTGCTGAAAACAGCAAGATTGGTGAGCTCAGTGAAGAGCAGATGGACTCACTGCGTAACAGGGTGGGTGAACTGACGGTAGAGGGTGACCTGCGCCGGGAAGTGTCGATGAACATCAAGCGCTTGATGGATCTGGGCTGTAACCGCGGCCTGCGCCATCGTCGCAGCCTGCCGCTGCGCGGCCAGCGTACCAAGACCAATGCCCGTACCCGCAAGGGTCCACGCAAGCCGATTCGCAAGTAGGGCAGTCTGCCCCCCGCGAGTCCTTTTTAGTGTAGCTGCACCTGAGTGCAGTGTTGATATTAAAGCAGGAAACAGAGTATGGCCAAGCCAGGTGCCAAGAGCACTCGCAAGAAGATTACCAAGACCGTGGTGGATGGTATTGCCCATGTACACGCGTCTTTCAATAACACGATCATCACCATCACGGACCGTCAGGGCAACACCCTGAGCTGGGCGACTTCCGGCGGCTCTGGCTTCCGCGGTTCGCGCAAAAGCACCCCCTTTGCGGCCCAGGTAGCTGCGGAGCGCGCGGGTGAGGCGGCCAAGGAATATGGTCTGAAGAATCTTGATGTACAGGTGAAGGGCCCCGGTCCGGGCCGTGAGTCAGCAGTGCGTGCGCTCAATTCCTGCGGCTACAAGATCACCAACATCACTGACGTGACGCCGATCCCGCACAACGGTTGCCGTCCGCCCAAGAAACGTCGCGTCTAACGCTAACAGGAAGAACTGACATGGCTCGATATATTGGACCCAAGTGCAAGCTCTCCCGTCGTGAGGGAACAGACCTGTTCCTGAAGAGCGGAGTGCGTGCGCTGGAAAGCAAGTGCAAGCCCGAATCTGCCCCCGGCCAGCACGGCGCCCGTCGTGGTCGCCTGTCTGACTACGGTGTGCAGTTGCGTGAAAAGCAGAAAGTGCGTCGTATTTACGGTGTTCTGGAAAAGCAGTTCCGCAATTATTACAAGGAAGCCGCCCGCCTCAAGGGTGCCACCGGCGAGAACCTGTTGCAGCTGCTGGAAAGCCGCCTCGACAACGTGGTCTACCGCATGGGGTTCGGTTCCACCCGTTCCGAATCACGCCAGCTGGTCAGCCACAAGGGCATTCTGGTCAACGGTGCCGTGGTGAATGTGCCTTCCTATCAGGTGCAGGCCGGGGACATTGTCTCCTTGCGCGAGAAAGCCAAGAAGCAGCTGCGAGTGCAGTCCGCCCTGGCCCTGGCCGCCCAGCGTGGCGAGCCCGAGTGGATCGACTTCAATAGCGAAAAGCTGGAAGGAGTATTCAAGTCAGCCCCTGAACGTCAGGACCTGTCTTCCGAGATCAATGAAAACCTGATCGTGGAACTCTACTCCAAGTAATCCGACTCAGGACTAACCTACTCATACAGGTGCCAGAATGCAGATTGCAGTAAACGAATTTTTGACTCCGCGCGTGATCAACGTCGAAGAGAAGACCAGTACCCGCGCCCAGGTCACTCTGGAGCCGCTGGAGCGGGGCTTTGGCCACACACTGGGCAATGCCTTGCGTCGCATTCTGCTCTCTTCCATGCCCGGCTGCGCAATCACCGAAGTAGAGATCGACGGCGTCGAGCACGAGTACAGCGCTATTGAAGGTGTACAGGAGGACGTCATCGAGATCCTGCTGAACCTCAAGGGCGTCGCCCTGGTCATGAGCGGCAAGGAAGAAGCCGAGCTGACCCTGAGCCGCAAAGGCCCAGGTGTGGTCACTGCGGGTGATATCCAGGTTGATCACGATATCGAGATCCGCAATCCCGATCACGTTATCTGCACCCTGACCGGCAGTTCTCACGTGAGCATGAAGCTCACCGTGGCCCGCGGTCGCGGTTATTCCCCGGCGGACTCTCGCGAAAACCCCGAGGAAGAGACCCGTTCCATCGGCCGCCTGCACCTCGACGCCACCTTCTCGCCGATCAACCGCGTGTCCTACGTGGTTGAAGCAGCCCGGGTCGAGCAGCGCACGGACCTGGACAAGCTGGTGCTGGATCTCGAGACCAATGGCACCATCGATCCCGAGGAAGCCATTCGCCGCGCCGCGACTATCCTGCAGCAGCAGCTGGCCGTGTTTGTGGACCTGGAGAGCGAAAGTCACAGCGAGTACGTAATCGAGGAAGACGAAGTCGACCCGATCCTGCTGCGCCCTGTGGACGATCTCGAACTGACGGTTCGCTCCGCCAACTGCCTCAAGGCAGAGAATATCTACTACATCGGTGACCTGGTCCAGCGTACGGAAGTGGAGCTGCTGAAGACTCCGAACCTGGGTAAGAAGTCACTGACCGAAATCAAGGATGTACTGGCGTCTCGCGGCTTGTCCCTGGGCATGCGCCTGGACAACTGGCCGCCGGCCAGCCTCAGAAACGACGACCGGGTGCTGAGCATCTAAGCTCCCGAGTTAACAGTTGGCAGTGCTGAGATAGCACAGACAGTATAGGAAAGGAAAAATGCGTCACCGTCACAGCGGACGTCAGTTGAACCGGAATGCCTCCCACCGCAAGGCCATGTTCCGGAACATGACCGTGTCTCTGGTAGAGCACGAGTTGATCAAAACCACCCTGCCCAAGGCCAAGGAGCTGCGCAGCTATGCTGAGCCGCTGATCACCCTGGCGAAGAGCGACAGCGTCGCGAACCGCCGCCTGGCGTTCGACCGCATGCGTGACAAGGCTGCCGTGGGCAAGCTCTTCTCCGAGCTGGGCCCGCGCTACCAGGCGCGCCCGGGCGGTTATATCCGCATCCTCAAGTGCGGCTTCCGCTCTGGCGACCAGGCTCCGATGGCCTATGTCGAGCTGGTTGATCGGCCGCAGGTGGAAGACGATGCGGGTTCTGACGAGGGTTAAATTCTCCTCGTAGTGAAGAGGCCGGGCTAGTCCCGGCTTTTTTGTGCCTGCATTGTGGAATTCTGTTTGCCTGGGGACTGAGGTGCCACGTCGCCGCCCGGAGGATCCGTCAGGGGCTGCCCGGACACGCCGTAAACCCGTCCATGGGGGCTCGGATGCGACATCCATGTCGCATACGGTCCGGGCAACCCCTGACGGAACCTCCGGGCTGGTTTCTCTGCCATGCCTCACTTCTCCGAGCTGCCTCAACCAGCGGGGGCTGTCAGAATTAGCGTCTGGGCGATTCTACGCAGCGATGTCGTCACAGGTCCGGCCAATCGCCGGAAACACCTCCGTACTCATGCCTCCCTCTGCCAGGTCTACCAACTGGAGCATGGCCTAGCCAAAGTCGCGCTGCGGCGGACCACTAGCTTCCAGGACGGCACTGTACGCGCCTCATTGGAGCAGCCGTCGTGCGGGTCGATCGTGCGCAGCTGGAAGACGCGGATGCCGATGAGCAGTGAAGCCTTGCGCATTGCGATTAAGCTGACCGCGCTCCGGCAGGTTTTGTGGCTGGTCTGCGCCTCAGAGAGAGAGGCCCGGGTGTGGCCGTTGGGGGTTGGCCGGACCGTATGCGACATGGAGGTCGCATCCGAGCCCCCATGGATGGGTTCACGGCGTGTCCGGCCGGCCCCCAACGGCCACGCGCGGGGCTCGGGCCGAAGCACCACCCAAAACCCACTCAAGCCGCTGCGCGCTTCCCGGCTTTCCGCTTCGGAGGCTTTGTATTCCCCGCCTCCCTGGAAGCCTGCCGCTTCAATAGCGGCCCCAGAAACTGCCCTGTATAGGACTTCTTCACCTTCGCCACGTCCTCCGGGGTCCCGGTAGCGATGATCTGCCCGCCGCCCGAGCCGCCCTCCGGCCCCAGATCAATGATCCAGTCCGCAGTCTTGATCACGTCCAGGTTGTGCTCGATGATCACCACCGTATTGCCGTGGTCGCGCAGGCGGTGCAGCACTTCCAGCAGCTGGCGGATGTCCTCGAAGTGCAGGCCGGTGGTGGGTTCGTCGAGGATGTAGAGGGTCTTGCCGGTATCGCGCTTGGACAGCTCGCGGGAGAGTTTTACCCGCTGGGCCTCGCCGCCGGACAGGGTGGTGGCGGCCTGGCCGAGGCGGATGTAGGACAAGCCGACGTCGATCAGGGTCTGCAGTTTGCGGGCGATGGCGGGGACGGGCTCGAAGAAGGCCAGCGCATCCTCCACGGTCATTTCCAGCACTTCGTGGATATTCCTGCCCTTGTAGCGGATTTCCAGGGTTTCGCGGTTGTAGCGCTTGCCCTTGCAGACGTCGCAGGGGACGTAGATGTCGGGCAGGAAGTGCATTTCGACCTTGGTGACGCCGTCGCCCTGGCAGGCCTCGCAGCGGCCCCCCTTGACGTTGAAGCTGAAGCGGCCGGGCTTGTAGCCGCGGGAGCGGGCTTCCTGGGTGCCGGAGAACAGTTCCCGCACCGGGGTGAAAATGCCGGTGTAGGTGGCGGGGTTGGAGCGGGGGGTGCGGCCGATCGGGCTCTGGTCGATATCAATGCACTTGTCTATGTGCTGCATACCCTTGATCCCGGTGTAAGGTGCGGGGTTCAGGGTCGTCGCGCCGTTAAGCTCGGTGGCGGCGAGCGGGTACAGGGTGTTGTTGATCAGGGTGGATTTACCGGAGCCGGAGACCCCGGTGACGCAGGTCAGCAGCCCCAGCGGCAGCTCCAGGTCAACGCTCTGCAGGTTGTTGCCGCTGGCTCCGGTCAGCTGCAGCAGGCGCTTCGGGTCAGCCGGGGTGCGCCTGGTCGGTACCGCGATACTGCGTTTGCCGGACAGGTAGGCGCCGGTCAGTGAATCCTCGGTGCCGATGATGTCCTGCAGGCTGCCCTGGGCGACGATGCGGCCGCCGTGGACGCCGGCCCCGGGGCCGATATCGATGATGTGATCGGCCCTGCGGATGGCGTCCTCATCGTGCTCCACCACCAGCACAGTGTTGCCCAGGTCCCGCAGGTGGGTGAGGGTGCCCAGGAGGCGTTCGTTATCGCGCTGGTGCAGGCCGATTGAGGGTTCGTCGAGGATATACATGACTCCCACCAGACCGGCCCCGATCTGGGAGGCCAGGCGGATACGCTGCGCCTCGCCGCCGGACAGGGTTTCAGCGCTGCGGCTCAGGGTGAGGTAGTTCAGGCCCACGTCCACCAGAAAACGGTAGCGGGCGCGCAGTTCCTTGAGGATCTTGCCGGCGATCTCGCCCTTGCGGCCCTCCAGCGCCAGCTGGCCAAAGTAAACCTCTGCCTCTCCCACGGGCATCTCGGTGATGCTGGGCAAGTTGCGGTCGTCCACGAACACGTGGCGTGCGTCCTGGCGCAGGCGCGTGCCATGACAGTCGGGGCAGGGCTGGGTGGAGAGAAACTTGGACAGCTCCTCGCGCACCGACTGGGACTCGGTGTCACGGTAGCGCCGCTCCATGTTGGGGATGATGCCCTCGAAGGGGTGGGTGCGCTTGTAGACGTCGCCGCGGTCGTTCATGTAGGCGAATGCCACCTCGTCATCGCCACTGCCGTGGAGGATGGCTTCGCGATGGCCTTTCTTCAGCTTTTTGAAGGGAGTATCGATGGAGAAGCCGTAGTGGTCCGCGAGGCTGGTGAGCATGTGGAAATAGTAGACATTGCGCCGGTCCCAACCGCGTATCGCCCCCTCGGCCAGGCTGGATTCCGGGTGCAGGACAATACGATCGGCGTCGAAGTACTGCTTCACGCCGAGCCCATCGCAGCTGGGGCAGGCACCCGCGGGATTGTTGAAGGAGAATAGACGGGGCTCCAGCTCGTCGATGCTGTGGCCGCAGACCGGGCAGGCGAAGCGCGCAGAGAACATGATTTCCTGGCCATCGCTGTCCATGTGGCTGATCGTGGCCAGGCCGTCGGTGAGGCCCAGTGCGGTCTCGAAGGATTCCGCCAGCCGGAGGTTCAGGTCGGCGCGCACCTTGAAGCGGTCGATGACGACCTCGATGTCATGCTTGCGCTTCTTGTCCAGTTTTGGCAGGTCGTCGAGGTCGGTGACGATGCCGTTTACCCGGGCGCGGACAAAGCCCGCGGCGCGCAGTTCCTCGAAGACATGCAAATGCTCGCCCTTGCGCGCCTTCACTACCGGTGCCAGCAGCATCAGGCGGGTGCCCTCGGGCAGTGCCAGCACCGAATCCACCATCTGGCTTACGGTCTGGGCTTGCAGGCTTGCACCGTGTTCGGGGCAGCGCGGCTCCCCCACACGCGCGTAGAGCAGGCGCAGGTAGTCGTAGATCTCGGTGATGGTGCCGACGGTGGAGCG
>JBGTGB010000230.1:0-14739 GCA_041746975.1 Haliea sp. | reverse complement strand
TTCGCCACCCAGGGTCAGCTCGGTTACCTCGATGGCCGGCAGGCAACCGACTATTACGCGACCTACGGACACGCTGTCTGGCAGGTCGTCGACAAGTTGACGATAACAGCCGGCCTTCGTTGGCAGCGAGAGGAAAAAGAAGCCTCCGTTCTGCAGACGGTCAACGATCCTTTGCCCTCGATCATATCGCTCCTCCTCAGCCCCACCGATGTCAGTTCGAACGACCTCAATCGGAGTAAGGACGCGGTGACTTGGTCAGTATCGCCAACGTATTTCCCGACCGGTGAGATCATGCTCTACGCCACAGTTTCGCAAGGCTTTAAATCTGGCGGATTTAACACGAGTTGGGGGAGCGTCGCGATTGATGCGCGCGAGTTTGATGATGAAGCGGTTTTGGGTTACGAGGCAGGTGTCAAAACCACATTGCTGGACGCCAATCTACGCTTAAACCTGAACGTATTCCATACGGAGTACAGTGATTACCAGGAGGCGGCATTCGTCGGGGCGAACTTTACCGTGGGTAACGCGGAAAAAGCCACAACCAAGGGAGTTGAGGTAGAAGGCTCCTGGTTATTAGGCGAGCACTTCACTACGGACTTTAGCGTTTCTTATGCCGATTTCGAGTACAACGAGTTTACCAATGGGCAATGCTATCCCGGGCGTGCGCCGGATAGTCCCACCAACTCTACGGCATGTGACCTGAGTGGGGAACGCCCAATCAATGCGCCCGAATGGAAGACTCACCTCGGTTTGACATACGAGACCCCAGTGAGTTGGGGTGATGTATATGTCCGCGCCGATTGGAGCTGGTCGGACGATTACAATACCAGCTTTTCGGCGGATCCCTTACTGGTACAGTCTTCCTACAGTTGGTTCAGTGCCCGTATCGGGACGCACTGGAACAACCTGGAGTTTGTGGTGTGGGGGGATAACCTGACCGATGAAGACGTGAGTAATGTTGACGCCACCGCCAATATCTACACGGGTGACAACAGTTTCCAGAGCTTTGTCCAGCCCCCTAGGTCTTTCGGGTTGAAAGTCCGCGCTAACTACTAGTCCGTGGGCCTGGCCACAATCAGAAAAAAAAGCCTTGATAGTGGACCGCGCCAGCGTTACCAGGGGTGTGTCACGCAGGCCGGTTAGACCAAAGTCCTATACCCTGCTGATCCATGATGCAATAGCTTAGGAGACAGGAAAACTCACAGTCGCCGCACAGCGGATGTATAGGCGCCCAGCAGGAGAAGAACCATGAATAGATCCACTGTTTTATTCGTCCCGGCGCTGTTGATGTTAACCGCTTCCAGCAGTTTTGCCCAGTTTGGTTATTTCGGCGATATCGGTCCGGATTTCTGGAGCGAGCTTAACGAAAGCAATTTCGCCTGTAGCAGTGGCGAGTTGCAGTCTCCGGTAGATCTTGGCAAACAACGTGTCTATCCAAAACTCGATGTCGAATACAACACCGTCTCGACCGGGGAGATTTTTAACAACGGTCACACGATTGAAGTCGAGGTCGAGGGCCAGGATAATACGCTGTGGCTGGATGGGATACCCTATCACCTGGCGCAGTTCCACTTTCACACCGCCAGCGAGCACCGCGTTCAGAGCCGGGGGTACGACATGGAAATGCACCTCGTGCACAGCAGCGCTGACGGCAAGAACGCTGTCATTGGCGTTTTCCTGCAACGCGGCGACAGTAGCGGCGCCCTTGCGCCGATCTTTGCTAGCCTTCCGGAGATAGAGAACAGCAAGGAAGAACTGGAAGAGGCATTCGATCCACTGTCGTTCTTGCCCGACTCAAAGAAGCACTATCGCTATCTCGGTTCATTGACCACGCCGCCCTGCACGGAGGGGGTGAAGTGGGTCGTCATGAGCGAGCCCGTGACCGTAAGTGACGAGGACATGGCGCAATTTGCGGCCCGCATCAGTTTCAATGCCCGCTATACCCAGCGTGCGGTTCCAAGCCGTCCCTGACGCGCACCAAGGCCGGCTCCGGCCCGAGTGAGTTTGCCACCCGGGCCGAGGTTGCCGCCGCGGAGGTGGCTCATCAAGCGAATTTCAAGGCCCGCCTGTAGGTGTGGCGCTGGCTCGAGCTTGCTGCAGGTAGTCGCCGAGAGCGCCAGCCCACTGCTTGAGGATTCTGTCTGCTTCCGCCTTATTGGTTACTCCGTTGGTTACAGACATGCGCCCATAATCGCGTGCCTTTTTGGGATCAAAGACTCTGGCCAGCAGTTCAGCGGTGACGCCATCAAACACCTCCAGGTAAAGCGTCATTGATCCGGCAGAGGTGGTGAAGGTCTTGGTTCTACCCGGTTTTATGACGTCTGGCGCGGCAATGTCGAGGTTGATGACCGCCGGGCGCAACACCAGCACACCAGTCCCCGAATCTTTCACCACGGTGGTCCCTTTTTTTGTAAGCTCTTCGGTGAAGACCTTCCTGAATTCCGTCGCCAGTTTCTCCTTGATCTCGAGGATATCCTCGTCCCTGATACGGAAGCCGGTTGCAGATCTCTGGTCTCGCTCCCAGTTTTTGCGAAAGGCGACATGGCAGTCCATCAGAGCCACCTTGTCATAGCCGCTGAAGTCGATCCCGTCACGCAGATAGACGGCGTAGGCGTGATCGCTTTGGACAAGCTTCAGTCCCTCGTGCGACACCGTCGGAAGATCATCCTTCTTCCCGGCCACTGCGGGGCTGGCGACAAAAATGGCGGCCAGAGCCAGGGCCGTCGCCCGTAACCAGATCAGGGTGCGATTTGTAACGGAATATGTAAGCATGGTGTCTATCTCCTGTTCGCCTTCTTTAACTACCCATATCGCTTCTACGCAGAACCACCCGACGGTTGAGCGCGCGTCCTTCGGTTGTCGCGTTGTCGGCAACAGGCCGGGACTCGCCAAAGCCGCGTGAAGATAGCCGGGATTGGTCTACACCGCGGTCTACCAGGTAGGCGACGACGGCCGCTGCCCGGCGCTCTGACAGGGTCTGGTTGTAGGCATCGCTACCAGTAGCATCGGTGTGACCTTCGATTACACCACGCATGTTCGGTATACGTTTGGTCAGATCTACTGCCCGATCCAGCGCAGCTCGGGACTCGGGCATGATCTCAGCAGAGTCCGAAGCGAACAGAGCCTCGATATGAATATTCAAGCCACAGCCTGCGGCGTCCACACGGTCACCCTGCGGGGTGTTCGGGCACAGGTCTGTATCATCGGCGACGCCGTCGCGATCGCTGTCGGCAGGTAAGGGCGCAGGCGCTGGTGGTTCCGGCGTCGGCTGCGATGTCACAGCTGCCACTGTCGGTACCGGAGCACCACCGAACGTCCAGCCTATACCCAGAAAGGGTCCCTCGAAGGCACCGTCGAAACTGGCCCCGCGCTCTGATTCAAGCTCGTAGGCCAGCTTACGATAACCGATATGCACTGCGAGGCGGTTCCCGGCCTGGTAGCGGAATTGTGGCTGGAGCTCATAGGTGCGCTCGGAATCTCCACCTTCACCATAGGAAAGTGTTGGGTTGAAGCTCCAGCGCTCAGAGAGCGGGAAGCTTGAGCCAAACATGATCACAGGGTCCGTTACACTGCGCTCGGAGCTGAAACTGCCTAAATTGTCCAACTGCAGGGTTTTGTCGATGTTGAGGTAGCGCACGCCGACAAGAACGTCGAAGGTCTGCCTGGCCCTCCAGCCCTGAAACTGGTAGCCGAAGGCAAGCGTGGCCATGGTTGACGTGACGTCAAGGGAGCCGTTGGGGGGGCCGCCGCTGTCGCGTTTTATGCCGAGATCCAGATAGTCAGCTTGCAGACGTGTTACCCAGGCGTTGTAGTGCAGGCTGCTCCGAAAGGCCGCTGACATATCGAGATTGTCGAGGATATCGCTGAAGCCCACGTCGACATCTGCCTGTCTACCCCCAGCCTCTATATCTCCGTCGATACCGGCACCCCAAATGTAGGGCGTGAATTCAAACGTCAACCCGCCATTGCCGGCCGCGGTGACTGGCAGGATCAAAGCACCAGTAGCAACAGCGGCTATGCCGGAACGAAACGCTCGGCTTGTGATATGCATTGTATGATCCTCAACTTCCCAAATTGAGAGGAGCAGTCCATAACCCCTAGTGACATTAATGAGGGTAATGCACCGCAGGCAGGCCAGATATTGGACTTTGGACGTATCGTGGCGTCCCGTCGCCGGAAGCGATACGATTGGTACGGTGATTGAGCGTGGAGACACGGTTTGGTTAATGAGGGCGCAGTAGTGTCGACAGAACCCGCAACAGTCTATGTGGTAGATGACGATCAAACAGTCCGGCGCAGCACGGCTCGCCTGATTCGTGCGCACGGGTGGGATGTGCAAACTTTCGCTTCCGCCGCGGAATTTCTCGCTGCTGCGCCATTCAAGGGCTGCGGGTGTGTGTTGCTGGATTACTTTATGCCGAACATGACGGGCATCGATCTGCAGAAAAGCATGGCTGAACAAGACCTGGACATGCCCCTGGTTTTCATGAGTGGCCACGCCAACATACCGGTGAGTGTGTCGGCGATGAAGGAGGGCGCTGTGGACTTCCTGGTTAAACCCGTGGCCGAAGACGAGCTGCTGCAGGCGCTGAAGAAGGCGATTGCGCTCTGTGCAGCGAGATCAGAGCGCAACCAGAGGCGCAGCGATATCATGCACAATGTGTCCCGGCTATCCCCAAGAGAGAAACAGGTGCTGCTGGAAGTTATCAAGGGGCGTCTCAATAAGCAGATTGCCTATGATCTGGGTATTGCCGAGAAGACAGTCAAGGTGCATCGCGCCCGGGTTATGGAGAAAATGGCTGCCCGTTCGCTCGCTGAACTCGTGCAGCGTTGTGTGCAGGCGGAGGTTTCCAACGACGGGGGAGACTGAGACCAAAGTCCCATTGCTAGCAAAGACCACTGAATCTATGCTCCTGTTGCAGATCTGCTGGGAGAGAGATACTGGTGGTATCTGTCAGGGAAACGTTAAGAGTACACATCATTGATGACGATGAGTCAGTGCGGAAAGGTCTTGAGCGCCTTATGCGGGCCTCAGGCCTACAGGCACTGATCTATCAGCGCCCCGAAGACTTCCTGCAGCACGTTGGTACGGGTGATGCGGGCTGCGTCCTTCTCGATATCACGATGCCGGGAATGAGCGGACTGGATTTTCTCCTGCAACTCGCCGAGCGCGGTTTTCAAATGCCGGTTATTGCCCTGTCGGCGCGTGATGATGAGGAAACGAGATCCGCACTTAAAAATCTGGGAGTAAAATTTTTCTTGCGTAAGCCGGTTGACGAGCAGGCGCTTATTGATGCGATTAACTGGGTGGCTCGGGCACATCTCTAGTGAACCTGGCAACTGGTAACGTGTGAGGGAAGGACAGTGCGTTTCCAGCAGTTTATCGATCCGCTGCCAATAGTCTGTTTCTTTGTGGCTTTCACTATTGTCGCACTGATCGTTTCCGAGGTCGGCTTCCGCCTTGGGCGCTGGTGGCAAGAGCGAACACCTGACCAGAAGGAAGGTCCCACAACGATGATCGTGGGCTCGCTGCTGGCTCTTATGGCGTTCCTGCTCGCGATCACGATGGGAATGGCCGCTGATATTTTCGATGCGCGCCGCGGACTTGTACTCGCCGAGGCCAACTCGGTGGGCACCACCTATCTTCGTGCCGGTTACCTGCCCGAACCAGCATCCAGCCAAGTCAGGGGTCTGATTCGGGAGTACGTGCCCCTGCGCATCATGACCGACGATCTAACGGATCTCCTTGTGAAGACCGAGCGTTCGGTCGAGATCCAGGGCAGGCTCTGGCTGATAGCAGAAGAATCTGCCCGCTCTATGCCTGAATCGGCAGTATTGGCCCTCTTCATAGATTCACTTAACGGGATGATCGACTTGCATGAGACCCGGATCAACGCCGGTCTATATGCACGCGTTCCCGAAACTATTCTTGTTTTGCTTCTTCTTTGTTCGATGCTGACGCTGGGAATGGTCGGTTACAACGTGGGCATTTCCCTTCGACGTAGTTCCCTCACCGGCATTGTGCTGATTGTTGTGCTGGGTGCGGTCATCACCCTGGTGGTTGACCTCGACCGCCCGCGGGAGGGATTTCTCAAAGTAAGCCAGCAACCACTCATCGACCTTCAGCAGCAGATCAGAGTACAAGCGCCAGGAAATCCGCCACAGTAGTCGGCTGCTGGCGAACGCCTCGATGCTCATTTCTCCAAGTTTGTGAAATGTTCAACTGCCAGCGGCAGGATAAAGCTGAAAGTCACCCCATCGCCGGTGTTGGCCGTCGCCCAGATCTTGCCGCCGTGGGCCTCGATAATCGCACGGCAGACCTCCAACCCGATACCCAGGCCCTTGGGTTTTGTAGTGAAGTGGCTTTCAAAGACCGCCTCCAATTTGTTCGCTGGAATCCCCTTGCCGTTGTCTTGCACCGATACCAGGACCGTATCGGCCTGTTTGACTGCGCTCAGTAGCAGCACCGGAGAATGCACGCTCTGCTCCATGGCCTCCATCGCATTCATGATGAGATTGATCATTACCTGCTGCAGGTGTGTCCTGTTGGCGTGAACCAGGATCTTTTGATCCATGGAAAAATTAACGTCCACCGAGTGTTCGATAAGCTCAGTGTTCAGGAAGCTGAGGGACTCCTGCAAGACTTCGTCGATGGCTTGGGTTGAATGGGGTATTTCAATACTTTGTAGCATGTTGCGCAAATTATTGATCACTGCGCCTGCACGTTTGTCGTCGGTCACGATATCGTTGAGGATCTCCGACAGCTCATCCATATCCATGGTTCCCTGGTCCATGAATCGCAGCGCCGCCTGAGCGTTGTTCAAGATGGCTGTAAGGGGCTGGGACAGCTCGTGAGCCAGCGACCTGGAGATGGCTCCGGAATTTGACAGCCTATCCGCCCGCCATAGCTGCAGACGCATGCGTCGCATCAAGTCTTCTTTTGCCCGGTCCTCAGTCGTATCGATATGAATGCTGCAGATCGAGTTGCGCTGACCTTCAATGTCAGTGATTGGGAATTGTAAAAGCTTGATGTGGCGTTGTTCGCCGCGATACTCCAGCATGTAATCGCTCTCGGCTTCGGTGCCGGTTTTCAGGAGTTCCCGCTCTATCGCCCTGAACTTGTCTGCGAGCCGTTCACCAAATATGGATTTATCGTCAGGAAAAATCGGGTGATCGTCACCTGCCAGCGACCTGAAGGCGCTATTGGTAAACAGGTAATTCCCCTCTGTATCTTTTTGGCTAAAGGCAATCGGGAGGTGGCCCAGTACTTCGTAGAGCTGGCGCTGCATTCCTTCTGGGCGGGAGGCGAGGCGATAGTGCATCATGAGAATGAGAGCCGGGAATGCGAAATCACTGGTCTGGACAATCGGTGCAAGTTGGAAAAGAACGGCCAGGTTGGTCAGCACTAGAATGTTGAAAAGCGAAAGCGCAACAAGTGTGTATGAAGTACTTGCAAAGCCAACCTGCTTAGCGCGACGGAAGACAGTGTAAAAGCAGAAACCCATGGATACGATTAGCGTAAGCCATCCAGCCAAGAACCAGCTGCTCATCTTGTATTTGCTCAGATCAATCACCGCTTCTCCCCAGGGCAGATAGCGGAAGTATAGCTGCGCTGGCAGTTCGTCAAAGTGAAGTCCGAGTGGTCGGATGATTGAGGCTGCAATCAATAGCAGCCAAACGCCAGTCAATGGCACGAGGAAGCGCGGTGCCCGCACCCCGTTGAAGCAAGCGAAAAACCAGGTTAGTGCAATGAACGCCAGGCAGGTGAATATTATCTCAATGCGCCTGAGATTGACCAGATCCGCGATGGAGTCCGCGTTGTGGGTGGCGGCCCGCAGGTAGACATCTACTGCCACCGCCAGGGCGGATGCAGCAAATAGTAGGTATTCCCCTTTGAATTTCAGTCGCGCTGCCAGGAACGCATGGTGAATGGCGCTGAGTAGCGTGCAACCCGCGAGCACATACAGGGAGGGAATAAAAATTGAATTCATGCCAACGCACTTGCAGACCTTTAAGCAAAGACTAACACATTCCCCGACAGGCCGGTGGAGCACAGGTGGTGCCCCAGCCAGGCCTTCGTGACCGCTTGCCCGACCAGCTATAGGACCAAGGTCTAATTTCCGCCAGCGCATTGCGCCGCTACTGTAATTGGGGTTGGGTCTATCGATTCACGTATGGCTCGTCCCTCCCAGGCCACAGCGCATCGCGCTTTGGAGCAGGCGGGATAAGGAGAGAAGGTATGGGGTTCAGAATTAAAGTGGTTTTGGCGCTAGGCGGACTGTGCCATTGTTTCATTGCCAACGCGGCTGAAGCCATTATATACCCCGCACAGGGTCAGTCTGTGGAGCAATTGGCCAGCGACAAGGGAGCCTGTTACGCGTGGGCAACCGAATCCACCGGGGTGAATCCTGCCGCCCTGGCCCAGGCGGCGCCTATTACTACACCTACCGCCGCTCCTGCGCCCGGTAGGCCCAGGTTGGCGGGGGCTGCACGTGGAGCGCTGGGTGGCGCCATCATAGGTGAGATCGTCGATGATGACGCCGGGAAAGGCGCCGCCGCAGGCGCAGTGGCTGGCACCATGGTGGGTGGGTCGCGTGCTCGCCAGCAACAGGCCCAACAACAACAGCAGGTAGAGGCTCAACAGCAACAGCAACAGCAACAGGCTCAGGCCCAGCAATCACAGCTCGACACCTACAACCGGGCATTCTCGGCCTGCATGCAGGGTCGTGGTTATACCCTCAATTGATTGGGCTTGCGGCCCTTTACCAGTGCGGCGGTTGGTATATCCAACGCCCATACCTGACAGGAGATTGATATGAAGATGAAAAACTACTTTGGCAGGGGGCTGCTCTATATCAGCGCTTGTGCTTTATTGGGTCAGTCCGCGTTGGTGTCGTCGTCGGAGTTCATCGACAACCCGCCCCAACTGGTCCAGGATGCCGACCGTACGGGCGCCATGATCTGGGAAAAGCCCGGTGTCGATCGGTCCGTCTACACCCGTGTGATGATTGAGCCGGTGATAATCTTTGTCAGTCCCGACTCCAAGGAAAAAGGTCTGAATGCTGACGAATTGAAGGCATTGGCTGATAGTTTCCAAAATGCGCTGATCTCCACACTCGAGCCGGAAATTCCCGTGGTCACTCAGCCCGGCGAGGGGGTGCTGTACCTGCGTGCCGCATTGGTGGATGTCAAGTTCGCCAAGAAAAAGCGCGGTCTTCTGGGGTATACGCCCGTCGGCTTCGTAGTTACCGCTGCTGCCGATGCTGCTGGAGCACGAGTTCAGCTCCAGGATGTGACCCTCGAAGTAGAGGCACTGGACTCCGTAAGTGGTGAACGCATTGCAGTCGTGGTGGACGAGGCGCCAGAAACTGTCGGTGAAGAAAAGCCGAGCTGGGATTCTGTCAACCAGACCTTTGTTTTCTACGCCGAGCGATTCAAGCAGCGGCTTCAGGCCGCTCAATAGCGTAACCGAAAGTTGCTCGGCCTTGCCCTGTGGCTCCATCCGAGGTAAGGCATCTTGCCGCAACTGCCATTTGTATTTTACTGAAGAGGAAGTATGTATGAGACGGCTATCGAGATTCGTATTTTTGCTAGTGTTTTTGCTTCCCGTACACTGGGCTAGCGCAGAGTCCACCATGGAAATTCTTCGGGACAAAGTTGCCGCAGATAAAAAATTGCTGGTGGCAGCTAACATGGGGTTAACCGATGCTGAAGCGGATGTTTTTTGGCCAATCTACCAAGAGTATCAGAGTGATCTCGCGGCCATCAATCAGCGCATTGCCGCACTGGTTGATGAGTATGCCAATGAGTTTTTCGACGGGTCGCTGACTGAAGACAAGGCGAAAGCCCATGTGCTGGAAATGATAGCAATAGAGCAGTCCGAGTTGGACATGAAGAAGGAGTATTTTCCCGTTCTGGAGGCTGCGCTACCCACGGTAAAGGTGGCTCGCTATCTGCAATTGGAGAACAAAATCCGCGCCCTACTGAAGTTCGAGTTGGCTGAAGGTGTTCCTCTGGCCGAATAGTGCTTGAGTGGAGCCAAATCAAAGGATGGATGAGGATTTGAGAATGTTATCATACAACACCTCTATGCAGTCTGCAGGGCCGTTGGTAGCGGCAGCATTGCATACTGCGATCGGGCTTACATTAAGCCAGTTCACCAGCACTGTTAACGCAGAGGAAAGTGCGGCTGAGCTTGCAAAAAAGCTGAACAACCCCATAGCCGCACTAATCAGCGTCCCCTTTCAGTTGAACTATGACCGGGACATCGGTCCGGGTGATGCAGGGGAGCGCCTGGTGCTCAACATTCAGCCTGTGATTCCCATGACCTTAAACGAAGAGTGGAACGTGATATCGCGGACGATAATACCGGTGATACGTCAGACAGACATCCCGCCAGGTATCGACGAAAGCGGCGTGGGCGATATTTTTCAAAACGTGTTCTTTTCTCCCAAAGCCCCGACCGCTGGCGGCTGGATCTGGGGTGCGGGTCCCGCTCTGCTGCTGCCAACGGCCAGCGATGAGTTACTGGGTGCTGAGAAATGGGCCGCCGGTCCAACGGCCGTTGCTCTAAAGCAGCAGCACGGCTGGACCATTGGTGCTCTGGCGAATCATATCTGGTCCTTTGACGGAGATAAGGATCGAAAGGATATCAGTGCTAGCTTCTTTCAGCCCTTTATGGCTTACACAACCGCAAAGTATACGACCTTCACGCTGAATACGGAGTCCAGCTACGATTGGAAGGATGAGAAGTGGTCTGTTCCCATTAACGTTCAGGCGACACAATTGTTCAAAGTTGGTGGCCAACCGATGTCAGTGCAGTTGGGCGTCAGGTATTGGGCAGATGCGCCAGACAGCGGCGCCGAGGGCTGGGGAATGCGCTTTAGCTACACCTTGATTTTCCCGACATAGGGGTCAAGAGCTGGCTTGGAGTGAGTAACAGAAACGAGAGATCAACGTGACTAATCCGTATGGAGCTGGCAAATGTTTAGTATTGTAAAGGGCGCAAAAAAGGTTGGTATTCTTATAGTGATGCTCGGTGCATTTTCTCTTTTCGGCTGTGGCGGTACTGATGTGCGCAATCAGACCACGACGACCGGCCAGGAACTACTGGATCTGAAAGGGGCGCTGGATGCCGGTGTCATTACCGAGAAGGAGTACGAGCGCAAGCGAAAGGATATTCTCAAGAGAAGTTAATCGGCAGAACTGAGGCTGTAAATGTCGGTCTACAGCGAACCGGCTGGATTAAGTAGTGTGTGCAGACTCCTGTTGATGGCGGCTATGGTGCTTTTCTCCGGGTGCGGCTCTGTTGCTCTTACCGCGCCATCGGTGACTGGCCCGGTAGCTATCCAACAGCCAGTTCAGGATTCCAGGCTGCGGCAGATTGTTGGGAAAGTCGCACCAGGCGGGCAGTCAAAGTCGGGATTCCTTCTTCTTGATACGGGCACCGAAGCGTTTGTACAGCGTGCTAATCTGATTGAGTTGGCTGAGCACGGCATCGATGCCCAGTATTACATCTGGAATAGTGATATTTCCGGGCTCTACCTGCTACGAAGGTTGTTGCTTGCAGCCGACAGGGGAGTGCAAGTACGTTTGTTGCTGGATGACATTAACGTCTCAGGGCGGGACCAGAATATTGCCGCGCTGGACCATCATCCCAATATAGAGATTCGTATATTCAACCCTTCCGCAATTCGCGATGGTCCCGCCAAAGGTCTCGCTTTTGTCGCCGATTTTCGACGAATGAATCGACGTATGCACAACAAAACATTCATCGTTGATGGCGTACTGGGAATCGTCGGTGGCCGCAACATTGGCGACGAGTATTTTGACCTGCACCCGCAGGTGAACCATCGAGACAGAGATGTGCTGGCCCTCGGCCCGATAGTGCACTCAATGTCTGATAATTTTCTCGCCTACTGGAATAGTCCATGGGCCTATCCCATCGCCCAGCTACGGTCTACTCCGGTAGGAGATCCCGACCTTGCCACACTCGCAGAGCAGGTCGGGCCCGATGCAGATGACAAATCCATCTTGAGCAGGGTGCCAGCTCAGGACCCGGAAGAGGCTTTTGCTGAACTTGAACAAGCATTGCAAGCACTTGTTTGGGCGCGTGCTGAACTGATCTACGACCCGCCCGCGGACGATATGCAGGAATCGACCAGCCGGCCCAAACGAACCGCCAATGCCTTGCGGCAGTATGTTCTCGGGGCACGCTCGGAAATTCTAGTCGAGTCCGCCTATTTGATTCTTGCCGAGCCGCAGCTTGAAGTGATGGCGGGGCTGCGAGAGAGGGGGGTGCGAATCGCGGCCCTGACCAACTCGCTGGCTTCCAATGATCTGGTGCCCAACCATGCAGGGTACGCTCGCTGGCGAGTTGGTATGCTCGAGCAGGGAATCGAATTGCATGAATTGCGTCCCGATGCCGCTGCCTGTGAGGTTTGGATCGAACCTGCCGATTATTGTGAAAAAGGTCTTGTCAGCTTGCACGCCAAGTCAGTCGTCTTCGATCGCGAGATTCTATACGTCGGCTCATTCAATGTGAATTTGCGTTCCATCTTCCTCAATGGCGAAACTGTATTGATCATTCACAGCCCTCAACTGGCGGCGCAAGTAGCGGATGATATAGAAATTGCAATGGCGTTGGACAATAGTTGGAAAGTCAGAATTGATGAAAGGAACCGCCTGCTATGGACGTCCGACCAGGGGCAGTCGACGCGCGAACCGGAAACCGGTTGGTGGAAGCGACTCAAGTCCAGGGCGTTGTCATGGCTGCCAATAGAGAAGTATTTGTAAAACACCCCGCGAGCCGTTGGCGTATCCTAGCTCCCGGGTTTTGAGGTTGTGGCTATGAAAAAACGGACCCGTTTCTCCAGGCTTGCAGTCGGCTTGTGGCTATCCATGTTGGGGCAGGTAGCGCACCCGATTGAGACGACATCGGAACTGATTTCGCGTCCGAAAATCGGGCTGGCGCTCAGCGGCGGAGGTGCCAGGGGAGCCGCACACATCGGGGTGCTCAAGGTACTCGAGGAGATGAGAGTACCGATCGACTTTATTGCCGGTACCAGCATGGGATCAATTATCGGTGGTCTCTATGCTTCCGGGATGACACCTGAGGAGATCGAAGAAGGCCTCAGAAGTATGGATTGGGAGCATATCTTCAGCGACTCGCCCCCGCGACAGGGCCGATCATTTCGTCGTAAACGCGATGATGACCTCTATCTGGTCAAGGCGAAGATGGGGCTGTCCGACGATGGCAAGCTGAAGTTTCCTACCGGAGCCATACAGGGTCAAAAGTTTGATCTGGCGCTTCGGCAACTCACCATGCAGGTCACCGCCACTACAGATTTTGACCAGCTGCACATTCCGTTTCGAGCCGTTGCCTCAGACATCGCCAGTGGTCGAAAAGTTGTTTTAAAAGGAGGTGATCTGGCGACGGCGATGCGTGCCAGCATGGCTGTACCCGGACTATTCGCAGCGACCGAGATCGACGGTCGCCTGCTCGTGGATGGTGGTATTACCGACAACCTGCCCGTGGACGTGGTGCGTGAAATGGGCGCTGATATTGTTATCGCGGTGGATATCGGCTCGCCCAATATGGCAGCGGATGAAGTTACCAACCTTTTCCTTATCACCCAGCAGCTCATTTCGATTATGACGCGCACCAATGTCGAGCAGCAGATAGCCTCTCTGACCGGGCACGACGTGTTGATTCTGCCTGATCTGGACGGCTTCTCCAGCTCAGATTTTGCCAATGCCACGACAATTGTCCCTTTGGGTCGTATCGGCGCAGAGTCACAACGCGAAAAGCTGTCGCAACTGGTACTCTCGGAGTCCGCTTACCAGGAATTTACCGCAGCTCTCGTCGACAGGGGCGCCGCGAAGGAACCTGTTGTTGAATTTGTTCGGATCCAAAACGACTCGAGGATCCATGACGAAATGATCCGTGATCGCCTGGGTTTAAAATTGGGGGAGCCTCTGGACGTCCAGCAGCTGGAACAGGATCTGTCCAATATCTATGGGCTGGAGCATTTCCAGACGGTTAACTATGACTTGGTCGATGAGGATGGAAAAGCAGGCTTGCTAATTGATGCGCGGGCGCGAACCTGGGGACCCAATTATCTCCAGTTTGGTCTCGAGCTCGCAAATGACATGAAAGGAAATAACAGTTACAACCTCGGGCTGTCATATTTGCGTACCGGCATCAATCCCTACGGCGGCGAGGTCCGGGTCGTGACACAGCTGGGCGAAGCGCCCATCATCGGCCTGGAGTGGCATCAGCCTCTCGATTCCCTGTCACGGTATTTTGTCTCTGCCCGTACCCGATATGGTGCCGATAACGTCGATTTTTTTGATGATAGCGGAGACACCCTCGCAGAGTATCGCGTCAAGGAGGCGCTTGCGGAAATTGCGGTGGGCCGTGAATTCAGTACCTATGGTGAGGTGAGATTCGGTTATCGCTATAGAGATGGCGATGTCAGTCTCAAGACGGGGTCCATGCTGCCCTCCGATTTCAATTACGACTCGGGAGAAGCCTTTGTTCGCCTTGCGGTAGACCGTCTGGACAACTACAGCTTTCCCAACGAGGGCTGGTCTGCATTTATAGAATACGACGTAGCGCGAGAGGACCTCGGCGGCGACAGTAGCTTTAACCAGCTCAATTTGCGCGCCAACAGATTCGAGACATTCGGTGACGGCCATGTGGTCGGACTTGCGGGCCTGGTAAATCTCACCCAGGAC
>JBGTGB010000229.1:0-20348 GCA_041746975.1 Haliea sp. | reverse complement strand
CTGGCGCCGCACCTGGCGCAGCGCTTCCGGGTGCTGGTGGCCGACCAGCGCGGACGCGGCCGCTCGGACTATGACCCCGTGCCCGCCAACTACCAGCCGGGGACTTATGTGCAGGACATGTTTGCCCTGCTGGACAGCCAGGGGATAGAGCAGGCGCTGCTGGTGGGCACGTCGATGGGTGGCCTGATGGCCATGTTGATGGCGGCCATGCAGCCAGCACGGGTCAGCGGGCTTATTCTCAACGATATTGGCCCGGTGGTTGATCCGGCGGGGCTGGAGCGCATCAAGGCCTATGTCGGCAAATCCCGGCCGGTGGCGGATTGGCAGCAGGCCGCAGCCCAGGTTCGCGCCATCAACGGCGTTGCGTTTCCCGATTTCACCGACGAGGATTGGTTGGCCTTTTCCCGCGCCCTGTATCGCGAGGCGGACGGTGTGCCGGTGCTGGCCTACGATCCGGCGATCGCCCAGCCCATGGCCGCCAGCGACGACAACGCTGTGCCACCCGATCTCTGGCCCGTATTCGAGTCCATCCCTGCGCTGCCGATTCTGGTAATCCGTGGTGTCCACTCCGACATTCTCGCTGCAAGTTGTGTGACGGAGATGCGCAAGCGCAAGCCCGATGTGGTCAGCGCTGAGATTCCCCGACGCGGCCATGCGCCCACCCTGGATGAGCCGGAATCCCGGCATTCGATCGATAGCTTTCTTGCCGCGAAGCTCTAGCGCCGCGCCGCAGGCCGCGCGTGACAAGCGGGTCTCGCAGTGGCATCTTTGCCGCTGACAGGGATCCGGGAGGCACCATGCTGCAAGCACTGAGTCAATGGCACGAGATCGTCAAATCAGGCGATCCTTCGCGGCTGGATGCATTGTTGGCGGAAGACTGCGTATTTTGGTCCCCGGTCGTACACCGGCCGCAGCAGGGGCGCGATCTCACGCGCATGTATCTGACCGGCGCCATGGCGGTGTTCAATGACAGCTTCCGTTATCTCAAGGAAGTCGTTGCAGAACCCCATGCGGTGCTGGAATTCAGCTGCGACATCGACGGCATCACGGTCAACGGTGTAGATATCATCACCTTCAATGCGGAGGGGAGGATCGTCGAGTTCAAGGTCATGGTGCGCCCGCTAAAGGGAGTTAACCTGTTACACGAAAAAATGGCTGCGATGCTGGAACAGCTGTCACCATGAGGCGAGGAGCGGCTGAATACAGCAGCGGCGAAAAACTTGGCTGCTCCCTGCATGAGCTGGTATACTCTGCGACCACGCTGATGTCTGCGCTGTAAACGTCATGGTTTTCCCCGTCACCCTGAAAGCCCGCAGTGGCCGCCTCGCCCGCATTGTCGCGGTCCTGGCACTCCTGTGTCTCACGGGTGTCCAGGCGCTGGAAGCCAGCCATGATCACGGCTTCGGCGATTCCCCGGCGCAATGCTTGCTCTGCAAGACGTCCGCGCCCTTGCCTCTGGCGAGCGTGCTGCCACTTCTGCTATTCCCCCTGCTGGTGGCGCTGCTGCTGCCTGCACCCCGGGCGGCTCGCGCCCATAACCGCTACCTGCCCCGACTGACGACAGGTCCCCCCGCGCTCTCCTGATAAAAATCCTTTTTTTCTATTTTCTATCAGGAGAAGTCCATGAGACGTTTTATGCCTCTCGCGCTGGCGGTTGCCAGTGCGAACCTGGCGGCGCAGCCGCTGCCTATTGAACATGTACTGGTGTCCGCGCCGCTGCAAAAGCAGGAGGCGGAAACCGCCCTGCCCGTGACCGTGCTCACTGGCGAAGACCTGCGGCGAGCCGCGCGCGCCAATATCGGCGATACCCTGGGTGACATCCCCGGCCTTGCCAACGGATCCTTTGGTCCGGGCGTGGGCCAGCCCGTGATCCGCGGCCAGCAGGGCCCACGGGTCACTGTGCTGCAGAACGGGACCAGCAGCGCCGATGCCTCGGCGGTCAGCGCTGACCACGCGGTCTCGGTTGAAGCCCTGCTGGCGGACAGTATTGAGGTCCTGCGTGGCCCGGCGACCATGCTCTATGGCGCTGGCGCCATCGGCGGCGTGGTGAACGTCATTGACAACCGGATTCCGCGACAGCGGATTGACGGCTTCGAGGGCGGCGCGGAGATGCGGCACGACTCGGCCTCGGACATGGATACCGCGGTACTGCGGCTTGACGGTGGCAGCGGCAACCTCGCGTTCCACATCGACGCGCTGTACCGGGACTGGAATAACCTCAATATTCCCGGGCTGGCCGCCCGTGAGCACGACGACCACGATGATCACGACGACCATTCCGAGGACGATCATCACGACGACGACCATCACGACGATCATGATGACGAGGAGACCACTGACGGCTTCATCGACAACACCGGTGGTCGCACCCGGGCCCTGACCCTGGGCTCCAGCTACCACTTTGATCGCGGCCTGGTGGGCTTCGCCGTAAGCCGGCTGGAAAACGATTACGGCATTCCCGCCGGCGCCCATGGCCACCACGGCGATGACGACGAGCATCACGATGACGATCACGACGATCACGATTCCCATGGTCACGGCGACGGTGTCCGGCTGGAGGTCAGGCAGACTCGCTATGACCTCGGTTTCGAGCTGGTTGAGCCCCTGCCGGGGTTCGAGACCCTGCGCAGCACGGTGACCTACACGGATTACGAGCACGCCGAAATCGAGGGCGATGGCGAAGTTGGCACCCTGTACAGCAACGAAACCTGGGAAACCCGGATTGAGCTGGTCCACGCGGAAGTCGCGGGCTTTCGCGGCGCCCTGGGCCTGCAAGCCAAGGTCGGTGAGTTCAGCGCCGTGGGCGAGGAAGCCTTTATTCCCCTCACCAAGAGCCGCGACCTGGGCCTGTTCCTGATCGAGGACTGGCGCAGGGATAATTGGATTTTCGAGGCCGGCCTGCGCCTGGACCGTGAGGAACGTGATCCCGACGCGGCAAGCTCGGGCAAGCAGGATTTCACCTCGGTGAGCGTGTCCGGCTCCGCTATCTGGAATGCCGGAGAGGACTGGCAGCTGCGTATGCACCTTGCCAGGTCCGAACGCGCGCCGGCCATTGAGGAGCTATTCTCAAACGTCGATGGCACAGGTCCCGAGAACTGGGTAGAGCACGCGGCCACGGCCGCGATCGAACTGGGTGATCCCGATCTGGACACCGAAGTGTCGCGCAACATTGACCTGTCGCTACACTGGCACAATGGCAACAAGGACCTGGAAGTCACCTTCTACTACAATGATTTTGCCGACTACATCACCCTGGAGAACACCGGCCTGGAAGTGGATGAGCTGCCGGTACTCGCCTACGTGCAGGAGGATGCGGAGTTCTACGGCGTGGAAGTCAACGGCCAGTTTGGCCTGGGCAGCTTTGCCGGCGGCGAATTCCGGCTCGGAGTATTTGGTGACGTGACCCGTGGCAAGCTGGACAACGGCGAGTTCGTACCACGCTTGCCGCCCCGGCGCATCGGTGGGCGCCTGAGCTGGGGCAATGATGCCCTGGAGCTGTGGACCCGGGTAGTGGAGGCTTCCAGCCAGGATCGCCCCGGTGTCAATGAGGAGCCCACGGACGGCTACACCCGCTGGGACCTCGGTGCCGACTACCGCCTGCCCCTGGGAGACAACGAGCTGACCCTGTTCTTTGCCGCGCGCAATCTGGCGGACGAGGAAATCCGCCTCAGCACCTCGTTCCTGCGCGATGTGGCGCCGGAAGCGGGGCGCTCGATCGAGGCCGGGTTACGGTTCCGGTTCTGAGGCGTCCCAACCATACAGGCACAGGTCCTCTGCTTCGGGCGCGAGCTGCATCATGCGCTCATGCCGGAAGCCGAGGCTTGCAAGAAGCGCCCGTGAGGGCGCATTCCCCGGCGCCACGATAGCGATCAGCCGGGTCAGTTCCAGAGTCTCCCGGGCGTAGTGCATTACCGCCTGCGCCGCCTCCCTGGCGAAACCCCGGCCACGGGCATCCGGCAGCAGGGCATAGCCAATGTCCACCTCAGTCAGCGTTTCCCGCTGCAGCAGTCCGCAGATTCCCAATGCTTCACCGCCGCCGCGCGGGCGCAGAGCCCAGAGCCCGAAGCCGTGCTCGCGGTAGCTGGCCAGCGGACCCTCCTCCAGGTAGCGCTTCGCCCCGGCCTCATCGCGGACTCCGCGGTCGGCGATCTGGGCGATGAAATCCGGGTCGTTCAGCAGTTTCAGAATGAAGGGGGCATCGCCCAGGGTGAGGGGCTCAATGGTGAGGCGGGCTGTGTGCAGCATGGCTGTCCGGCTTCTGTCAGTGATACCCCGCAAGCCTACTACAGCGGCGCCTCTGCGGAGCCTGCCGACAGTGAAATCCGGCGGACGTACTGGTAAAGTGCAGGGTCATTTCGCGGGGCGGGGCAGGGCATGGCACAGCGCATAATCGTCGGTATCAGCGGCGCCTCCGGCATTGTCTACGGCGTTCGCGCCCTGCAGCTGCTGCGCGACTGTGGTGTCGAAACCCACCTGGTCATGACCAAGTCGGCCGAACTGACCCTGCACTATGAAATGGACCTCTCTGCGGATGAGGTGAAGGCGTTGGCCACCAGGGTACACGCTATTCGCAATGTCGGCGCCTCCATCGCCAGCGGCTCGTTCCGGACTGCCGGCATGCTCATTGCGCCCTGCTCCATTCGCAGCATGGCGGAGATAGCCACCGGAGTAACCTCCACCCTGCTCACCCGGGCCGCCGATGTTGTGCTCAAGGAACGGCGCCGGCTGGTGCTCATGGTGCGGGAAACTCCCCTGCACACGGGCCACTTGCGCAGCCTGACCCAGCTCTCGGAGATGGGTGCGGTGATCGCGCCGCCGGTACCGGCATTTTATGCCAGGCCCGAGTCGCTGGACGCGATGGTCACCCAGACCGTGGCGCGGGTGCTGGAACTGTTTGATATCGATACGGGGCAGGTAACGCGCTGGCAGGACGACTGATGCCGATCCTGTTCGGCGTTGTCCTGCTGGACCTTATCGGGTTTGGCATTGTCATCCCCATCCTGCCATTTCTGTCCCCGCAGTTGGGGGCGGACAAAATCGATATCGCCCTCATTATTGTCACCTACGCTGCTTTCGCCGGTATTTCAGGGCCCTTCTGGGGCAGGCTGTCCGACCGCCTGGGGCGGAAACCGGTGATCATGCTGTGCCTGGCAGGTGCGGCGGTTTCCTATGTGATGCTGGCCCTTGCTTGGCAGCTGTGGATGATTTTCGCAGCGCGGGCTTTTGCTGGGGTCATGGCGGGCAATCTTGGGGTGGCGACTGCCATGATGAGCGACATCACCTCCCACGAGAAGCGCGCCAAGGGCATGGGCATGATCGGGGCGGCCTTTGGCCTGGGCCTGGTATTGGGCCCGCTGCTGGGTGGATTGTTGGCCGGGGACAGCGGCAGTTTCACCTTGCCCTGCCTGGTCGCCGGTGGCATGTCGCTGCTGGCGATAGTTGCGGCGGCGCTGTTCCTGCCGGAGTCGGTGACCCCGGAGCGGCGCGCAGCCAACCTGCGTCAGCAGCGCGATGGCTCACGCCCCTCCACCTGGGCGCTGCTGCGCCAGACCGACAGCCGCATGCTGGTGCTGCAATACGTGCTGCACGCGGCCGCGATAAGCGCCGTAACCTACCTGGTACCGCTCTGGCTGGGGGACATGCTGGGCTGGGGTGCGCGGCAGGTGGGTATCGTGTTTGGCATCCAGGGAGCCATCATGGTGGTCCTGCAGGGCGGACTGCTGGGCTCGTTGGTGCGGGTGGCCGGTGAATGGCAGCTGCTGCGCATCTGCATAGCCGGCCTGATGCTGGGCCTGTGGCTGGCAGTTTTCGCCAGCAGCATGCCGTGGATGCTGGCGGCACTCTACCTCGCCATGTCCGGGGCGACCCTGTGCATGCCTCTGCTCAACACCATCACCAGCCAGCGGACCTCCCACCAGTTGCGCGGGCAGATGCTGGGCACCACGGCTTCTGCCGCTTCCTGGGGCCGGGTATTGGGGCCGCTGCTGGCAGGTGCCAATCTTACCCTGTTCGGCTATGTCGGGGCCTGGCTCGGGTGTATCGTGCTGGTGATATTTTATCTGGCCTGGGCATTGGGGCCGCCGCCTTCGCGGCTTCCCGCCGCAGCTGCCAGGCCCGTAGAACTGCAATAACCTCCAAGGAGAACATGAAGCAATGAGCACCAAACTATTTGACCTGAGTGGGCGCATCGCGCTGGTGAGCGGCGCCAGCCGCGGTATCGGCGAGGCCATTGCGCGCCTGCTGGCGGAGCAGGGAGCGCATGTGATTGTCTCCAGCCGTAAACTGGACGGCTGCACGCCGGTAGCGGATTCCATCTGCGCGAGCGGCGGCAGCGCCGAGGCCTTTGCCTGCAATGTCGGTGACATGGGCGCTATCCAGACGCTGTTCCAGCACATTCGCAGTGCCCACGGGCGGCTGGATATCTGTGTCAACAACGGCGCCGCCAACCCCTACTTTGGTCATGTGCTGGACACAGACCTTGCTGCGTTCCAGAAGACCGTGGACGTCAATATCCGCGGCTACTTCTTCATGTCGGTAGAGGCAGGCAGGCTGATGCGCGAGCAGGGTCGCGGCTCTATCGTCAATACTGCCTCGGTCAACGCGCTGCAGCCCGGGCCCATGCAGGGGATCTACTCGATCACCAAGGCCGCAGTGGTAAACATGACCAAGGTGTTCGCGAAAGAGTGTGGGGGGCTTGGCATCCGCTGCAACGCCTTGCTGCCGGGGCTTACCAAAACCAAATTTGCCGGTGCCTTGTTCAGCAATGAGGAGATCTACCAGACCGCAGTCGAGAAAATCCCCATGCAGCGCCACGCGGAGCCCGAGGAGATGGCGGGTGCGGTGCTGTACCTGGTTTCCGATGCATCCAGCTACACCAACGGCGAATGCATCGTAGTGGATGGCGGGCTGACTCTTTAGAAGGTCAGGGGCCAGAAACTCAGGGGGCGCTGCGCAGGTAGCTGAAGCCGCCCTCCTTGATATAAAGCTCGCAGTACTCGTTGCTGGTCGGGTGTACGGAGCCGCCAGCGGGGATCCGCAGCCAGCAGTGGGTGCGATAGTGACCCCGGTCATCGCCGAAGCTGCCTTTCAGGACCAGGATCTCCGCACCCTGGGGGAAGTTGATCTGGCCGATAGCGGCCGGGGTGTCCCAGCTCTCCAGGCGCATGAAGTCGGTGTAGGGCTCCTGGGCGTAGAGTTTCTTCCAGCTGGTGTTCTTGCGCACGGACGACTGCCAGGGGCGGGCCGCGGTACCTACTGCCACATGCTCCCTGTCCGCGCCGGGGTACTGGCGCAGCTTCACGAACAGCAGACAGCCGTCACGGGAGAACGGCGCGTGGCGGAATCCCTCCGGGTTGAGCAGGTAGGCGCCGGCCGGCCAGTCGCCGTGTTCGTCAGAAAACGTGCCCTCCAGAACCAGAATTTCCTCGCCCTGGGGATGATCGTGGGCGGGAAAGCGGGCGCCCGGCTCGTAGCGCACCAGGGAGGTGACCTGGCCGGACTCGGCCTGGCCCACCCGGTGCAGACGCTTGCGCAACACGTGGCCGCCAGGGCTGGGGGTCCAGTCCAGGGCCTGCGTGTCAACGACCACGTGCAGGGAAAGGTCGCCATTCAGTGCAACACTGCTGTCATTCATGTTCGGGCCTGTCAGGTAAAGTCGGATCTGCGGTGGCAGGGAGCTTCGACTGCCGGGAGGGGTGTCTGTTCCCGGACACAGGTGCATATCATAGTCCGATTGCGGGCCCGCAGAAACCGCGGCTATTGCCGGTCACGGGGATTACGGTATGCTCGGCAGCATGAACAGAAAAGTTTTCATTACCCATGAACTGCCCGGTTGCCGCATTCTCGAACTGTCGGAGCACTGTGCAGTGAACGTCTGGCTGGGTCCGGGCCTGCTGCCTGCGGAGTCGTTGCGGGAGGAGCTTGCGGGTTGCCAGGGTCTGGTCTGCCTGCTGACCGATCGGATTGACCGGGAACTGCTGGACGCCATGCCCGACCTGGAGTTCGTTTCGAGCATGGCGGTGGGCGTCGACCACGTCGATGTGCCTGCGCTGACAGCGCGCGGCATCCCTCTGGGGCATACCCCGGGGGTGCTGACGGACACCACCGCGGACACGGCTTTCGCGCTGCTGCTTGCTGCAGCCCGGCGCATTTCCGAGGCGGATCGCTTTGTCCGCCAGGGGGAGTGGCGGCGGGAAAACCGTTGGTCACCGGACTTCTTCACGGGCAAGGATGTCAGCGGCGCCACCCTGGGTATTATCGGTCTGGGCGAGATCGGACAGGCAGTGGCTCGACGAGCGGCGGCATTTGATATGGAAGTGCTGGCCTGGAACCGGAACCCGAAAGACGTTCCGGGGATCGAGCAGCTGCCCCTTGAGGAACTGCTGGCGCGCAGTGATTTTGTCAGCGTGCATCTGCCGCTAACCGCGGATACCTGCGGCTTGCTCGGCCCTGCGCAAATCGCCGCGATGAAACCGGGAGCGGTGCTGGTGAATACCGCCCGCGGCGGTATTGTCGATGAGCAGGCACTGGCGGCGGCGCTGGCCAGCGGTACCCTCTATGCCGCCGGCGTTGATGTGTTCGCCGAGGAGCCGGTGCCGGTGGACAATCCGCTGCTGGCGCTGCCCAACGTGGTGCTTGCACCACACATCGGCAGCGCCACAACCCGGACCCGTGCGCGGATGGCGGATATGGCCGCCGCCAACGCCATCGCCGCGCTGCAGGGGCAGCCCATGCCCCACTGTGTGAATCCCGAGGTGTACAAGCGCTGACGCCCGCCGGGGCAAACCCTACTTGCGCACCGAGCTGCGATAGGCCCGCGGTGAAAGGCCCACGGTCTGCCGGAACAGGCGCGAGAAATACAGGGCATCTCCATAGCCGACGGCAGCGGCAATGGCTTTAACGCTGAGGTCAGAGCTGTCCAGAAGCTGGCAGGCATACTCGATTTTCATGTGCAGAAAGTGCTTGATCGGCGAGTAGCCGGTCAGGGTCTTGTAGCGGCTGGCAAAGTGGTATTTGGACAGGTGCGCCACCGCCGCCAGCTCTTCCAGCTCCAGGCTGCCGTGAATGCGGTCCTGCATAATGCCCTGCACCGCTTCCAGATCCAGCCCTGCAGGGTGCGTGGCCCGCTGGCGGTTGGCCTCCAGCACGATCTGGGTAAACAGGTGCCGGCACTGGTTGGCAGCGTTGATGAATGCGCTGCTGCTGTAGCCGGTGCGATTGACCGCCAGCAGGGTGTGGAAGGCCGCGATCAGGCCGGGCGCGATACCCGCGTGGATCACCGCCCGTCCTTCCCGGTAGCCCAGGTACTCCATGAAGATCCGGCTGCTGATGCCCTGGAAGTGGATCCAGTACAGGGTCCAGGGATGCTCCCGATCAGCGCTGTAGCTGTGGCCCAGGCCCTGGGGCAACAGGATCAGATCGCCCGCCCCAATATCCTGGCGCTGGCCGTCAACGCGCAAGCGCCCCCGGCCGTCGACACAATACAGCAGGAGATTGTCGTCGTGGCGCGGCCGTCGCATCCGGTGCCCGCGGGCCTGTGGATAGTAGCCCATTGCAGTAGGGTAGCAATCCCGGGTCAGGGGGTGGCGGTGCAATTGCTCCAGCATGAATGCCGGGGTCAGAAAGCGAACGCCCTCTGCCGGTAGCGGCCACTGGGAGGTGCTGCTCATGGCCTGCCGTTCAGCCGCGCGGAATCCAGCGTGTTCAGGCGGTCAAAATCGTAAGCGCTGACGTTGAAAAACAGGTCGAAGCGCGGGTCGTGGACAAAGTGCTCCTGCTCCAGCAGATAGAAAGCGAGGTGCCGCTCTCCCGCGGCGGTAGTGGCGCTCACCCTGAACGCCGGTGTCATTTCGGCGAGGCTGCGCTGCTGGTCTTCGCCGGCGATACCATCTACCTGCAGGTTGGCCAGAGAGGCCAGCAAAGCTTCCAGCTCCCGCGCTTCTGGCGACGCCCCGTCTGCGGCCTGCCAGTCGCCGCTGTTCATTTGCGCCAGGGAGAAGCCCCGCCCCTGGATACTGCGCGGCTGCGGAACCTGCAGCAGGCGCCGGTCCAGCCAACCCGAATCGCTGGCCGGCGCATCAAAGGCGTTGAAGGCAATGCTGTAGATTGCATCGCTGGCATCTCTGCGAATATGGATGCGACGAAAGGCGGGCGCCGTGCCGAGGAACACGGTGCCCAGCTCTGCATCGTCATTGCCGAGCAGGGTCACGCGGCGCTGGAAACTGTAGCTGGCCACTTCAAAGCGCTGCCGTGCGGCGATACTGGTGGCGGCCGGGTAGCCGGGCTGCTCCCGTGTCAGTACCCGCAGCAACGCCTCGACCCGGGCGCTGTCCGCGGGCAGGTCCTGCCGCGACGGTAGCAGCCAGCCCCCGTCGCCGCGCCGCAGGAAGACTTCGTCGCCCTGGTCGTCAGTCAGCTGGATTCCGCTGATCGCCGCCGGGTCAATTGTCAGCAGTGCTGCAGCCGGGGCTTCCTGCATCTCCGCCTGCTGTGGCCAGTAGACCACCGCCGCCAGAAAAACCTGGATCCCCAGAACCAGCAACAGGGCGCCGTTGAAACGATTCACAGACCCAGACTCCGGCGATAGTAGCGCCTGCGCAGCAGAGTCCGCAGGCCGTGCACGGCGGCCAGCAGGAGCAGCCAGGCAACTGCCAGGGCATAGTTCAGGTATTCAACGAACTGTTGCGCTTCCCGACTCATGGGTGGCAGGGTGCGGTTGAAGTGGGCGCGGGAGCGGATCTGCAGCAGGGACTCATCCTGCAGCGACCATTCCAGGGTATTCATGAACAGTTCCAGGGGGCCAAGATACTGGGTGCCAGCGGCGGCGACCACCGCATTCAGCATCTGGTCATCCATGAAGTCGTTGGATGCGAGCACGATCAGGCGTGCGGACTCCGGCGAGCGTTCCAGCACGGTCCGCACTTCGGCGGCGTCATCATTCGCCAGCGGCGGTGGCTTGCGCTCCGCGAACCAGGAGGTGAACCGGCCCTCGAGCGCCACCCCCAGCACGAACTCCTGACGCTCAGGTCCCGGGATGAATACAGGCTTGTCGTTACCCTCCTGCCGCGGCAGGATCTCGCGCTCAGCGGAGGCCCAGGCTTCTTTCGAGCTGCGCAGCAGGGTAGTCAGCTGCAGTTCCCCGCGTGGGTCCACAGTGATCGGCGAGGCCCAGCCCATGGTCACCTGGGGCAGGCTGGCGGTTACCGGGTGCTCCGGATTCAGCCCTGGTGGACGCAGGTCGATGAAGTAGGGGTAGTCGATCATCTGCACGTCGCGGAACTCGTAGCCGCCGACCTGGCGCAGAATGGGTGCCGGGAAGGCGGCGCTCTGCGGATCCAGTACCAGGCTGTTGCCAATGCTGACGCCGTGGGCGGCGAGCCAGTCGCTGAGACCGCTGCGGTAGTCGAGTAGCCGCATTTCCCCAGCCGTCAGCTCCACGCTGAAGGGTGAGGTTGCCAGGACCACGGTGCCACCGCGCATCAGGAACTGGTCAATGGCGAACAGTGCAGCGGTGTTCAGTTCGTGCGGGGCCACCACGGCGAGGATATCAGCGCCCGGATCGACCCGACCGTCCTCCAGCTGCTCCAGGCGGATGCTGTAGTCGCGGGTGATGGCCCGCTCCAGATTGGCGAAAGTAGGAGCACCCAGAAAATAGCGGGCCATCTGTTCATTGAGCTTCGGAATAGCCAGGGCAACCGTACGGGTGAAGTCGCTGGCGAAGCGCTTGAGCCCCGCATCCAGCATCGGCGCGAAATCTGCCGGGTTGAACTCCTCGGTGGGCAGCTGGACCACCTGGTGGTCGTCTTCCAGGGTCAGGTAAAACCAGAACTCCTGCTCTGCTCCCAGCGCCGAGATCATCGGCCGAAAGCCCCAGTCCTCAGCCAGCTTGCGGGCCAGCTCGCCGTCGTTCCCCTCGGGCTGCACGAAGCGGTAACTGAACAGGCCGCCGGACTGCGCCACCTTCTCGTCCAGCTGCTCGATAACGGCGCGCTTGTAGTTGCGCAGCAGATCCGGCAGCAGCGCATCGTCAGACGCGTAGGCCACCAGTTCCACGGGCTGGCGCAGGCCCTGGAACAGATTGCCACCCAGTTGATAGCTGAACAGCACATCGCGGATTGCCCGGGTCAGGTCGAACTCGGGGTTGCGCAGGCGCACCTCGGCCTCGCTATTGCCCGCGGTGCGGACATCGATCAGGTCGGTGAAGCCCAGGGTGGCGAACTCATCGCCGTAGCTGACCAGGACATGAAACCAGGCATTTACCAGTGCGGATTGGTAGCGGTCCGCGACCTGCAAAGGGGTCGCCTGCATCTGGTAGCGCTCGTTGGCTTCCTGCTCAAGCTCCGGGTGCTCGGCGGGGTCGATGAATTCGACTCGTACCCGGTTGCCACCGGCGACGGCATATTCCTGGATCAGGTCGCGCAGCTGGGGCACCAGCGGGGCCAGCAGCGGATGGGTCCGGGCGCTGAAGTAGCCGCGTATCAGCAGGGGCTCCTCCAGCCTCCCCAGCAGGTCACGGGTAGGTGCGGAGATGGAGTAAAGACGCCCCTCGGTAACGTCCAGGCGCAGGCCCGGCAGGCGCTGCAGCCAGACATTGGCCAGTACCAGGTTGGCGAGCAGCAGCACAATGCCCACGCGCCAGCGCCGTTGCCGCGCGGTGCGCATATCCCGGGCCCAGCGCTCGCGCTCCAGGCTGAAGACATTCAGCGCCAGAAAGCCGGCTACCAGCCCCAGGTACCAGGCCAGGTCCCTCAGGTCGATCACGCCGCGGCTGATGCTCTCGAAGCGTGAACCCGTGCCCAGCAGGCGCAGCAGTTCGCCACTGCGGTCGTCGAAGAATCCGGTCAGGGTGCTGCTGCCAAGTAAATACAGCAGGCCGCAGAGCACCACGGTGCCGATCAGGCTGACGATGGGGTTGTCGGTGCGCGAAGAAACGAACAGGCCGATGCTGAGATAGGCGGCGCCGAGCAGCGCGGAAGCAAGATAGCCCGCCCCTACCGGGCCCCAGTCCAGGTCCGCCATCAGGCCCGCAGTGATTGGCAGGGGCAGCGTGGCCAGCAGGGCCAGCAGCAGCAGACTGAAGCAGGCGCGAAACTTGCCGAGCACGAAGCGCCAGATACCGGCGGGCTGGATCAGTACGTGTTCCAGAGTGCCGGTACGTCGCTCCTCGCTCCACATACGCATGGTCAGGGCGGCACTGAGTGGTATAAGCAGCAGGGGCATCCACTCGAATAGCGGCCTGACGTCGGCGATATTGCGCGCAAACCAGGACTCGACCCAGAAGAAAATAAACAGGGTGACCGCGGCAAACACCGCCAGGAACAGCCAGGCCACCGGTGAGCCGAAGAACAGGCGCATTTCCTTCTGCGCTACCCGGCGGCTGACGCTACTGGTGCTCATGCCACATTCTCGCTACTGGTGGCCCCAGCATTCGTGGCTTTACGAAAAATGCTGTCGAGGTCCTGCACCACGGGTTGCAGCTGGTAGAGGGCGGCTCCGGCACTGATCACGCACTTGGCTATATTGTTGGCCGCAGTGTCGATGTCGGCCTGTGGGTGCAGCTGTAGCAGCCACACTCCCTCGTCGCTCGCACAGTCTTCCCTGCTGACGCTGGCGATCTGCGGCAGCCGTCGCAGCCAGGATTCCAGTGCCGATTCCTCCAGGCCTGCGCGCAGTTTCAGGGTCCTGCTCTGGCGCAGGGCGTGCAGCGGCTGGTCCAGCACCAGGCGACCCGCGGCCAACACCAGGACCCGGTCACAGACCGCTTCCACCTCCTGCATGATATGGGTGGAGAGAATCACGGTGGCGCGCTGGGACAGGCGTCGCAGCAGCTGCCGCATCTGCGCGGTCTGCTCCGGGTCCAGGCCGTTGGTGGGTTCGTCCAGGATCAGCAGGCGCGGCTGTCCGAGTATGGCCTGGGCGACGCCGACCCGCTGGCGCAGGCCCCGGGACAGGAGGTTGATCGGATCCAGGGCGCGCGCGCCCAGATCGGTGGCGGCGATGGCCTCGCGCAGGGCCAGGTGACGGTCCGCCGCGGCGATTCCCTTGAGGGTTGCGGCGTACTCCAGGTAGTCTGCTACCGGCATTTCCGGGTACACCGGCAGGTGCTCTGGCAGATAGCCCAGCTGCCGCTGTACCTCGCGAGCCTGGGTCGCCATGTTGGCACCGCCAATGGTGACGCTGCCCGCCGAAGGCTCGAGAAAGCCGCTGAGCATGCGCATGATGGTGGTCTTGCCAGCGCCGTTGTGACCCAGCAGACCGACCACTTCATTGGCGCCAATACGGAAGCTGACATTGTCCACTGCCGGGGTGGCGCCGTACTTGCGCGACAGCGAATCGACCTCAATCATTGGCGGCGCCCGGATGCCTCAGTCTTCCGTCCACGGTTCGCGCATGGTGACAAACTCTTCCGCTGCGGTCGGGTGAATGCCGATCGTGGAGTCGAAAACAGCCTTGGTCGCGCCGGCGCGCAAAGCAATGGCGATGCCCTGGATGATTTCCCCCGCATCCGGGCCCATCATGTGTACGCCGACCACCCGGTCGCTGGCCTTGTCCACAATCAGCTTCATGAAGGTCTGTTCGTCGCGGCCGCTGATGGTGTGCTTCATCGGCCGGAAGCTGGACTTGAACATGCGTATATGACCGAACTTTGTCCGCGCTTCTTCCTCGGTAAAGCCGACCGTGCCGATATTGGGCTGGCAGAAGACCGCGGTGGGGACGAAGTCGTGGTCCAGGTCCGGGCCGGGTTCGCCGAACTGGCGTCGGGCAAAGGCCATGCCCTCCGCCAGCGCCACCGGAGTCAGCTCCATGCCGCCGATGACATCGCCTACCGCGAAGATGCTTGCCTCGCTGGTCTGATAGTGTTCATCCACTGCGATGGTGCCGAACTCGGTAAGCTCGACATTGACGTTTTCCAGCCCCAGGCCGTCGAGATGAGGCATCCGCCCGGTGGCGTAGAGCACCGCGTCCGCGGTCATCTGGCTACCATCGGTCAACTGCAGCTCGAGGCCGTCCGGGCCCCGGCTGATAGACTCCAGATTGACTTCAAAACGCAGGTCGACGCCGGTCTTGGCAATTTCGCGGGCCGCGTGGGCGCGGATATCCGGGTCGAAACCGCGCAGAAACAGGGGGCCGCGGTAGAGCTGGGTCACCTGTGCGCCGAGGCCATTGAAAATGCCGGCGAACTCCACCGCGATATAGCCGCCGCCGACGATGACCAGGCGCTCCGGGAAGGAGTCCAGATCGAATACCTCGTTGGAGCTGATGGCCAACTCGCTGCCCGGGATCGCCGGAATGTGGGGCCAGCCGCCGGTCGCAAGCAAAATTTTCCCGGCAGTGTACTGCTGGTCACCCACGGCCACGGTGTGCGCATCCACCAGCCGCGCCCGGCCGTCTATGATTTCGGCATTGGCGCCGCTCAGGAGCCTGCGGTAAATGGCGTTGAGCCGCGTGATCTCGGTTTTCTTGTTGTCGCGCAGGGTGGACCAGTTGAAGGCCGGCCTGCTGCTGTCCCAGCCGAAGCCGCGAGCGTCCTCGAAGGCCTTGCCGAATTCCGAAGCGTAGACATACAACTTCTTCGGCACACAGCCGACATTGACGCAGGTCCCGCCCAGATAGCGATCCTCAGCAATCGCTACCCGGGCGCCAAAGCCCGCGGCCATGCGTGCCGCGCGAACGCCGCCGGACCCGGCACCGATGACGAAGAGGTCGTAATCCTTGTTGCTCACAGTAGTCTCCTATGGGGGGCGCCGTAGTCTAGCAGTGTTGGCCAGCCCACATAACCGATGCAAATCCAGTATTATAGGCGCTTCCCCCCTGATTCAAGGAACTGCATCTGATGGCATTGAATATTTACCCTGTGGGCAGACTGGCTGTAGCGCTGGTGGCCCTGGTTACCGGTCTGGCCGCGGCTGTGTCAGCATCGGCCGGCGAACTGGTGCTGAAGAACGGCTCCCGGATTGTCGGCACCGTCACGGGCATTCGCGATGGCGTGGTAACGGTGGACACGGAGTTTGCCGGCAGCATAAAAATCAAGCAGGACCAGATTGTGAGCCTGCAATCGGACGGCCCTGTGGTACTGAAGCTGGCGGACGGGGAAGTGCTTACTGAGCCGGCCCTGACCGTTGCCGAGGAGCAGCTGGTGCTGACCTCCGGGGACGCCCCTGCCGGAGGCTACGCTTTGCGTGATCTCGCGTTGAGCGACCCGGAGCCCTGGGAGCTGGGGCGTGGCTATCGCTGGAGGGGCCAGGCGAGCGCCGCCCTTGGCCTGCAGCGGGGCAATACCGACACCGATGAATTTGATTACCGTGTCGAAAGCGTCTGGCGCAGCATGCGGGATCGCTACACCACCCTGCTCGACGGTGAGATTGACGAGGCCAACGGAATCAAAAATGCCGAAAACTGGTCGGCGCTGGCCAAGTACGACCGGTTCCTGGAGGGGCCGCTGTACTGGGGTGCGAACGTCTCTGCGGAGCAGGACAAGTTCGCCGACCTCGACCTGCGCTACTATGTCGGTCCCTATATGGGCCGCCAGTTCTATGAGCAGCCGGCCCTTACCCTCTCAGGTGAGGCGGGTCTGGTGTTTGTCGACGAGGATTTCATTATCGCGGAAGACCAGGACTACCTGGGTGCCAACTGGACCGTGGACGCCAGCAGCAACTACTTGGGTGGAAATTCCCTGCTCTACCTCAAGCATACCGGTATTCTGAACCTGGACGACACGGACAACATGGTTCTCAACCTGACCATGGGATTGTCGTTTCCGCTGTTGCTGAACATTGAGGGCGCGGCCGAAGTGGCGTTGACCTACGACAGCGCCGTGGCCAGGGAACTGGACAAGCTGGATCAGAGCTACCGGTTCCGGATCGGGTACGCCTGGTAAGCAGTATCAGCCGCGGCGCCGCACTGCCGCTGCCAACTGCTCCAACAGGGGCAGGGTAGCGGCAAGCGACAGGCAGGCGTCGGTAATGCTCTGGCCGTAGGTCAATCGGTCGCGATCCGCCATCGGCTGGGTGCCACCCACCAGGTGACTCTCGAGCATGACGCCGCGGATTGCCCGCTGGCCCTGTTCGATCTGGTCGCACAGCGAGGCCGCGACCACCGCTTGTCGCTCCGGATCCTTGTCGCTATTGCCGTGGCTGCAGTCGACGATAACGGAAGCGGGTAACTCCTTGGCAGCCAGCGCCACGGCCGCGGCCTGAATCGCCTGCGGATGATAGTTGGGCCCGGCTTCGCCGCCCCCGCGCAGGATCAGGTAGCAGTGAGGGTTGCCGGTGGAGTGCAGGATCGCGGGGGTGCCTTCCTTGGTCAGGGAGGGGAACCAGTGGCTATGGCTGGCGGAGCGAATGGCGTCAATGGCGACGGTGATATTGCCGTTGGTACCGTTCTTGAACCCTACCGGCATCGACAGGCCCGAGGCCAGTTCGCGATGAATCTGGCTCTCTACGGTGCGCGCGCCAATGGCGCCGAAGCTGACCAGGTCTGCGTAGTACTGGCCGAAGGTGGTATCGAGAAACTCGCTGGCAGCCGGCAACCCCAGGGTGGCGACGTCCAGCAGTACCTTACGGGCCTGGCGCAAGCCCTTGTTGATATGGAAACTGCCATCCAGGTCCGGGTCGTTGATCAGGCCCTTCCAGCCCACCACCGTGCGCGGCTTCTCGAAGTAGACCCGCAGCACCGGCAGAATCGCATCCGCGAGTGGCGCGCATCCCTGCTGCAGGCGCGCGGCGAAGTCGAGCAGAGCGGCCGGGTCGTGCACTGAACAGGGCCCGACGATGGCCAGCAAGCGACGGTCTTCCCCGCGCAGCACAGCCTCGATCTCGCCCCGTGCCCGGGCAATACCGTGGCGCTGGGGCTCGAGCAATGGCAGCTCTTCGGCCAGCACCCAGGGCGTGATCAGCGGCTGGGCGCCGTGGATGCGAACATCATCGGTTCGGACAGTCGGGCTGCGATCAATCATGCTGTTCTCGGTGGTGCCTGGGCGGGGCATTTTGACTCAGGGGTCGGCCGCGGGCAACCCGGGCTGATGCCACGCTCACTCGGTCAGCGCGCGCCGGGCGGCAATTTGTGCCTGCACTGCCTCGACCTGCTCCTGGCTGGTTCGGACCCGGGATATGATCCACAGGGCGACCAGCAGTGGCGGGATCACACCAAGCCCGAGGGCGTATACCAGTCCGTGCAGGGTTTCCAGGGGAACCTCGCCCGGGCGCATCCCGGTCTCCAGGCCGATGATGTCCAGCGCCAGGCCGCCGTAGAGCGGTCCGGCCGCGGTCGCCATCTTGTTGGCAAAGTTGGTCATTGAGAAAAAACCGGCCTCCTGGCGCAGGCCATGGTCCAGCTCGTGTTCGTCGGTCAGGTCGGCGACGATGGAGGAGGTGTTCACAATCCGCAGCAGGAATAGGTACATGAACACCAACATGAAGCAGAGGTTGAGGCCAAATGCGAGCCGGTCGCTGTCCGCGGGTAGCAACTCGAACAGCTGCAGGGGGTACAGCCACAGGCAATTGAGGATGAGCCCGAGCAGCGATAGCTTTACCAGCCGCTGCTTCGACAGGCGTCTGCCCAGCGGACCTAGGGTCACTGCGGCCAGCAGCACCGCCAGCAGCGTCGGCACCGACAGGATGATGGAAATCTGGATCGCCGAGAATTTCCAGAAAAACGTCCACACCAACATGTTCAGGCTGCTGATGGCCCCGTAGGCGGAGGTGGCGGCGATGTCGTAGGCAATCAGGTAGCGGAAGTTGCGGTTGCCCAGGGTCCGCCAGAGGTCGCGCGTCAGGGCCAGCAAGGTAGTGCGGTCGTCCTGGGCGTCGCCGGGCCGCGGTGCCTCGGGACGGATATGGTGCCGTGTTCCCAGGGTGCTGAGCGTCGCCATTACCCAGACCACGGCGCAGGACAGCATCCCGTAGAGCGGATAGCGCGATTGCTCGAAACGCCCGTCGATACCGTTCTGTTCCGGAAATACCAGCAACAGGGCGGCCGCGGGCAGGAGTACCGCGAACAGGAACATTGCGCCCCAGCGAGCGCCCAGAACCTGGGTGCGATCATGGTAGTCGGTGGTGATCTCTGCCGACAGGGCCAGATGGGGGATGGTGAAGGTGGTGACGAAAGTGCGCACCCAGAGTGACCAGAACAGCAGCCAGGCCGCCAGCCAGGTGCTGTTGTCGATCACTGCCTGGGGTGGCGAAAACAGGCCGACGAAACCCAGACCCAAAGGCACAATACTCAGTGCCATGAATGGATGGCGGCGGCCAAAGCGGCTGCGCAGGCGGTCTGAAAGGGAGCCGACCAGCGGGTCGGAGACAGCGTCCCAGACAAGACTGACGGCGATGATGAGACCGGTAACGGTGCCGCTCAAACCCAGGACCTGGGTATAGAACAGCAGGATAAACATGGTGTAGGCCGCTTCCTTGGCGGCGGCGACCGCGCCTCCTGCGCCATACAGGAGGCGGGCTTTAAGGGCTATCACGGCGTCAGGAAGCGGCGGCGTCCTGCAGAGCCGGGCGGATCAGCGCCCGCCCTTGATCAGACTGCGGAAGCGATCTACGAGGGTCTCATGTTTGTAGTCGGTGAACTCACCGGCGTCCATGAACATGCCGTGCTCGCTGCAGGTCTCGTACCAGATGTGCTTCTGCTTTGGGTCGTGGGTTTTTTCCATGTCCTTGCCGCAGTGGGGGCAGGCAATATCTGCCACGTTGTCCCACTTCTTGCCGACTGAGGCATCACCAAGATCCAGGGCATCGCCCATCCACCGGTCCTTGAGCATGTCCGCCTCGCCGGTATCAAACCAGAGGCCCATGCAGTTGCTGCAGCGGTCGATGGCCACATTGCCGTAGGTGACTTCCTCCATACCGTGTCCGCACTTGGGGCATTTCAGGCTATGTTGCTCGGGGTTGTATTCCATTGGTGGTCCCTGTCAGGTCGGTTTATTCTGGTCGCTACTGGTGCTCGCGCGGAGCAGGTCAGAAGCGAGTCTAGCGCAGGGCCGTCATTTTGTCCTCCCCCGTTACTGTCAAGGCGGTCGCGGTCCGCATTCTGTCCGGGCTGCAGTTGCCGTGAAGCGATATTCGGCACGGCGAAAAGCTGTTAAATTCCCTCGTCAGAGTCATGCGCCGGAAACAATTCTATGCGTTTACTTTTTCTGCCCCTGTTGGCGTTGCTCGTCGCTGCGCCCATGGCGGCCACGGGGACTGTCGCAGCCACGCCCACCGAACTCTACCAGCCCTGCGCTGCATGCCATGGGGCGAATGCCGAAGGTAATGTCGCGTTGCAGGCCCCGCGCCTGAACCACTTGCGCCCGGTGTACATCCTCGCGCAGCTGGACAAGTTCCAGCGCGGCCTGCGCGGCGGCGACG
>JBGTGB010000228.1:0-2528 GCA_041746975.1 Haliea sp. | reverse complement strand
GGCGACCATTGTCGCCAGGTCCGCGGCCATCCTCGGCATCGGTATCGACGATCATGGCGCCGCCGAGATCGCCCGCCGCGCCCGCGGTACCCCCCGCATCGCCAACCGGCTGCTGCGCCGAGTGCGTGATTACGCCGAGGTGAAGGCCGACGGCTATATCACTGCGGAAGTGGCGGACCGTGCGCTGGACATGCTGAGCGTTGACCACCAGGGCTTCGACCACCAGGACCGGCGCCTGCTGCTGGCAATGATCGAGAAATTCGACGGTGGCCCGGTGGGCGTGGACAGTCTCGCCGCCGCTATTTCCGAAGAGCGGGGCACCATCGAGGACGTGCTGGAGCCTTACCTGATCCAGCAGGGTTACATGGTGCGGACGCCGCGCGGGCGCATGGTCACCCGCAACGCCTACCTGCACTTCGGCCTGCCCGCCGGGCGCACGCCGGAAACGGCACAATTACCACTGCAGGCCGATCCGGACGAGAACGCGTGAGTGCAGCGGAATTTTCAATTAAGCTGCGGGTCTACATTGAGGACACCGATGCCGGCGGCATCGTTTATTACGTAAACTACCTGAAATTCATGGAACGCGCCCGCACCGAATTCATGCGCAGCCTCGGCTTTGGCAAGGATTACATCTTCAATCACGACCTGATGTTCGTGGTGCGGGATGTGGCCATCCGGTATCAGGCCCCGGCCTTGCTGGACGATGAGCTGGAGGCAGGCGTGACCCTGGCGGAGGTGGGTGGCGCCAGCCTGGTGCTGGATCAGGCCATTCGCCGCGGCGGCGAACTGCTGGCATCCGCCGCTATCACCATTGCCTGCGTCGACCGGAACGGGGTGCGGCCGAGACGCCTGCCACGGGATATGCTGGACACCCTGCGCGCCGCGCAGAATCACTGAGGGGGAGCCCGACACTTGGAACCGCAACTGAGTATTATCGACCTTATTCTGGCGGCCGGATTTACCGTGCAGCTGGTCATGCTGACACTGCTGTTGGCCTCTGTGGTCTCCTGGTACATGATCGTTCAGCGGTTTATCTATTTCCGCAATGGCCGCGAGGAAATGTTCGAATTTGAAGAGCGCTTCTGGTCTGGTATCGACCTCTCGCAGCTCTATCGTGAAGGCAATGAGCGCGCCGCCGATGGCGCCATGATAGTCGGTATGGAGAGCATCTTTCGCGCCGGTTTCAAGGAGTTTTCACGTCTGGCCAAGCAGTCGGAGATGGATTCCGAGGCGGTCATCGAGGGCTCACGCCGGGCCATGCGGGTGGCGATGCTGCGGGAGGAGGAGCGCCTGGAAAAGCACCTGTCCTTTCTCGCTTCCGTCGGGTCCACCAGCCCCTATATCGGTCTGTTCGGTACCGTCTGGGGCATCATGAACTCCTTTCGCGGCCTCGCCACCGCTACCCAGGCGACCCTGGCCACTGTCGCCCCGGGTATCTCCGAGGCCCTGATCGCCACCGCCATGGGCCTGTTCGCCGCCATTCCCGCGGTACTTGCCTATAACCGCTTTGCCAGCCGCATGGACATGTTCCTCAACCGCTACGACACCTTTGTCGATGAGTTCTCCAGCATTCTTTACCGCCAGGCCTATGCCCTGCGTGCGCGCGACAGGAAGGCGGGGTGACCGCGGTCGTGTCCAGATCCCGGACCAAGCGTCGGCCGATGGCCGACATCAACGTTGTGCCCTACATCGACGTCATGTTGGTGCTGCTGATTATCTTCATGGTCACCGCGCCCATGTTGATGCAGGGCGTGCAGGTAGAATTACCCACCGCCAACACCGACCCGGTGGATAATCAGGATCCCGAGCCGCTGATCATTTCCATCGATAGCGGTGGCCAGCTGTTCCTCAACCTCGGCCAGGATGAGAAGCAGGCCCTGGAGCTGGCGACCATCACCCAGCGCGTGGGTGCGATCATGCGCCGCAGCCCGGAGAAGCCGGTGCTGGTGTGGGGCGATCGGGCTGTTTCCTATGGAGAAGTCGTCACCTTGATGGCCGCCCTGCAGGAAGCGGGCGCTCCCAGAGTCGGATTGGTGACAGAGCCACCGCAGTGAATTCCTCAATCTACGCCAAGCCGGTGACGCCGCGCATTATACTGCGCCCGGCGCTGGCGACTGTGCTGCTGCACGCCGTGGTGATCTTCCTGCTGACGGCCAACTGGTCCAGCTCCGAGGAGCGGGTGATGAAGACGACGCCGTTGCCGAAGGTCATCAATGCGACCCTGGTGGATCTCGGCCAGGTCCAGCCGGAGCCCACGCCTGCGCCGAAGCCTGAGCCCAAACCTGAGCCCAAACCCGAGCCCAAGCCTGAGCCGAAACCGGCACCCAAGCCGGAACCCAAACCCGCGCCGAAGCCAGAACCCAAGCCAGAGCCGAAGCCGGCCCCGAAACCGGAACCCAAGCCAGAGCCGAAGCCGGCACCCAAACCCGAGCCCAAGCCTGAACCTCCCCGTCCCTCACAGCAGGAGCTGGCGGAAGCAGCGCGCCAGGAGGCGGCCCGCAAGGCCGCGGAGCAGCAGGCAGCGC
>JBGTGB010000227.1:0-16332 GCA_041746975.1 Haliea sp. | reverse complement strand
GCGCTCGGTGCAGCGCCGCAGCCTGAACATGTTTACCCTGATCGCCATCGGTACCGGCGCTGCCTGGAGCTACAGCGTGGTTGCGACCCTGGCGCCGGGCATCTTCCCACCCGCATTCCACCAAGCCGATGGCTCGGTGGCAGTGTACTTCGAGGCAGCGGCGGTCATCGTCGTGCTGGTTTTGCTGGGCCAGGTGCTGGAACTGCGAGCGCGGGAAAAGACCTCGGGTGCCATCCGCGCCCTGCTGGACTTGGCTCCGGCTACTGCCCGCCGCCTCGACGGCAGCGGCGGCGAGCAGGATGTCGCTCTGGACCAGGTTCAGGTGGGCGACCGGCTGCGGGTGCGCCCGGGCGACAAAATCCCCCTCGACGGTGAGATCCTGGAGGGCCGCTCCAGCGTCGATGAGTCCATGGTCACCGGCGAACCCCTGGCGGTAACCCGGCAGGCCGGAGACAGTGTTATCGGCGGCAGCATCAATGGCCAGGGCAGCTTCATCATGCGCGCCGACAAAGTCGGCCGCGACACCCTCCTCGCCCGCATCGTGCAGATGGTGGCCAGCGCCCAGCGCAGCCGCGCCCCTATCCAGGGACTGGCGGACCGGGTGGCCGGCTACTTTGTGCCGGCGGTGCTCGCAGTAGCCGTAGTCGCTTTCATCGCCTGGTCCCTGTTGGGTCCGCAACCGCCCATGGCTTTCGCGCTCATTGCCGCGGTCAGTGTATTGATCATCGCCTGCCCCTGCGCCCTGGGACTGGCCACCCCGATGTCGATCATGGTCGGCATCGGGCGCGGCGCCGGCCTGGGCGTGCTGATCCGGGACGCCGAGGCGCTGGAACGCATGGAGAAGGTCGATACCGTGGTGATCGACAAGACCGGCACCCTCACGGAGGGCAAACCGGCAGTCACGGCGGTGCGCCCGGCCGAGGGCTTTGACGAGTCGTCCCTGCTGAGCCTGGTTGCGGCTTTGGAACAGGGCAGCGAGCACCCGCTGGCGCAGGCCATCGTCGATCGCGCGCGGGAGCTGGAGCTGTCTCTGCCGGAGGCTCTGGACTTCGAGGCGGAAAACGGCAAGGGCGTTACCGGGCAGGTAGACGGAAAACGGCTGGCAGTCGGCAACCGTTTATTGATGTCGGCAGAGAGCGCCGACACCGAGGCGCAGGACACCGCCGCCGAAGAGCTACGCGAGTCAGGCGCCACCGTAATCTTCGCTGCGGTAGATGGCCGCCTCGCAGGATTGCTGGCGATTGCCGACCCGGTCAAAGAGACCAGCGGCGCAGCAATCAAGGCCCTGCACGCCGCGGGCATGCGCGTCGTCATGCTCACCGGCGACAACCGCACTACGGCCGAGGCTGTAGCGCGGACCCTGGGGATTGACGAGGTGGAGGCAGAGGTACTGCCGGAGGACAAGGGCCATGTGGTTCAGCGCCTGCGGGATGAGGGCCGCGTTGTGGCCATGGTCGGCGACGGCATCAACGATGCGCCGGCCCTGGCTACCGCGGATGTCGGCATCGCCATGGGCACCGGCACCGACGTCGCCATCGAAAGCGCCGGCATCACCCTGCTGCGAGGTGACCTAAGCGGCATCGTCCACGCCCTGCACCTGTCCCGGGCGACCATGCGCAACATCCGTCAGAACCTGTTCTTTGCCTTCGCCTACAATGCCCTGGGGGTGCCGATTGCGGCCGGGGTCCTCTACCCACTGACCGGCATTTTGCTGTCACCGATGATCGCCGCGGCTGCGATGTCCCTGTCCTCGGTCAGCGTCATAGGTAATGCGCTGCGACTGCGTGGCAAGGACTTGGGGTAGCCACTAAAACTCCAGGAAGTACTGCGCTGGCGCCGATTCGCCCACCGAATGCGCCGCTCCCGCCTGAGTGGGTGCCGTCTCCAGCCCCGACAGTGACAGCCCCAGCAGGCGCACTCCACGCGGCACCGGCAACAGGCTCGCCAGAATGGCATGCGCCGTGGCCGCGAAACTTGCGCGGTCCAGAATGGATGCATCCAGGGAGCGGGCCCGGGTAATCTGCTGGAAATCCGCGAACTTCACTTTCAGGGTCAGCGTGCGCCCCCTGCTTGGCTGTCGGGTGATCCGCTCCCAGACGATGTCGATGATCTGCTCCAGGGCGGCCACCAGTTCCGCATCCTGCTGCAGATCCTGCGCCCAGGTGCGCTCGCCGCCGATGGATTTGCGCTGCCGGTCAGGGCGCACCGGGCGCTCGTCCTCGCCGCGGCTGGCGTGAAACAGGTACTCTGCGGCTTTGCCGAAATGCTGCTGCAGGAAACCCAGGCTCTGGGCCCGCAGGTCGGCGCCGGTGTGAATCCCCAGCCCGGCCATGCGCTCCGCCGTGCGCGGCCCGACGCCATAGAATCGCCGCGCTGGGAGCGTTGCGATGAAAGCAACCGCGTCCTGCGGCAGCACCACGAACTGGCCGTCGGGCTTGTTCTGGTCGGAGGCGATCTTGGCGAGGAATTTGTTGTAGCTGATGCCGGCGCTGGCCGTGAGCCCGGTCTCCGCGGAGATCTCGCCGCGGATGCGTTCCGCCACCCGGATCGCACTGCCTACACCCTGCTTGTCGCGGGTAACATCGAGGTAGGCCTCATCCAGCGAAAGTGGCTCAATCAGGTCGGTATGGCGAGCAAAGATGTGCCGGATCTGCTGCGAAACCGACTTGTACACCTCAAAGCGCGGCTTCACGAACACCAGCTGCGGGCAGCGGCGTTGCGCTGTGACCGAAGGCATGGCCGAACGCACCCCGAAGACCCGCGCCTCATAGCTGGCCGCCGCCACCACCCCGCGCAGGGCCGAGCCACCGACCGCGACCGGTTTGCCCCGCAGCTCGGGATGGTCACGCTGCTCGACACTGGCAAAGAACGCATCCATGTCGATGTGGATGATCTTGCGGCGCGCTGGCGGGGTCCCGGATTGCATGGCCCGAATGGTAGGCGCGGCGCCGCCACGCGACAAGTGTGGCAACAGCGTTTGCCGTGGCCTAGGATTAACCGATGAACCGTTTTTTGCTGACAGCCCTGGGCCTGTTGCTCGCCACGAGCCCTCTCGTGGCTGCACAGGACTGGTCCGCCGACGTGCTCGCATGGGAGGACGGCGGCTTTGCCGGTACCTCCCCGCAGCTGCAGGGCAACATCTCGCGCCAGGCATTCCAGCTCGGTTTTCGCTGGGAACGCCCCGATCCCGCCGGCTACGCCCTGCGCTACAAGCATCAGGCGCTGCGGATACGGCAGGGCAGCCCCGCGAGCAACGGTTACCTGCACCATCTGGACTGGCGCCACCATGCGCACTGGCAGCAGTTCCGGGGGGAACTGATCCTGGGCGTGCACGGCACCTCCAACATGTTCAAGCACAGCGACTTCCACCGCGATGCACTGGTTGCGAGCGGAGCAATCGGCTACCTGTTGGGCAGTGGCGGAAACAGTGTCGGCCTTGCCGGGGACTACCGCTTCGGCTCGTTTACAGTGTATCCACAGTGGCGCACAGCGATCGCCCTGGGGCAAGCCACCCTGGAATTGAACCTGCCGGTCGCAATCGAGCTACAGTCGACCAACGGAAGCTGGCAGTTGGGCGTTGAACGCCACGGGGAGAAATGGGGGACCCTGGACAGTGACCGGCAAGTCACTGACAAACTTTACCTGCAGGAATGGCGCCTGGGCGGCCGCTACCGGTTCCCGTTCCGGCAGGGCGACCTGGCACTTGTCGTGGGCGCCGGTATCAGCCTGCACACGCGGGTTCACTATCTGGACCTGGACGCCGGGTCCCGCCGTGAACGCATGGAGGATCGCCTGTACGCGTCCCTGGGCCTGCGCTGGTAACCAGGCTAAGTTTGCTACACTACTCCGACAGCCCCCAAATCATACAATGCGATTACCCCATGGAAACACCACAACAACGCAAAGTTCGAGAAGCCCTGAACCGGCCGTCCCCGGGTGACGATGGCGCGGCTGCGGACGGCGAACCGGAGGGTGATACTTCGCTCCGGGAGCAAGCTTTCGAGCACACGGACCCAGATTACATTCCGAAAACCCTCACGCCGCACGAGTGGGAACAGTGGTATGCGGAACACGGCGTGCCCGAGTCCCATCGGCACCCCCCGCAACCCGAGCCCGCGGCGTCGTCACTCTGGCAGCGGGTGCTACACTTCTTCCGCCGCTGACCCCACTTCACTGGTCCCGACACGGAGCCCAACATCGTCATCAAGCCCCGCACGGCCCATGCCCTGATCTGGTCCCTGGCCCTGGTGCCAATCGGCCTTTTCGCCGCTGGCCTGGGCGCGCCGGATTTCGACTCGGTGAGCGCCATCCTCAGCATGCTGGGCCGGCTGGCCGGGGTCGCCGGCCTCGCTCTGCTGCTGCTGGCGGCGGCACTGAGTGCACGGGTACCGGGGGTCGACCTGCCCTTTGGCGGGCTCACCAAGCTCTGGCGCACCCATCACCTGCTCGGCGCCGGCTCGCTGGCACTGCTGTTGATGATGGTATTTCTGGCGCCCAGCTTCGCTTTCTTCGGCGCTCCCAACTACGAGCGCTGGAAACGAGTGCATGCGCTGGCGGGGCCTGCGGTCATCCTGGCGTTGATTCATACTTTCCTGTTTAGCCGCACCATGCCGGGGCTCGCAGATACGGTCATCTGGTCCCTGTTTGCCCTGCTCGGGGTCGGTGCGGTGTGCTGGCGCCTGGTGTTCTCGCGTCGTATCGGCCGCCTGCCCTACACCGTCACCCGGGTGGATGCGGTGGCGGACGGCATTGCTGAACTGAGCCTGCGAGCTGACGAAGACCACCTGGCCTACTCCGCCGGCAATTTCGTCTACCTGACCCCGTTTGATCCCGGCCTTGCGGCGGGCCACAGGGAGGAACACCCCTATACCCTTTCCTCCTCGCCGCTGGAGCCGGAGCTGCGTATCGCCATCAAGGCACTGGGGGACGCCAGCCGCGCCATCCAGACCATTCCCGTGGGCACGCTGGTCACCGTGGAGGGGCCCTACGGGCGCTTTTTCGCGCGCGACGGCCGGGTGAGCACCCCGGAACTGTGGGTCGCCGGCGGCGTCGGCATCACACCATTCCTGGCCCGCATGCGCCATCTGCGCGCCCTGGGCGAACGCGGCGATATCCACCTGGTCTACGCAGTGCAGGATGAAAGCCGCGCGGTCTTTGCCGGGGAACTGCAACAGCTGGCGGCGGAAATCCCGGGCTTTGTCCTGACCTTCCACTACTTTTTCCAGGAGGGCCCGGTGACGGGGACATTCCTGGGTACGGCCTGCCCCGACCTCGCCCGCCGCACTGTCTACATTTGCGGCCCACTGGCGCTGAATCGGCTGATCAGGGATCATGCCTACAATGCCGGCGTGAGCGCCGACCGTATTCATTCCGAGGAGTTTGAGCTGCTATGAAGAAAGTCGTGTTCGCCACCTTCGTGGCCTTCTGGTCCAGCATCGCCACCATTGCCACCCTGCACGCCATGGGGCAGGCAGAAGCACCGGCGGGTCCTGCTCAGGAGCAGGTCACGGAGTCAACCAAAGCGCCCGGATATACGCTGGAACAGGTCGCGGAGCACACGACTCTAAATGACTGCTGGATGGCTATCGAAGGCGCGGTATACGATTTTACCGACTATGTACCCAACCACCCCACCCCCGCGTTCGTCCTCGAGCAATGGTGCGGCAAGGATGCGACCGAGGGCATGCGCACCAAGGGCTATGGCCGCGACCATTCGCCCGCCGCCTGGGGGATGGTGAAGGAGTACCGGGTCGGGTTTCTTGTGGATTAGCAGCTTTGCCAGTCTGGTTGGGGGGGGGAGATCCTGCCTTATAGCCTGGGGATCAGGGACGATGCGAACCGTCGTTCCAGCTTGCCGGGCAGTACCTGGCATGTGGTGTCGAACCCGAGGCCGCGCAGGCGTTCCTTCTCTTCAATGCCAATAGTCAGGTCAAAAGGAGACGTATCTCCCGTATCGATTACTATCGTCGAGAGCCAGAAATCCTCGTTTATGTACTCTCGAGACAATGCGATCATGAATGTCTGTACCAGCAGCTCCATGTAGGTACGCAGGGGCACCCGCGAGAGTCTGGACGCACGCCGCCGTGCACCAGCACCGTTACGCAACTTGAACACGACCACTGGGGTGCCGTCACCGGCCCAGTCCCGCTGCAGGGCCTCCTCCGACAGGATGCTGCCGTCCACCAGCAGGTGCTCACCGAATTCCTTGAAGCTCCACATGATGGGTACCGACATGGAGAATCGTACCGCCTGTGCCACCGAAACGTCGGGGTGACTGTGGCGACTGAAAACCACCGGCAGGCCAGTTCGAACATCTGTTGCCACCACGTGGTAGTCCAGCGCCAATTCGGCAAAGCTGCACCCGCAGGTCAACTCGGTCAACCACTGTTCGAAGCTGTCACCACTGGAGAGCCCGCCCGTGCGCAGAAGAGAAACAATGCTGGGACTGAGAAAGCGGGTAAAGTCGGTCTCCTGGGTGAGCCGCTGAATGTCCTCGAGACTGCGTCCCGCAGCAAGCAGGGCACCCACAATACTGCCACCGGAAACCCCAACCAGACAGTTGTAGGCAATGCCCAGATGCTCTATCGCCTGCAGTACCCCGACATGAGCCGACAGGCGGCCGCCCCCACCCGCAAGCACCGGAACGATACGCCCTGTTACGGCGCCTGTTTCCACCATGTACAACCTCTGGACGACGCCTGTTCCCGGGAAGTATAGACCCTGAAGAGTAGGTGGGATCAGGTCTCGCATTATCGCATCAATGCGGGAACGGATCTATTTCATTCCGCCAGCAATTCACAGAGCAGACTGCTTGAGAGCTACGCCACAATGCGCGACCTGACCCCAAACATCGGCTATTCTAGGCAGTAACAACAATGGGGGATCTGGCATGAACAAGCTCGTGGACGGGATCGGGACAGCGACAGGCGCGGCAGGCATTCTGGTTTGTGTCTTTGCCGTGGTGATGCGGCTGGCCGGCAACTTCTATTTCATGGGGGTCGAGCTGGGTATGCTGTTGCTGGGCGGCATGGCCCTGCTGATCATCGGCTGCTTCGGCAAGCTCCAGGGCCTTTCGATGCGACTGTAACAGGGCCGTCTACAACGCCTTTTTCTGCTCCGGATCCGGCACTAACAGCTTGCGGCCGAGATGGTAGGCCAACAGATAGGATGGCATTTTCAGCCAGTGACCGCGCACGAACAGGGCGAGACTGGCGAGAGCCTGCCCCCGGTCGTCGGGGTCCGGGGGCATCAGAACCCGATCAAACAGCGCATTGAGCAGCGCTCTGGCTACAGCACCGGGCGCATATGCCTCCAGCGCCGCGATTACCTCCTCCGGGACTGGCGTTGCCAGCTGGCGGCGGCATTGCGACACCGCGTAGTACAGGGGCCGCTGCAATCCCAGCAATTCGGCTCGCGACGTCAACTGCGGCCAGAAACCCTCTCGCTCTGAACCGGCTCGCAACAGCATGTCGAGATCAGACAGGTCGCGCAGGCCGTGACTGAACTCTTCACCGAAAAACAGGTGGATGGCCGCATGCAGGATCTGGTCATGTGCCGACAACACCTGGGCACCGGGCCAACCCGGCAGCGGCACCGCCGCCTGCAGCACCGGCCCGATGTCCAGATGCAGGCGTCCGGTCAGCGGAAACAGGGTATGATGCACATCCACGGAGGTACCCCGGGACATGTGCTCCAACGGCGGCAGTTCATGCATCCAACGGCGGTAATAGCGCTGATCGTAGGAGTTGCAGTGGGTGGCCACCCATCCGGCGACCATCAGGGACGATTCCGTCTCCGGCAGAAGGGGCTCAGGCACCAATATATCAATGTCACCGAACAGCCGACCGGTTGCCACCGGCAGGTTGGCCATCAGGTAGCCCGCTCCCTTGAGAAAGATCACCGAACTGCCCAGGTCACGCAGTGCGTCAAGCACCTTGCGCGCCTCACTGCGGGCTGATTCCGCATGACGCGCAGCCAGGAAGCCGGCGGCCTCCAGGTGCCGGCGTGGCGCCTCGGGCACCTGGTCCAACAGCCCCTGTACATCGACGCGACTGTGGAGCCTGGCGATCAGCTCCGCGCCGCGGGCCTGGGTCAACAGCTGCTCCCAGCCACGCCCGTCCAGCGCAAGCGCGGATTCCGGGTGCTGCAGCACACTCCCCAGCAGCGACCTAGCCTGCATCCATTGGCTCCAGCTGGCTACTGAGCAGTTCCGTTACCTGGTCGAGATTGTCGAACCGCAGGCGATAGCATTGGCACCCATCGACGACTCGCGCCAACAGATTGAAACCCTCCTGCCCCAGCAAGCCGTAATTGAAGCTGTTGCAGGCCAAGGCCATGAATGCCTCGGCGCGGTCCAGCGGCTCCAGGGCCGCACTGGCCCCCGGAGTGTAGCGCGGCAAAACGATCCAGCCGGCGCGGGCGGGCTCCAGCATGCGGGCAACACTGTCCGCGGGCGGCTTGAGATGGGCCACGGTGCCCTTGCTGGTATCGTGCACCGGCGTGCTCATGACCGATTCCGGAGCAAAGGCGCGGATAGCCGGAAGCGAGCTGTTCTTGAGGCTGACGGGGCGGGCCAGCGAGTCGATCAGGCCGCCCTCGCGGCGCACAAGCCCCAGCTCATCGGACAGCAGCCGCCACCCGCGCAACACCAGGGCAGCAGCCAGCGTACTCTTGCCACTGCCCGGCGGCGCCGGCAGGATCAGCGCCCGCCCAAAACGCTCAACCACCGCGCTGTGCAGCATCAGGTACTGATGACAGTGGTTGGAGACACACCAGTTCAGCCCCCACTCCAACAGCGGAAAGGCCTGGTCAGCGGGCAATGGCAGAAAGGGGCGCTGGGTCGCAACAATGAAGTGGGACTGGGGGCGATACCAGCGCCGCAGCCCAGTGCCGAGGCGCACCTGCACGGGGAAATCGGCGAATTCTGCCGCAGGGACCACCGGGAAATCGCCATACAGTAACTTCAGCGACTCACTGACACGATCGGCTCGCGTACTGAGGCGGCACACAAAAGGCCCGGTACGAAAGGACAATCCTTCGCTGGCAAGAGCAGCAACAAAGGCTGCGTCATCAAGGGCGGCCAGGGTCACAGGCCTTCCGCAGGCGCTGTGATCCAGCCCCGTGAGGCAAAAATGTCCAGGGTTTTCTGCAACTGGAAGCGAAAGGATTCAGCGTCCTCTGCGGGATCTTCTACCATGTCGAGTAGACGTTGCTCCAACTCGCTCACCGCCAGAGGTGCCTCCGCGATCAGCACTTCAAGGGCCCCGGCCCCCACGCTTTCAAGTAGAAACGTACCACCACTGTCGGGGTCAAACACCACCGCCTTTTCGCCCCAGCAACGAAACGGCAACCCCTCTCGCAGTATGAGCACAGACTGTGCGGCGCGCACAGGCACCAGCGGTTACCAACAGCCGCGAGACAGCCCCATCAATTCCGGGTCATGGTAGATTGCAGGTACATCATGATCTTTTCCTCACTCCAGGGCTGAGCCGCCCCGGTTGGCTGGAAACCCCCACCAGAGTAGTGATCATTCCAGATCTTGATCACATCCGCTTCCGAGAGTACCTCCGTCCAGCCCATGGCGGCATTCAGCAGCGCGGCCACGAGATGGCAACCGAGCCGATAGCGGTCGCTTCCTTGATTTGCCTGGAGCAACATCAACTGCATCATGGTCAGGTCGCGATTGCCGTATTGGCTGAGGCCCATTGCATAGCCTGGAAAGGCGTCAACTATGCGAGTGCCTCCTGACACCTTGTAATCCCAGGCTTCAACGTTCTGCATCCTGTTCGTCTTCGGCGGCATTTTATCCATGCTTGCATCGTAGCGCAGGTAGGGCGCCGGCCAATTGGTAGAAGTGTTGAGCCAAAAGCTGGGCGTGCCACCATTGCACAGGGTCTCGTTGGGCCGGTTGCTGAGGTTGGCGGATTCAAAGCCGGAAGGGCTTGCGCACACGGTCTGCGCTAGGGCGGGCCGGTGCATCAAGGCCAAAACGACCGGTGCAACCCCCAGGGATGCACGGGTAAACCGGCGCCGGGTTGTACCCGGGTGCTGTTCCTCGGCAACGCCCTCTCCCGCATTGCTGGCGGTGTCTGGCGCCTGTATCTGCCCGTCGTCTGTGCTCTTTTGCATCACTGATGTCCTTCGTTGGAGGCGGCCTGCTGTACCGGATTCTAAACCCGGCGCCTCGATCCTAGAATCATGCAATTTTTGCGCCAACCGCACTAAGAAACTGAAATGAATAGCTTTTTTTGCAGCTCCTCGACTCAAATCGGGCAAGCGCGAAACCGTTGTAAAGAAAACTGACACCCTGATCGCAGTCTTTCAGGAAACCCGCGCCAATGCCAGACTCAACTGGCTGAACTGCCAAGCAGTTCACAGCTATTCCGGCATGAATCGGGAATCCTTGCCGCCGTGAACGGGTTGTCATGTGCCAAGTTTTCTCTTCTGATGCCGGATTTGAAAAGTACCCGGGGAAAACTCGCAAAAATCAATTTCTGGAAGAGATGGCGACCATCCTTCCCTGGGGAGAGCTGACCTCGGTAGAGAGCCGCGTCTGGGGAGACTCCGCCTCAACAGTCCAGATCAAACACCAGTTAGTGCTTTGAATCCACTGCAGAATTTGTGTCACGTCAGTCTATGTTAACCTACCTCCGAAAATGAAAATGACTTACTTAATCAAAGCCCCATTTATCTACATTAAAGTTGTACACGCTTTTAAATCTGAACATGTCGTCCTTTAGTTTTCTATAAATCATTTCCTTTCTCTTTTTACTGAGCTGGCGTCCCTTTCCCGAGTCGATCTTCGACAGGAAGCTTTTTCCAAAGCGTTTTACGGGTTTCGGAAGCCATGAAATAGCTTTATCAAGTTCTCCATTTCTAAGATATTTTTCTATTGACGACTCTGTCTTCGTCGCATTTTTAATTTCGTAGGTTCTTGGGAATAAGCCACATGGTATTTGCAAAAAAGTATAGACGCTATTCATAAGTTCGTCGGTATTTTTGTTTAGCTCTTCAAAATCCAATATTAACATATCGTCTATAGAAAAATATTTTCTGTATTCTTCAAGTTGAACATAATAGTTGCTTGTGTAAATCAGGTGGTCATCATCTATGCTTTTGTTCCAAGAATTAGACTGGCTCATATAATTAAAATGAGACTCTATCCTCTTGAATGGATTTCTCACGATATATATTAACTTTGGTCGGATCCCATACTCAAACATCCTTCTGGGGACTCCTTCCTCGTAAGGATATTTCGTGTACCCTGTAGACGCCTCGAGTGCGTACAAATGAACTGTAGGATCGAAAGACCAAAGATCTTCATAACGATCAGTGTTCACTCCGTGACTTAAATTACGCGAAAAAAATTCAGGCTCTTTGCGGACCGCAGGACATATCGCAGGATGCTGAGCCATATAAGAATATAGCGAAGATGTACCGCATTTCATCGCCCCAATGATGATTGCGTAGCCATCGTGCGGAATGGAGCCGGACATCCATCCTTCCTTATGTAGTCGAGATAATTCAGTGATCGATTTGAATCTAGCGCAAGAAGCGATTCATCTTGATGATGACGCCTTAATTGACGGCCTGCGATCCCGTGGCGCGAGTGAACAGGACCGCAAACACTTCCACAGAACCACAAACAGCCATTCACAGACGACACTACAAGTTCGTGCGGACCTTCCGCACCGACCTCTTTAGCTTAACACGCGCACGGCTAGGGCGATACTGGAAGCCTTGTCCAATATGAAATGAGAAAGCCCACGCCATTATCCAAAGCGCCCGGCCGGTCTTGCATCAGGTTACTCTAGGTTACGTTTGCCGTGACGCACCCGCGCCTCATGAAATATAGGCAGGCACACTTTAACCGCTGTGAGCCGGCGAGCTATCATGATGTTGGTTCACTCCTCGCTGAAATGCTGCGCCGGAGCCACCAAAAAAACAACACGCCAAAGCCCGCGCCGATCACATCAAACAACACATCAGTCAAGGAAGCATAGCGGCCGGGAGTGAAGAACTGACAATACTCGTCCAGTATCCCGAAGCCAGCAGCCAAACACAAGGGAAGTACCAGCGCCCAGGGGCGACGCAACCTGCCTGCCAGCGACCAGCACCAGAGAAAGGCGAGACCGGCGTACACGGGGATTTGGAGCAGGTTCTGCAAGGCCGGCGGCACCCTGGTAACCACCTGCAAGGCGCCCTGCCCGTCATCGGGGACTATGCCGGGGATCGATGACAAGCCGAGGATACAGAGCACGTAACCCAGGGGCCACAAAATGCCGGACTGTCTAGCAGTACCTTATCCCCGATTTCCCTAACGATTTCACCCCGCCCGACAATCTGGACTTTTCTCAACTTTTTTCTTCTAGCCCTTGACTTCATACCCTAGGCTGCGATCCGAGGACTACCGCAGCGTCACAACGAAGCGACCTGTGATACGACAAGAATCGATTGCAAAGGTGAGGATTCGCAAATGTGCAAACTCAATAATCCATGGCGCAAGGTGGCTTTTTCAGTGCTGCTCGGCGGTTGGACACTGTACGGAGGGCTTGTCGCCAGTGCAAAAACACCTGAGCCCCCCGGCCTCCTGACCACCGTTCCGGGCAAATCGCAGGCGGTGCTGCCGGCGCAGGCCATTGACGGGCGCTCGCGCGCTGTGAAAATCAACTATGGGCAATTGCGCAGTGGAAGGCTGTTCCTCAGCCTGCCCGATGGCGTGTCCTTTGAAGCGGTGCGCGACCACCAGCAGGACTGGGGGAAGGGTAGATTCGACTGGGTTGGGCATGCCGATGGCGATTTGGCCAATAGCGTGACCATCGGTGTCAGCGGGAACGCGGTAGCGGGTGCTTTTAGTTACCAGGGCAGGTTGTTCAAGCTGGAACCGCGGCGGGATGGCAGCCACATTCTGAGCGAGGTCGGAACCAGTGACCCGGCGCCGGAGCTCGACCCCATTGCCGTTGCCGACACCGGGTCAGGCAGCACGGGAGGGGCCGAAGCTGCTTCGCTGGCCGCAGACGGTGGCGGCGCGGTCATCGACGTGATGGCCGCCTACACGCCGTCAGTCCAGGCTCGCTATGGTACTCAGGGCGTCGATGCGCTGATCATTCAGGCCATGGCGGAAGCGAACCAGGCCTTCGCCAACAGTGGCATGACGTCACGACTGAATCTTGTGCATACCGTTTTGACCAGCTATACCGAGTCCGGCAATATGAGCACGGATCTGTCCCGGCTGCGCAGTACCAATGATGGTTACATGGACGAATTGCACACGCTGCGCAACTCCTATGGCGCCGACCTGGTCAGCTTGATCGCGAATGAACCGCAGTACTGCGGCATCGCCTACCGCATGGCCAGTTTGTCCTCGAGCTTCGCGTCCAGTTCCTTCAGTGTGGTACACCACGGCTGCGCCACCGGTTACTACTCCTTCGCCCACGAGCTTGGCCACAACATGGGCGCACATCACGACCACAACAACGCCAGCGGGGCTATTTATCCCTATGCGTATGGTCATCAGGAGCCCTTTAACGCCTTTCGAACCGTGATGGCCTATAACTGCAGCACAAATTGCACTCGCATAAGCCACTTTTCCAATCCCAATGTCTTGTACAACGGCCAGCCTACCGGGCAGGACTCTTACACGGACAACGCCCGCACCATCGATACGACCGCCGCCACGGTGGCGGCGTTCAGGACACCGCCCTCGGAACAGCCGGTAGCATCGGTTCCCGCGGCGCCCTCGGGACTTGCGGCCGCGGCTGTCAGCGACAGCGCGGTGGCCTTGACCTGGATCGATAGGTCCACTGACGAATCCGGCTTCCACCTCGAGCGCGCCGTCACCGGGGGGAGCTTCACCCAGATCGCATCCCTGCCGGCGAACAGCAGATCCTATACGGATAACGGTCTGGAGCCTGATACGCTCTACAGCTACCGCGTCCGCGCCTGGAACAGCACGGGCAACTCGGCCTACAGCCAGGTGGCGATTGCCGCCACCAACCCGCTGTCGCCCGTATCCGAACAGCTCGCCAGCGCGGACATGCCGGTGGCCGGTACTGTGACGGGCAACTATCAGTCTACCTGGAGCCCTGACGGCCGGTTCCAGACTATTCAAGAAGTGGAATCCGGTGGCAAGAAAACCAGTCGCTATGGCTACCTGGAGCACAAATGGACGATCCCGGTCAAACCCGGCAACTCGGTGGTGTTGTTCGCGAATGTGCAAACCACCGCGACGGTAGATTCATTTGCCTTTGCCTACTCGACCGACAATGCCACTTTCATCAACATGTTTGCCGTGAATGCCGGCAACAGTGGCCCGCAGCAGTTCGTTCTGCCCGCATCGCTGAACGGCACGCTGTATGTCAGGGTCAGGGACAATACGCGCACGGCGGGGCAGGCAACCGCTCATTCCGTGCAGGTCGATCACCTGCTGGTGCGCTCAGAAAACAACACTGACGTAGCAGCGCCGGGTGCCCCGAGCGGATTGTCTGCTGCGGCTCTCGGGACGGACCAGGTGGAAGTCAACTGGGTTCGCGGATCTGGCGATGAAAACGGTTTCAATATAGAGCGGCAGATTGAGGGCAGCAGCCAGTGGACCCAGGTCCATGTGGCAGCCGCCGGTACCGTTTCCTACCTGGATACTGGCCTGGCCCCTGGAACTCGCTACGACTACCGGGCGCAGGCCTTCAACGGCGGCGGGGTGTCCAGTTACAGCAATACCGGTTCGGCCATGACGGAGGAAGCCGCACAACCGGCTGCCGCCGCCATCGATCTGAGCGTGCAGGGCTACAAGGTTAAGGGCGCGCAGTCGGCGGCCTTAAGCTGGTCCGGGGCTTTGGGTGGCAGTGTGGACATCTACCGCGATGGATCTTTACTGCGCGGATCGGTCGCCAACAGTGGCAGCTACACCGACAATATCAACAGCAAAGGCTCAGGCAGTTACGCCTACGAGGTCTGCGAGGCAGGATCTACGAGCTGTTCCAACGCGGTCAGCGTGGTGTTTTAACATAGCGTACGAACAGCCCTGTCTGGCTGCCCGTACGGATCATTCACCAGTAGAAAGAAAAAAGCCCGCTGCAAGACGGGCTTTCTTCATTATTGACAAGGGCTCAGGCGAGTGGCCGACGCTTTCGCGACCAGCCGAGGCCCATCAGCCCCAGTCCCAGCAGGACCAGCGTACCCGGCACTGGTACTGGGTTGGGATCCGGGTCTGGATCTGGATCTGGATCCGGACCAGGCTGGGAATAGTTTCTGCCATAGAAGGTGAAGTGGGAGAAGTTATTGACACCCGGGCCGAAGGCGGTAAGGAAGTTGCCCGCGTTAAGCGTTCCTGTGGTATCAGCAGCGATCGTCACTTCGTTGAACAGGTAGGCAGACCAGAAGTTACCCTGCTTGATCACACCCACCAACGTCATGTCTGCAGGCAACAGGGAGGTGGGGCTGCCGCTGGCATTCAGGGCAAACTGGTGCAGCCCGCCTGAAAGGCCATAATAGACTAGGCTGAATGAGAGCACACCACCGCCGGTATCGAATTCCCCGGGAGCCACGTCCGCCGGGGCGTTGAATCTCGTCAATCGCACCCAGTCCTCAAAGCCAAAAACCTTGAGTAGGTTCAGCGCACCCGCGCTGTCATTGCCACCATTCACCCCGTAGCAGTCATCTGCATTGTCTCCACGGTAGGTGAAGTCAGTCACGCTGAGGGTTCCAGCACTGGTTACCGGAGCTCCATCCGAGCAATAGATCGGTGCAGCCTGGCTGTTCAGACTGAACATGCCCGCCACCAGCCCCACACCGACCAATTTCGCTAACGTCTTCACTACTCCAATCCCCTTTTCAATTTGACTGGGCTTGATGCTGGCAACTTTTCCAACAGACTGACCCTCACTCATAACAAAGCAAAACTGATGCCAATAATTATAAACACTTATAAATCAGGTAGTTGCCGTTCTTTAATGAATACCCGAAGCGGCCAGCTGTAAAGAAAACTGACATCACCTGCCAGAAAACTGTGACCTGCTTCTCATTTCCACCGAGAACGCTTTGAATCGCTACCGACTCCCCACTCAGCCCCCTCGCCCCTGTGACCCCGCCCTATTCCCGCCCACGCAACCCCAACCAGCCCTTCTAGGCCAGGTGCCTGACCAGCATCAGGGGAGACATGCGGATGTCGAACAGGTCGCGGATGCCGCCGCGCAATTCGTCGCTCATCAGCAGGTGCAGGGCGCTGTGCAGCACCATGTCCTCGTTAGCGAGCACCGCGAACGGGGTGCCCGACAACGAGCGTAGCGATGCCAGCACCACCTGGGCGACCAGATCCAGAACGTGCCCTACCCGCGG
>JBGTGB010000226.1:0-5166 GCA_041746975.1 Haliea sp. | reverse complement strand
GCCGGTGTTGATCAGGTAGACCTGGCTGCCGAAGTCGTCGATACGCTTCATCAGCAGCTCGGCATAGTCGCTGGCAGGGCGCGGCATGAAGGGCGCGCCGAAGCAGGTAGAAAAGGTGGGGTGGATGCCGGCCTCGGCGCCCAGCTCGGTGGAACCGACCCGGGCGGTGTAGCCGCTGAGAAAGTGGAACGCCGCCGCTTCCTTGGACAAGATCGAGACTGGCGGCAAAACGCCGGAGACGTCACAGGTCAGGAAGATAACGCATTTGGGCTCACCGCCGGCGTTGGACTCGGTGCGCTTGATTATGTGTTCCAGCGGGTAGCAGCAGCGGCCGTTTTCGGTGAGGCTGGTGTCGCTGTAGTCCGCGTGCCGTTGTTGGTCCAGCACCACGTTCTCTATGATCGCGCCGAAGCGGATCGCGTCCCAGATTACCGGTTCGTTTTTCTGGCTCAGGTCGATGGTCTTGGCGTAGCAACCACCCTCGATGTTGAATACCGAGCCCTTGGCCCAGCCGTGTTCGTCGTCGCCGATCAGAAAGCGCTCGGGATCCGCTGACAGGGTGGTCTTGCCGGTGCCGGAGAGGCCGAAGAACAGGGTGGTGTCACCGTCTTCGCCGACGTTGGCGGAACAGTGCATGGACATCACGTCCTTCTCGGGCAGCAGAAAATTCTGCACCGAGAACATGGCTTTCTTCATCTCGCCGGCGTAGCGCATACCGGCGATCAGTACCTTGCGGCGGGCGAAGTTCAGGATCACTACGCCGTCGGAGTTGCTGCCGTCGCGCTCCGGATCGCACACGAAGCCGGCGGCGTTCATGACGGTCCACTCGGGCTTGCGGCCCACGTTGTACTGCTGCGGGCGGATGAACATGTTGCGCCCGAAGAGGCTCTGCCAGGCGGTTTCGGTGACCACCTTGAGGGGCAGGTAGTGGTCGCTGTGCTCACCCACGTGCAGGTGGGAGATAAAGCAATCGCGTTCGCCAAGGTGGGCTTCCACCCGGTCCCAGAGGGCATCGAAACGCTCGCTGTCGAAGGGGCGGTTGACCGGGCCCCAGTCGATGCTGTCTTCGGTGCTGGGCTCCCGAACGATGAAACGGTCAGCCGGGGAGCGGCCAGTGCGATGGCCGGTAGTGACCAGCAGGGCGCCGCTGTCGGCCAGGAGGCCTTCGTCTCGCTTCAGCGCTTCTTCAACCAGCTGTGCGATACCCAGGTCGATGAACTCCCGGGGGGTGCTGTTATCAAGGGTCACTGAGTGGCCTCTGTGGGACTTTCGGGGGGCGTCATTATGTCAGAATCCCCCCCCGATGCGAACCGGATTGGAGAAAAATTCGGCGATCTTCGCCGAGCGTCAATGCAGCGTCGGCGCTGGGCCCGCGCGCAGCAGGTCGCCCAGATCGTCGCGCTCGAACCGGTACTGCTGGTTGCAGAATTCGCAGTCCACGGTGATACAGCCCTGCTCCCGCAAAATGTCCTCCAGTTCGGCACTGGCAATGGCTGAGAGCGCATTGCGGCTGCGCTGCAGTGAACAGCTGCACTGGAAGGCGACCGGGCGCGGATCGAACAGTCGCACCGGATCCTCGTGGTAGAGCCGGTACAGCAGGTCCGCTGGTGTCAGTTGCAGTAGCTCGTTCGGGGTCACGGTTTCCCCCAGGGTGCAGACATGCTGCCACTGCTGCTCGCGCAGCTGCGACTCACGGCTGAGCTGCGCCGGCAGCTGCTGCAGCAGCAGGCCGCCGGCGGACTGGCCGTCGCAGGCCAGCCAGAGCCGGGTATGTAGCTGTTCCGATTGCTCGAAGTAGGCGTCCAGGCTGGCGGCCAGCGAATGTCGGGACAGGGGCACGATGCCCTGGTAGCTTTTTCCCTGCAGCGGCTCAACGGTGATCGCCAGAGTGCCATCTGCCAGCAGCTGATCGAAATCCTCGGAGGTTGCGAGCTGCGCACCCCTGGCGATGCCACGTATCTGCAGGTCGCTGCTGCACTCTGCCATCAATAGCGGGACCTGGCCGCCACTGCGGGCCTGGAGGATCAACCGGCCTTCGAACTTCAGCGTGGTGCTCAGCAGGGTAGCGGCGGCGAGGAATTCACCCAGCAGGCGCTGCACCCCCGGAGCGTACTGGTGCACCGCGAGGATATCGCCCAGGCTGGTGCCCAGTTGGGCGATCTCGCCGCGAATGTCGGCCTGCTCGAACAGGAACCTGCGGCTACTGTCGGCGGCCGGGTTGACGGGACTGGTGTCATGGCTCATGGGGCAAGTGTAATCCATTCGGTTGGCTGGTTGATCCCGCGGCGACAGTTGGGCGTATGCTGAAGGTTCAGTATTTGAGGCCAGCGAGGGCTATTTTCAAGCGGGCGATGACCGCCGCCCGCAAGGCGGTTACAGTGAGGCCAGTCACCATAGCGGCCGTCGTTCGGGGGCCGGGCAACCAACAGACAGGAGCAAGAGCATGAGATTCAGCTACCAGATCGGGATGAGTGATGCGGACCATTATCTGCCCCTGGTGCAGGCGGCGGAAGCGGCGGGCTATGATGGCATCACCATTCCGGACAGTATCTGCTACCCCAAGGAGGCCAGCTCCAAGTATCCTTATAACAAGGATGGCAGCCGCGAGTTCCTCGAGAGCGTGCCCTTTCTGGAAAGCCTCATAGCCGTCGCCGCAATGGCCGCGGTAACCGAGAAAATCCGTTTCGCGACCTTCGTCTACAAGCTGGCAGTGCGCCAGGTGGCGGTGGTGGCGAAGCAGGTCCAGAGTATCCAGGGCCTGTCCAATAACCGTTTCGATTTCGGTGTCGGCATCAGCCCCTGGGAGGAGGACTTTGCGGTCTGCGACGTGCCCTGGGAAAAGCGCGGCCTGCGCCTGGACGAGCAGATCGACATTTTGCGCGGGCTGGAGACCGGTGAGTTCTTCGGCTATGAGGGCGAGATTCACAAGCTGCCCGCAATCAAGATGTGCCCGGTGCCCACCGCGCCCACGCCGATTCTGATCGGAGGGCACGCTGAGCCGGCGCTGCGCCGGGCAGCCAAAGTCGGGGACGGCTGGATGTGCGCGGGGGCAGACATGCAGCAGCTGGAAGGCTACATCCGCCGCCTGCATGAGCTGCGCGACGAATACGGTACCAGCGACCGGACTTTCCGGGTCTACACTACCGGCCAGGACGCGTTTACCGAGGCCGGCATCCACAAGCTGGAGGAGATCGGTGTCACCGATGTGATCATCGGCTTCCGCAACGTTTATGAAATGGAGCCCGACAAGCCGCTGGACGAAAAGATCGGTATGCTGAACTGGTACGCGGGCGAATTCATCAAGCGCTGACGCTGCGGCGGCGTTTGCCGCCGCCATAGGCCCGGGCCCGCGGATGCGCTAAAGTGCGCGCTTTGCGCTGGCCGCTGCCGATGAACAATCTGCTGCTCTATACCATCACGGTGGTGATCTGGGGTTCGACCTGGATCGCCATCAAGTTCCAGCTTGGTACCGTGGCGCCAATGGTGTCCATCGCCCACCGTTCCATGCTGGCTGCGCTGCTCATATTCCTGTACCTGATTTTGCGCCGGCGCCTGCTGCCGCTGTCCCGGCGGGACCATGTCATGGTCTGCCTGCAGGGCCTGTGCCTGTTTAGCGGCAACTACATTTTCATTTACCACGCCACCGCAGAGCTGGCCAGCGGCCTGGTGGCGGTGGTGTTTTCCACCATGGTGATACTCAACATGGTCAACGGCGCGATCTTCCTGCGCCTGCCCGCGAGCAAGATGGTGGCCCTCGGTGCGGGCATCGGCCTGGTCGGCATGGTGGCTGTGTTCCTGCCGCAGCTGGAGAGTTTCAGCCTCAACGACGCCAGCTTCCGGGCCCTGCTACTGTGTTTTCTCGGCACCTGCCTGGCCTCCTTCGGCAACATCTTCGCCGCCCGCAACAGCCGCGACCGCCTGCCGGTGCTGGTGTGCAATGCCTGGGGCATGCTTTACGGCGCGCTAGCACTGTACGGTACCGCGCTGGTGACTGGCACTCCCATAACCCTGGACTGGGACTTTGGCTATATCAGTTCGCTGCTCTACCTGGCGGTGTTTGGTTCCGTGGTGGGATTCTGGGCCTATGTCACCCTGATTGGCAGTATCGGTCCGGATCGGGCCGCCTACAGTTCGCTCCTGTTCCCGGTGGTCGCCCTGCTTATTTCAACTTTGTTCGAGGGCTATCAGTGGACACTGCTGGGGCTGGCCGGCTTCGCCCTGGTGCTGGCGGGGAACTGGCTGGTCATGCGCCGGGGTACGGGCTAACCTGTGTAGAGAACAGGCTGACAGGCACAGGCGATTATGGCGGGATTCCGGATCAGCAAACCTTACACCATGCCCAAGGAAGATCTGCGGCAGGCGGCCCAGCGGCTGGCTGACCGGCTCCAGGATGAACATGGCGTGCGCTCGAGCTGGGAAGGCGACAGCGTCCGCATCAAGGGTGGCGGCATTGATGGCCTGTTGTCCTTTCACGACGGGATAGTGGATGTCTCGGTGCGGCTGGGTCTGCTGGCCTCGGCGTTCCAGAGGCCCCTGAAGGCGGAAGTGGAGCGCTATCTCAACGAAATGATCAGCTGACCAGGGTGACCCCTGCCAGTGGGTCCGGGCTCGCCAGCAGGGCCGCGAAATCCTCCGCCAGAGCCTGGCTACGCTCCATGCAGGCCCGCCAGTAAGCAACCCGCGCAGCGCTGCTCAGGCGCTTGAAATCGGCTCGACCCGGTATTTTCCGCTGGGGCAGGGAGGCCACGAAGTCGCGGCTGGGACACAGCAGCACCAGATCATCCAGGAGTCGGGTACTGGCTTTGCGCCAGGGCAGGAACTTGTCGAACCAGCCCGGTGTGATGTCGGCGCAAAAGTGCGGGTACAGCAGCAGGCCTGCGCCCCGGTATTGCCGCAGGTCAAAGTGATAATCGATGATTCCGCCATCCCAGTACTGCCCCGCGGGGGCTCCGGCGATATCCCGCTCTCCCCTGAGCACGAAGGGAATTGAGCCGCTGGCGTGCAGGGCCAGAGGCACGGTGGCTGTTCGCAACGGGGTGTAGACCGTTGCGAAATCTGTGAACCCGAGCTGTGGCGCCGGCGTGGTGCCGCTGTGAAACACGACGCGCTGAAAGGCCAGGTTGAGCAGGCCCCGGTGCAGTGAATTGCCGATCGCGGCGGCGCCCA
>JBGTGB010000225.1:0-6965 GCA_041746975.1 Haliea sp. | reverse complement strand
TAAGTTAAACAGATTTGCGCAAGGAGCAATACTGTCAAATGACAGGGTCCGCTGGCTGCTATAGAATTCTGTGATGTCGCGCTCTGCCAGAGAATTCGTGGAAAGTCTCAAGTGCCAATATGATGGCCATTTGCGTCGTTTTCTCTCAGCTTCATGTCCCGCGGACGAAGTGGCTGACCTCGCGCAGGACTGCTATATGAAAATGCTGCTGGTCCCCAACCCCGGTCTTATTGAGCATCCCCGTGCATTCCTGTTGCGGACCGCGCGCAATCTGCTGGTGGACCGGGCGCGTCGCGGCGCAATTGAGGTTACCAGCGAGGGTCTGCCCGAGGCACCGGACTACATGGCAGCCCAGGACCCGGGTCCACACGACTTGCTGGCGACGGAGCAGCTGCAGCGGGCGTTGTTCGTGGCGCTGGGCGAACTCCCGGAAATGACGGCACACATTTTCAAGCTGCGTCGTATTCAGGGGTTTTCGTCGGTCGAGATTGCTGAGCAGTTGGAAGTGACGCCCCGTACCGTACAAAAGCATCTCGCCAGTGCACTGGTTGCCCTTGCGGAGCGGCTCGCAGCGTTCTCTCCGGAGTTGCCGAGATGAACAAAATTCCTGGTGCGGAGCAGCAGAGCAGCGGCGCTGTCGATCGGGCCGCTGCGGCCTGGCTGGTCAGGCTTGAGGAGGGCGAGGTCTCCGGAACAGAGTGGGAAGCGTTCTCGCGTTGGGTTGAAGCTGACACTGAACACCACAATGCGTTTGAGAAGATGAGGACAGTCTGGGAATTGGTGACGCCCGAGGCGCTTGAGCAATCCGAACACGCAGCGCCCCGGGTTCCTGTCGCTACCCCTGAAATCTCGCGAACATTCTTTGGCTTGCGCTCTCTCGCAGCGGCAGCCTCTATCGTGCTCGCACTTGGACTGGCGTTTACCATGCTCAGCCAGCGACCGGCGGAAATCAGCTTCGCCACGGCGTCGAGCATCAAGGAAATCGAACTGGAGGATGGCTCACGTGTTGTGTTGGACGCCGAGACCCGGATGTCGGTGGCGATGACGCCGGAAAGACGGGATGTTTTCCTTGCCTACGGGCGTGCCCGCTTCCATGTTGAAAAGGACCCCGGGCGCCCATTTACGGTCTATGCGGGTGGCATTGAAGCCGGCGCACTCGGTACCGTATTCGACGTTACCCGCCGTGACGGTAATATCTCGGTCAGTATTGTAGAGGGGGAGGTGGCTGTAAGCGGCGATACGCCCGCAAGCGGACGCTTCAGGCATGTTGCTGGGGCAGGGGAGGAAGTACGCTGGCACCCGGCACACCCTCCAGAGGTTCGGGCGTTTACCGACGGTGAGCGGGACTCAACCTGGGTAGACGGTTTCCTCGTTTTTAGTGGAGAACCGCTGGAGTTGGCGGTGCGGCAGGTAAACCGGCATTCCGACTCCCATGTAACCCTCCCCGCCGGGATGGACCCCGACACGCCGATATATGGGGTATTCAGGGCCGGTGATACGGCGTCCTTCACGCGTGCACTCGAAAGCCCCTCGCACTGATTCACGGTAGCGCGTTCGCATTTTTTCCCTTCGTTCGTCTATGGAGATAACGGTCAACCGGCCGGACTCTTCTATGGAGCGGATGAGAAATAATGAAAACAACGAGACTCGGTTCTTTTTTCTGCGTGTTATGGGTAGCTTTGCTGGTCGCTTACCCTGCAACGGCGCAAACAACTTACAACTTTGAGGTACCGGAGCAGTCTCTGGGGCGGTCTTTGCAGCAGTTCACGGAGCAAAGCGGTGTGCAGCATCTCTATGTAGACGCAGAGATCGCGCAGAAACCGGTGGCAGCGGTACAGGGGAGTCTGAGTCCGCGTCAGTTCCTGGACAGGCTGCTCGCGGGAACCGGGGTCAACTACCGATTCGTGGATGCCGGCACGGTCCGGCTGTTCCTGGCAGCCCCGGTAGCCCCGCAAGAGAACGCCGCTCCCGCTGATGTTGGGAACGGGGAGCAGGGTACGACACCCACTCAGACGGATATGGATGCCCAGGTGCCGCCGGTGATGGAGGAGGTGATTGTCAGTGCGCGCAAGCGTGACGAGAGCCTTCAGGATGTCCCGCTATCGATCTCGGCATTCACCAGCACGGCGATTAATGATGCGGGTATGACCAGTGTGTTCGATATCGCGGATTTCACCCCGAATCTCTCGTTTCGCGAATCCTTTGGCAGAACGTTTGACCGACCTGTGGTGCGCGGCATGTCCAACATACTTGGCGGCGCGAATACGGGCATTTTCGTGAACGGAATTTTCGTTCCTGGCACCATATCGAACGCCGAGCTTACCAGCCTGGAGCGCGTCGAGGTCATCAAGGGGCCCCAGTCAGCACTTTTTGGTCGAGCCACCTTCGCCGGTGCAATCAACTATGTTACACGTGCCCCAGGCGAGGAAATGCGTGGCCGTGTGCTTACCACGCTCGCCGAGGACGGCGAGGTGGATATTTCGGGATTTTTGAGCGGACCATTGATCAAGGACAAACTGGGTTACATGATCAGTGCGAGATTTTTCGAAATGGATGGTCAATACGACAATATCGGCACAGGAGGCGGTTCTGCAGGTGGGCTATCGTCAGATAGCGTCAATCTTGCCCTGCGCTGGACACCCAGTGACCGTGTTGAAGCAACATTGCGGCTTATGTATGCCGAGGATGATGATGACCATATACCGTTTCGGCTGCAGACTTCGTCAGAGAATAACTGCTTTCCCGATTCCGCTCTCGGTTACTTCTGCGGTGAGGTCAATGAGTTCAGGGATGTGGCGCTGAATCTTGACGTACTACCGGATGCCGGACTGACTCGCAACACCCACCGTTCCAGCCTGCAGGTCGACATTGACGTGGGCTCGGGCATCACCCTGACATCAGTCAGTAGCTACACGGATGAGGAAACGGAAATTTATCGAGACAATGACTTCCTGGACACCATCAAGAATCCGCTGATCTTTTTGCCTTTCTTGTCCGTGGAGGCTTTTCGTACCTTTGACAGCTCGAGTCTTCGCGATGTGTCACAAGAGTTTCGCGTGTCCAGCGATGCCAACCAGCCTCTGCGTTGGCTTGCAGGACTGTATTACTACGAGGAACAGAATCGAGGGACAAGTAGTTCGGGGTTGGCATTGGACAATCCGCGTCGGGTAGCTCCACGGGAGGTTACCAACAAGGCTCTCTTTGCTTCTGCGGAGTATGACTTTACGGATAAGTTGACTGCCACGGCCGAGGTGCGCTACGCGGAAGACAAGATTGAGACCGAGACGAATAGTACCGTTAACGGACTGCCTGCAACGCTGGCACTCAGCGAGGATTTTGCAAGTACGACACCGCGTTTCACGATTTCCTATGATGTAGACGATGCGCTGATGCTTTACGCCAACGCCTCCAAGGGTACCAAGCCCGGTGGGTTCAATACATCGCTGCAAGCGGCCAATATTGTTGAAGCGGAGCGTAACAGACTCATCAGGTTTGCGACTTTTGATGAGGAGGAGGCCTGGAACTTTGAGTTTGGCGCTAAAGGCAGTGCGCTGGACAACAGAGTTCGCTACGACGTCGCATTGTTCTACGTGGACTGGACCCAACAACAGCTTTCTACCAGTGAGCAAGTGGAGAGAACGGGTAACCCTTTCTCTACCGTCCCGCTTATCGTCAATGCAGGTAAAACCCGGGTGCATGGCGCGGAGCTGAGTCTACAGGCGAGGCCAGTGCACTTCTGGGACATTGCGCTTTCATATGGCTGGGTCAATGCGGAGTTTGAACAATTCGATGATCTGGAGCAGGAAGATCTTTTTGGAGACCCGTCGGCGAAAGGCAATATTACGCCCAATGCACCGGAGCATACGTTTTCGTTGTCGAACACATTACATTTTGCGCTGACGAACACGATAAACGGGCACTTTCGTGCCGATTATCTGTTTGAGTCAACCCGGTATGCGCAGATCCATAATCTTGCAGAAACGGGCAGCTCGGAGAAGGTAAATCTGCGCCTGGCGCTCAAGTCCGGGCCCTGGACCGCGACACTTTTCGGGCGAAATGTTTTTAATGATCGTACTCCAAACTCGGTGACCCGCTTTCTGGATCCCCAGACCCTTTTCTCTGATCGCGCATTCGGCGTTGCCCTGCCAAGGCTCAGACAGGTTGGTGTCTCACTGCAGTACGATCTGGAATAGAGATCGTGTCCTGGCGCAATACGTACGATTCATGGGGGCGGGTAGCGCGCTTACTGCATTGGTCGATTGCGCTGCTGATGATTTACGGCACCGTACTCGTCATCTATATCGTGAATCAGGAGCATGGGGTCGAGGAGAACATCCAGCGCTACCTCTACTGGATCAAGGTGCACAAGTCTGTGGGCTTGACGGTCCTCCTGTTGGCGCTGTTCAGGGTCTGGTGGTTGCTGAATAATCCCAGGCCCGTTCTCCCGGATGAAATGACGCCGAAGCAGCGCCGTCTAACCTCCTGGGTGCATACCACTTTTTACGCGGTTATGTTCCTTTTGCCGGTTTCCGGTTTCCTCAGCTCCAACTCGGTCGGGGCCACTACGACATTCTGGGGATGGTTTACTGTCCCCAATGTGTTTCCGGAGAAGCGGGATGTGGTCGAGTTCTTCGACTGGCTAGGCATTGCCATGCCTGCGTTCATACCCATCGAGTTGTCCTGGTCAATGGTGCTTCACAGACTCCATCTCGTTCTGGGATATGGGACGGCCGGGTTGATTGTCGCGCATGCCGGGGCCGCTCTTTGGCACCACTTCGTGTACAGGGACGACGTGCTGCGACGGATGATTGTGCGCTAAGGCCTGGTCTGCATATTTGGATGATTCGGTTGCACGCTGTCCCGAGTGATTTTGCGCGAATCGCGAAGCTATTGAAACAGATTTGCGTGGGGAGCAAAATAGCGTCATGGACATGCGCTCCCTCCAGGTCTTTCTCTCGGTCGCTGAGTCGCTGAACTTCAGCCGCAGCGCCGAGCGCCTGCACCTGAGCGTCAGCGCGGTCAGCCGCACGGTGCGGCGGCTGGAGGAAGAACTGGGCCAGGAGCTGCTGCAGCGGGACCAGCGCAGCATGCGCCTGACCCCGGCCGGTCGCGCATTCCTCGAATACGCGCAGCGCAGTGTTGCCGAATGGCGGGACCTGCGCCGGCAGATGCGCGGGGACCAGCAGCTCGCGGGCGAGGTCAATCTGTATTGCTCGGTCACGGCCAGCTACAGCATCCTGGCGCCGGTGCTGGAAGCCTTCCGCCAGCGGCAGCCAGGGGTGGAGATCATGCTGCACACCGGCGACCAGGCCGACGGGATTGAGCGGGTGCTTTCGGGGCAGGACGATGTGGCGGTGAGCGGCCGGCCGGAGTACCTCCCTTCGCGGCTATCGTTTCTGTCTCTGCTGCAATCGCCGATGGTGGTGTGCATGCCAGCCGCCGACTGCGTCGTGCGCCGCAGCATGGTCTCGGGTGATATGGCCTCTCCAGGATTTGACTGGTCGGGCATTCCTTTTATTGTCCCCGAGCGCGGCGTGACCAAGGATATGCTCGACGGCTGGCTGGAGCGTCGTGGCAGCAAGCCGCGTATCTATGCCCAGGTTGCTGGCCACGAGGCCATTGTCGCCATGGTGGGCTTGGGCCTGGGCGTGGGTATAGCACCAGACCTGGTGGTCCAGGCCAGCGGCATGGCGGCCCGGGTAAACCCGGTGCCGGTCTGGGAGCCCCTGCCGCCGCTGGACATTGGCCTGGTCAGCCTGTCGGCTCGCCTTGCGGACCCGCGGGTCAAATCCCTTTGGAGTGTAGCGCAACAGACCTATGGCGCCGCCCTTTGATATACTGCCCGTCCATTTGATCCGGGCATCACTATGAGCGACGCAAGGGACGATAAAACCCAGGACCCAGGGCAGGAGGCTCTGATTGATCTGCAGGGTGTCGCACAACCTCTGGAACTGATCGTAGACGAGCATGAGGAGGAGGCCTCGGAGAACGGACGCACCGTGCGTCGCAAGGGCGTTTACCTGTTGCCCAACCTGCTGACCACCGGCGCTCTGTTCGCCGGGTTCTACGCTGTCGTGGCCGCCATGCGCGGTGATTTCGAGAGCGCCCCCCTTGCCATCTTTGCCGCCATGGTGCTCGATGGGCTGGACGGTCGCATAGCCCGCATGACCAACACCTCCAGCAAGTTCGGTGCGGAGTACGATAGCCTTGCGGATATGGTGTCCTTTGGTGTGGCCCCGTCGCTGGTCATGTTCAGCTGGGCCCTGGGGGATCTGGGCAAGTTCGGCTGGAGCGCTGCCTTCATTTATGTAGCCTGTGCGGCCCTGCGCCTGGCGCGATTCAACACCCAGATCGAAACCGCGGACAAGAAATACTTCACCGGGCTTGCCAGTCCCGCGGCGGCGGCGATCATTGCCAGCACGGTCTGGGTCTGTCACGACCTCGGCTGGGTCGGGGAGCAGCTGCCGATGGAGGTCGCTATTCTGGTGTCTATCCTGACCGCGGTTACCGGGTTGTTGATGATTGCCAATTTCCCCTACTACAGCTTCAAGACCGTGGATTTCCGCGGCAGGGTGCCGTTTGTGGCAATGATCCTGGTGATCCTGGTGTTCAGCCTGGTAACCCTGAATCCTCCCAGCATGTTCCTGCTGGCATTTCTGGCCTATGCGGCATCGGGTCCCGTGCTGCAGCTGCAGCGCTGGCGCCAGGAGAAGCAAGTCGCTCCCTGAAGCCTCGGCCGGGTGTTGCTGCTTTATTGAGCAGTTTCCGCGCCTGTAGAGATTACTTTGAAATATTTCTGTAAAAGGCCTTGCGGGGCCTTGGGTGATACGTATAATGCGCATCCTCGGTTGGGGGCAACCACCAACGAGAAACCGGCAGCCACAGCGCACCCGGGCTATTTAACAAAGAAACGAAGACAGATGTGTGGGCACTTGTTGGGATAGTTGTACGACTATTCAGACACA
>JBGTGB010000224.1:0-2796 GCA_041746975.1 Haliea sp. | reverse complement strand
TGCCGTCCCTGGGGGAGGGCATCTCCAACACCGTGCTGGAGGCCATGGCCACAGGCCTGCCAGTTGTGGCCACCCGGGTGGGGGGCAACCCTGAACTGGTGCAGGACGGGGTGACCGGCCTGCTGGTGCCGGTGGGTGATGTCGATGTGCTGGCCCGGGCCGTGATGGCGCTGGTAACGGACCCCTCCCGCTGCGAGCGGCTGGGCCGGGCGGCGTTGCAGCGGATTGAAAGGGAATTTGACTGGGAGTACACGGTAGTGGCCTATTTGGCGGTTTACGACAAGTTGTTGCGGCGCGCATGAAGATTCTGGTGACCGGAGCCGCAGGCTTTATCGGTATGCATGTGGCGCAAAGTTTGCTGGAGCGGGGCGACGAAGTCGTCGGCATCGACAACCTCAACGACTACTACCCGGTCAGCCTTAAGCAGGCACGGCTGGCGGTGTTGCAAAAGCACCCGGGCTTTCGTTTCCAGGTCCTGGCAGTAGAGGATCGGGAGGGCATGACCGCATACTTTGCGCGGGAGAAGCCGCAGCGGGTGGTGCACCTGGCGGCGCAGGCCGGGGTGCGCTATTCCCTGGAGAACCCACATGTCTACATAGATTCCAACATCCAGGGTTTCATGAATATCCTGGAAGCCTGCCGCCGGCACGGTGTTGGACACCTGGTGTACGCAAGCAGCTCCAGCGTCTATGGTGGCAATACCACGCTACCATTCGCCGAACACCAGGCGGTGGACCACCCGGTCAGCCTGTACGCGGCCACCAAGAAAGCCAATGAGCTGATGGCTCACACCTACAGCCACCTGTACGGCCTGCCCACCACCGGTCTACGCTATTTCACGGTGTACGGCCCCTGGGGTCGGCCGGACATGTCTCCCTGGCTGTTCACCAGCGCGATTCTTGAGGGGCGACCGATCAAGGTTTTCAATCACGGTAGCATGCAGCGGGACTTCACTTTCGTGGAAGATATCTGCGAGGGCACGGTGCGGGTGCTGGACCGGGTGCCGGCGCCGGATCCAGCCTTTGATCCCGCCCGCCCGGACCCGGGCACGGCCGCTGCACCCTTCCGCATCTATAACATCGGCAATCACAGCCCGGTGCCGCTGCTCAGCTTTATTGAAACCTTGGAGCGGGCCCTGGGGCGGGAAGCCGTCAAGGAGTTCCTCCCCATGCAGCCCGGCGACGTGGAGGCGACCTTCGCCGATGTGGACCGTTTACGAGCCGAGGTCGGCTGGCAGCCGCGCACGCCTCTGGCGGAAGGGCTGGGTCGCTGGGTGAAGTGGTACCTGGATTATCGTGAAGCCCCGTAAGCTACTGCCGTAGTCTGGTTGCTGGACTTGGGTAAAAAGCACGTTTATTCTCTTTTTGATATTTGCAATTCATACAACTCATCACTTAGCGAGAGCGCTTCAAAATGAATATTGGTCGACGTCTCGCCAGTACGCACCGCGCACTGGAAAAAGTTCTTTTTCCTCCCGGCCGGGATGCCTTGGATGGGACGATATCTACCTTGTTCGTGGGCGGCGTCATGCGTTCTGGCACCAACATGATCCTCGGCGTTTTGGAACGGAGCGATGAGACTGAGGTTTACCGCGAGGGAGATCCACAGGCATTTGACAACTTCTACCTCAGGCCTTTACCTCGGCTGGAGTACCTCCGTTCGCGATCTCGTAAGCGTCTAATTGTTTTTAAAGCGCTGCTCGATTGCCATATGGTAAGGGAGCTCCTCAGCTACTTTGAGCCAGCCAAGGCCTTGTGGGCATACCGTCACTACGATGATGTTGTTAACTCGGACCTACGCAAGTGGCCTGGGGGTCGAAACCGACTCGAGGATTTGATAACTGACCCTTACAAGACCGGTTTTAGAGCAAGAGGTATGACGGAGGATACGTTGCAGCTTATTCGGTCACATTATAGGCCCGATCTATCTGACGCCTCCGCGAATGCTCTTTTCTGGTTCTATAGGAATCAGCTTTTTTTTGATCAAGAGCTCCAAGCTGATACCCGTGTGCAACTTGTCCGATACGAGGATATGGTTAAGGCTCCCCATGATGTAGTCAGATCGCTCTGTAAGTTCCTGGATATTCAGCACACAACCAGGATGGAAGAATCTATACATTCGCAGTCTATTAATAGAGATTCGCCCCCAAATATCTGCGAGGACATTCGTATTATTTGCGATGGAATGCTTGCGCGACTTGATAGTTTGAACGATGAGGTGAGCGAGTGAGTTTCGGCAGGTTATACCCTTGGATCCTTGATCCTGAGAGTGTCGCAGAGTCCGCTTTGGTCTTACAATTTGACTTGAGTTGCAAAACTCTTCCTGTTTAAAAATGTCTTTCAGGCACGAAATAGCTGCCATGGATTTTTGATAACGATTTGTGGGGAAACTGCATGTGTGGCATCGCCGGTATATTCGATTTGACCAAACAGCGCGAACCCGACCGCGCGCTGCTTGCGGCCATGAACCAGACCCAGTTCCACCGCGGCCCGGACGAGGGCGGCCTGCACACGGAGCCGGGCTTGGGCTTGGCCCACCGGCGGCTGTCCATTATCGACCTGGCCAGTGGCCAGCAGCCCATGTTCAGCGCCGACGGCAATCTTTGCGTCAGCTACAACGGCGAGATCTACAATTTCCGGGAATTGATGCAGGAGCTGCGGGGCCTGGGCTACCAGTTCCGCACCCACTGCGACACAGAGGTGATCCTCTACGCCTGGCAGGAATGGGGCGCGGCCTGCGTGCAGCGCTTCCGCGGTATGTTCGCCTTTGGCCTATACGATCGGGCCGCCCGCTGTC
>JBGTGB010000223.1:0-7725 GCA_041746975.1 Haliea sp. | reverse complement strand
GTGGCGCCGGAGCACATTGTCTACAAGGTCCGCCAACGACAGCGCGGCGATGAGCAATATGGCAAGCAGGACAGCAGCGGTGAGCTGCTCTCGGTGCGTGAAGGCAAGGCACAGCTGTTGGTCAATCTGCGCGACTATCTGGATACCGGACTGTTCCTGGATCACCGCCCCCTGCGCTTGCGCCTGGAACGGGAAGCCGAGCGCAAGGATTTTCTCAATCTGTTCTGCTATACCGGCGCGGCAACGGTACATGCTGCTCTGGGTGGCGCCCGCAGCACCACCAGCGTGGACCTGTCCAACACCTACCTCGCCTGGTTGCGCAAGAACCTGGCCCACAATGGCCTGGACGAGACCCGCAATCTGCTGGAGCGCGCGGACTGCATGGCCTGGTTGCAGGCTTGCGGACGCCACTTCGACCTGATCCTGCTGGACCCGCCGTCGTTCTCCAATTCGCGCAAGCTGTCAGAGTCCTTCGATGTGCAACGCGATCACCCGGGGCTGGTGCGCGCGGCGATGGCGCTGTTGCGTCCCGGCGGGGTGCTGTACTTTTCCAACAACCGTCGAGGCTTTCGCCTGGACCCCGCGCTGGAATCGGACTTTCAGTGCGAGGATATTACCCGCAGCACCCTCGATCCAGACTTCCAGCGGACTCAGCGGATTCACCAGTGCTGGCGGCTGGTCGCCCCCACCGCGACACTGCGACACGACAGTCCCTGGTCCCGCAGGTAAGTGGCTACAAACCCTTCGCGAAAACACTGTCCACAATTCTTGACACTCGCTGAAGCCTGTGCAAGGGCAAGCTTAAACATTAAGTATATGTTTAGATATGACTCATAACTATATGAAATTAAATGTAAAACTTATTCGTTTTTCGTCCAGAGTTGGGTGCGCTACCGTACACCCGGCAGCTGTAGAGTGCGCTGCTCCGGCAAGCTATCCCCACACTTATCCACAGGCTGATCTGTGGATAAGCAGTGGATGGGATTGAAATTGATGAGGGAATTCCTGTGCGCTCCCTGCTGATTGTCTACCATAGCCAGAGCGGCGCCAGTGCCCGATTGGCACAGGCCTGTTTCCGTGCCGCAGCCAGCGTGGCGGAGGTGGAAGTCCGGGTGTTGCGGGCCTGGGATGCCGGCAGCGCAGATCTCATGGCAACGGACGGTCTGGTGCTGGTGGGAGCGGAGAATTCCGGCAGCTTGAGTGGTGGAATCAAGGACTTCCTGGATCGCACCTTTTATCCTGTGGGGGAAGCGGGTCGGGTTCTGCCCTACGCGCTGTTGCTGAGCGCCGGCAATGACGGTCGCGGCGCCCGGGAGCAGGCACGGCGTATTCTCTCCGGTTACCCGCTTACGCCCGCGCTGGAACCGGTGATCTGCCGCGGCGAGGCAACTGCCGCGCATCTCGGGCAGGCGGCAGAGTTCGGTGAAGCCTTCGCCACCGGCCTCGGAATGGGGATTTTCTGAAACCATGGGAGACGATCATGACGGGCAGTAAGCTGCCGCAGGGGGTTCCTGAGGGTTTTGTTCCCCTGCCCGCCGGCCTGGGCTTTACCGACGCTCTGCAGCCGAGTTTTCGTCGAATTAGCTCCGACGGGGTCAGCCTCGGGCTGCTGGTGCGCCAGCAGCACTGCAACATTTTGGGGAATTGCCACGGCGGTGTGCTGAGCACGCTGGCGGATATCGCCGCGGCCAGCGGCGTCATCACCGGCCCCGAGGGCGTGGTGGCCCGCTTTAACGGCACTTTCTATCTTCCCGATCACGACGGGATCTGGCGTCAGCCACCGCCGGAGGCCGGGCTGCTGTCCGGGGAGTAGGCTCAGCCACTAGCGGCGTCGGCGAACCCTTCCAGTACTGCAAGGAAAGCCTGAGCCGCCCTCGACAGGCTGCGGCTGCGGTGGTAAACCAGGCCCAGGCTGCGTCCGATCTCGATACCTTCCACCGGGACCGCCACCAGGCCCGGGTCGAGCATGGTTCGTGGCAGCACCGTCCACCCGAGGCCCACCGAGGCCATCATGCGAATGGTTTCCAGGTAATTCGTAGCCATGGACACCTGCAGGGACAGCCGGTGTTCGGCGAACAAGCGCTTGACGATCTGACCGGTGTAGGTATTCAGTCCGGGCAGGATCGCGGGATGGGCGGCGAGGTCCGCCAGCCTGCAAGCGTGGCTGGCGGCCAGGGGATGGTCTGCGGCCACCATGAAAACCAACGGATCCTGCCACACCGGCCGGGTGATCATGCTGTCGTCGGCGACTGGCGCCAGGGTAACGACCGCCAATTCCGAGCGGCCCTGCATGATCAGCTCGTAGGCCTGCTCCGAATCCATGAAGTCGATATCGATATTTGCTCCCGGGTAGGCCTTGCTGAAGGCGCTGAGTACAGGGGGAAGCCGGTGCAGCCCGATGTGGTGACTGGTGGCCAGGCGCAACTGGCCAGCGACCTCCCCGGACAGGTCCCGCACAGCCTGCTCGGCGGTATACAGCTGTTGTACGATAGCCTTGGCGTGGGGCAGCAGGGCCAGGCCGGCCTCGGTGAGCCCTATATGACGGCCGATGCGGTCGAATAACCCGCAGCACAGGCCCTGCTCCAGCAGCGCGATGCGTTTGCTGACCGCGGGTTGGGACAGGTGCAGGCGCTCGGCAGCCAGGGAGAAGGAGCCTTCCTCCGCCACCAGCAGAAAGGCCTGCAGGTTCTGGATATCCACTCAAATAACCTTTTGGAATGCGTTAGATAAAAATAATAGATTTGAGTTATCAACAGGTCAAGCCTATTATCAGCGCTTCGGATTCACTGGCAGGCGAGGGCTCCCATGGCCGGGCTGACACTCTACGACAAACTCTGGCGTAACCATCTGGTAGATCAGCGGGAGGATGGTTCTGCTCTCATCTATATTGATCGCCACCTTATCCATGAGGTCACGTCGCCCCAGGCGTTCGAGGGGCTGCGGCTGGCTGGGCGCATGCCATGGCGGCTGGACGCCAACCTGGCGGTGCCCGACCACAATGTGCCCACCTCCTCCGCGGAGCGTGCTGGGGGCATCGCCGGCATCCTCGATGAAGTCTCCCGGCTGCAGGTGCAGACCCTGAATGACAACTGCCTGGCATTCGATATCACCGAGATTCCGATTAACGATCTGCGCCAGGGCATCGTGCATGTGGTTGGTCCGGAGCAGGGCGCCACCCTGCCGGGTATGACGGTGGTCTGTGGTGACTCCCATACCTCCACCCACGGCGCCCTGGGGGCGCTTGCCCACGGCATCGGCACCTCGGAGGTTGAACACGTACTGGCTACCCAGTGCCTGGTGCAGCAGAAGATGAAAAACATGCTGGTGCGCGTGGACGGCCAGCTGCAGCCCGGCGTCACTGCCAAGGATGTGGCCCTCGCGATTATCGGCCAGATCGGCACCGCCGGTGGCACCGGCTTCGCCATTGAGTTCGGCGGCGAAGTGGTGCGCGCCATGAGCATGGAAGGGCGCATGACCCTGTGTAATATGTCTATTGAAGCCGGCGCCCGCATGGGCATGATCGCGGTGGACGACACTACCCTGGAATACGTCCGCGGGCGCACCTACTCTCCGCGCGGCGAACTCTGGGACGCGGCTGTCGCCGCCTGGTCGGACCTGCACAGTGATCCCGACGCGGAGTTCGACAAGGTCGTCGTCCTGCAGGGGGAGGCCATCCAGCCGCAGGTGACCTGGGGGACTTCGCCGGAAATGGTATTGCCCGTTGATGGCTTCCTCCCGGACCCGGCGCAGATCGAAAATCCATCGCGGCGGGAAGGCGCACGCCGCGCGCTGCAGTACATGGGCCTGAAGCCGGGCATGGCAATTACCGACATCCATCTGGACCGGGTATTTATCGGTTCCTGTACCAACAGCCGTATCGAGGACCTGCGCGCCGCTGCGGCGGTGGTGCGGGGCAAGCGCGTTGCAGCCAGTATCAAACAGGCGCTGGTGGTGCCGGGCTCAGGGCAGGTCAAGGCCCAGGCCGAAGCCGAGGGGCTGGACCGTATATTTCTCGACGCGGGCATGGAGTGGCGCGAACCGGGCTGTTCCATGTGCCTGGCGATGAACGCCGACAAGCTCGGGGCCGGCGAGCACTGTGCCTCCACGTCCAACCGCAATTTCGAGGGACGCCAGGGCATCGGCGGTCGCACTCACCTGGTGAGCCCGGCGATGGCAGCGGCAGCCGCCATTGCCGGCCACTTTGTCGATATCCGCAGCCTGCAGGAGACCGACGCATGAAAAGCTTCACTGTGCTCGAAGGGCTGGTAGCGCCGATGGATCGTGCCAATGTCGACACCGACATGATTATTCCCAAGCAGTTCCTGAAATCCATCAAGCGCAGCGGCTTCGGCCCCAACCTGTTCGACGAAATGCGCTACCTTGACGAGGGCCAGCCCGACGCGGACAACAGCCAGCGGCCCCTGAACCCGGAGTTTCCGCTCAATCACGCCCGCTACAGGGGCGCTTCCATCCTGCTTGCACGGGAGAACTTCGGCTGTGGTTCCAGCCGTGAGCACGCCCCCTGGGCGCTGGAAGACTACGGCTTTCGCTGTGTGATCGCGCCGAGCTTCGCCGACATTTTCTACAACAACTGCTTCAAGAACGGCATCCTGCCTGTAGTCCTGCCGGCAGAGCAGGTGGAGCAACTGTTCACCGCTCTGTATGCAGAGGACGGATACCAGCTCAACGTGGACCTCGAAAGACAGGAGGTGGTTACCCAAGCCGGTGAGGTGATGCACTTCGAGGTGGACGCAGCGCGCAAGCACTGCCTGCTGCAGGGCCTCGACGATATCGGCGTCACCCTGGAGAGCGCGAACGCCATCCGCGACTTCGAACAACGCTGGCGGCAGAGTTCCCCCTGGCTGTTTGGCGTGATCGGTCAGGAGCAACGTTGATATGAGCAGGAAAATTCTGGTACTGCCTGGCGACTACATTGGCCCGGAAATCATGACTGAAGCGGTCACCGTGCTGGAAACAGCCAATCGCAGCTTTGCACTCGACCTGGAGCTTGAACTCGGGCTGGTGGGTGGCGCTGCCCTGGATGAGCATGGGGTACCCCTGCCGGATGAGACCCTGGCCAGAGCGCGGGCGGCGGATGCCATCCTGCTGGGCGCGGTGGGCGGGCCGAAATGGGACCATGTCGAGCGCCACTTGCGCCCCGAGCGCGGACTGCTGGGCCTGCGTTCGGCGCTGGAACTGTTTGGCAACCTGCGTCCCGCTATTCTCTACCCGCAGCTGGTTGCGGCCTCCAGTCTCAAGCCTGAGATTGTTTCCGGGCTGGACATCCTGATCGTGCGCGAGTTGACCGGCGGCATTTACTTTGGCGAACCCCGTGGTATCCGCACCCTGGAAAACGGCGAGCGCCAGGGCTACAACACCTACGTCTACAGGGAGTCGGAAATCCGCCGGATCGGCCATCTTGCCTTCCAGCTGGCCCGCCAGCGCGACCACCGTGTCTGTTCCGTGGACAAGAGCAACGTGCTCGAAGTCACCGTACTCTGGCGCGAGGTTATGGAGGAGGTCGGCCAGGAGTACCCCGACGTGACGCTGAGCCATATGTACGTGGACAACGCCGCCATGCAGCTGGTGCGGGCGCCGAAGCAGTTCGACGTCCTGGTCACCGGCAACATGTTTGGCGACATACTCTCGGACGCGGCCGCCATGCTCACCGGTTCCATTGGTATGTTACCCTCCGCATCTCTGGACAAGAATGGACGCGGCATGTACGAACCCTGCCACGGCTCGGCGCCGGATATTGCGGGGCAGGGTGTGGCCAATCCGCTGGCGACCATTCTTTCCGTGGCGATGATGTTGCGCTACACCCTGGCCGCGCCGGAAGCTGCGGCGGCGATAGAGGCCGCAGTCAGTGCGGTGCTTGATCAGGGTCTGCGCACGGCGGACATCCACGGCGAGGGCACGACTTTAGTCTCTACGAGGGAGATGGGCGCGGCCGTGGTCGCCGCCCTGCCGGCCTGATCACTCCATTAAGAATACAGAGGTATCTATGAGCAAGCTTTACGATGTCGCCGTTGTCGGCGCTACCGGCGCAGTCGGTGAAACCATGATGACCATTCTCGAGGAACGCAAGTTTCCGGTCGGCAATCTCTACCCGCTGGCCAGTGCACGCTCTGCCGGCAAGACGGTCACCTTCCGCGGCAAGCAGGTCAAGGTGACGGATCTCGCCGACTTCGATTTCAGCCAGGCGCAGATCGGCCTGTTCTCCGCGGGCGGCAGCATTTCCGCAGAGTTTGCGCCGAAGTCGGCTGCCGCAGGCTGCGTGGTGATCGACAATACCTCTCATTTCCGTCGCGACGAGGATATTCCGCTGGTGGTGCCCGAAGTGAACCTGGACGCGCTGGCGGGCTATACCTCGCGCAACATCATCGCCAATCCCAATTGTTCCACCATCCAGATGCTGGTGGCCCTGAAGCCAATCTACGACGCGGTGGGAATTGAGCGCATCAATGTCTGCACCTACCAGGCTGTCTCAGGCACTGGCAAGGAGGCTATCGAAGAACTCGCCGGTCAGACCGCGCGCCTGCTGAACGGCCAGGAAATCGAGTGCGAGGTCTATCCGAAGCAGATTGCATTCAACGTATTGCCCCATATCGACACCTTCCAGGACAACGGCTACACCCGGGAAGAAATGAAAATGGTGTGGGAAACCCAGAAAATCCTCGGTGACAGCAGCGTCCTTGTAAATCCCACCTGCGTTCGTGTGCCAGTATTTTTCGGTCATTCCGAGGCTGTGCACATCGAGACCACGGAGAAGATTTCTGCGGCCGAGGCGCGCAAGCTGCTCGCCGCCTTTCCTGGTATTACGCTGATGGATGAGCATGCTGACGGCGGCTACCCGACTCCGGCTACGGATTGCGCTGGCAAGGACCCGGTTTTCGTTGGCCGTATCCGTGAAGATATCTCCCATCCCCGGGGGCTTAACCTGTGGGTCGTGTCCGACAATGTCCGCAAGGGAGCGGCCCTGAATAGTGTGCAAATTGCCGAGGCGCTGATAAGCACTTATCTTGATTAAAAACTTGCGTTAAAACATACTTCGGGTATCTTCAAAAGCATTATATAGGGGCTGGCACCAAGGGGAGACCGGCTTTAGTGATGCCAGGGGAAGGATAACAAGGCGTGTTTATGGCTCGTAAAAAACGGTTGGCGGCAGCTCTTGTGTCCCTGAGCTGTATGCAAGCAGGTTCAGTGTGGGCCTTAGGCCTTGGTGAATTGACGCTGGAATCCTTCCTCAACGAGCCATTGAAGGCTCGCGTAAGCCTCCTGGATATCGGCAATCTGCACGAAGACCAGATCCGTGTCCGGCTCGCAGCAGCAGATGATTTTGACCGGCTCGGGGTGGACCGCGCTTACTTCCTGACCAACATCCAGTTCGAAGTTGACATCGATGGCAGCGGCCGGGGTGTGATCGTGCTCACCTCTCAAGACCCGGTGCTGGAACCCTACCTGGACTTTATCGTTGAAGCGCGCTGGCCCTCCGGGCGCCTGCTGCGCAACTACACCGTGCTGGTTGATCCACCTGCTTTCGACACACGCTCGCCGGTGATTTCCGCAAGTGAGCGGGTCGCGGCCATGGAAGACGTTGCGAGCACCGAAGCCACGGAAAAAAAAACTGAAACTGACGCCGAGGGCAGCGGCACCCGGGTGAGCATGCGTGAGTCCGGGCTCGCCCCCGGCGCTATGCCCCAGCGCGATTTCGGCGCCGATGCG
>JBGTGB010000222.1:0-4066 GCA_041746975.1 Haliea sp. | reverse complement strand
AAGGGTTCCATGCCTTCCGCAGTTGCGGCGCCAGCCGGGGCGGGTTCCGACGGACTCGCAGCGGTCGCAGCTGGCAATGCCGCGGGCTGCCACTGCGAGCGCAGGTGAATACGCTGCAGCCCACGCGGGTCCACCTCGCTGTAGTCGGCGCGCTCGGTGCGTTCCAGGTTTGCCTGCAGGCGCTGGGGATCGAGCAGGAACCGGTGCCTGGTCGGATAGTCCAGCGCGGGCAGCGGATCCCAACGCTCGGCGCGCTGGGCACCAGGGTCGGTATGGGCGACCACCAGCAGTTCAACCTGGTACCAGCGCTGATCCTCCTCGGCGTGCAGCGGCAGGAGCGGCAGGGCGATGAGGACAGCAGCGAACAGGGCGCGAGCGGGGAATCGGATCATCAGGCGGCATCTTCCGTGGCATCGGCGGCAAATTTGTCCAGCAGCTTATCGGCAAACTGCTGGCGCTGTTCGGGCTCCTCCAGGCTCTGCTTGAAGCGCAGGCGCATGGAGCCGGCCAGCTGGTAACCCTTGGGATCGGCTTGCACCAGCTTGACCAGGCTCAGCGGGTTGACCCGCGTGGACTCCCGGAAATCGATGTTACCACCGCCGGGGCCAACCTCAATGCCGGCGATGCCCAGGGCATCGGCGCGGATACGCAGGCGCGCCACCTGCACAAGGTTTTTTACCTGCTGCGGCAGCAGGCCGAAGCGGTCGATCATTTCCACCTGGATGGCGCGCAGATCCTGCTCGTCCGCTGCGGCGCCGATGCGCTTGTACAGAATCAGGCGGGTGTTGATGTCGGGCAAATAGTTCTCGGGGATGAGCGCAGGCTGGTGCAGGTTGATCTCGGTGCCGCTGTCCAGCGGGGTATCCGCATCCGGAATCTCGCCCCGGCGCAGGGCCGCGACGGCTCGCTCCAGCATGCGCATGTAGAGGGCGAAGCCAACGCTCTGGATTTGTCCGCTCTGCTCATCGCCCAGCAACTCCCCGGCACCGCGGATCTCCAGGTCGTGGGTGGCCAGCAGGTACCCCGCACCCAGGTCCCCCGCAGCCTCGATCGCCTCCAGGCGCTTCTCGGCATCCGGGGTAATTGCCGAGCGGGGCGGGCACAGCAGATAGGCGTAGGCCTGGTGATGGGAACGTCCGACACGGCCGCGCAATTGGTGCAGCTGGGCGAGGCCGAACTTGTCCGCGCGTTCGATGATGATGGTGTTGGCATTGGGAATATCGATGCCGGTTTCAATGATCGTGGTGCACAGCAGAATGTGGTGGCGCTGGTGGTAGAACGAGGACATCACCTGTTCCAGTTGGGCCTCACGCATCTGCCCGTGAGCCACGGCGATCGACAGGTCCGGCAACAGTTCGCGCAACTTGCGCGCGGTTTCCTCGATGGTACGCACCTCGTTGTGCAGGTAGTACACCTGGCCGCCGCGCAGGGTCTCCCGCAGCACGGCCTCGCGGATAAGGGCGATGTTGTGCTCGCGCACAAAGGTCTTGATCGATAACCGTCGCGCCGGCGGGGTTGCGATCACGGAAAGGTCACGCATGCCCCCGAGGACCATGTTCAGGGTGCGGGGGATGGGTGTCGCGGTCAGGGTGAGGATATCCACCTCCGCACGCAGCGCCTTGATCGCCTCTTTTTGTTTGACCCCGAAGCGATGCTCCTCGTCGATGATCAGCAGGCCCAGATCCTTGAACCGGAAATCTTTCGACAGCAGCTTGTGGGTGCCCACCAGAATATCGATCTCGCCACTGGCGACCCTTGCGGTAACCGCTTTCATCTCGGCCGCGGACTTGAAGCGGGATACCACCTCTACCGTCAACGGCCAGCCGGCAAAGCGGTCGGCGAAGGAGATGTGATGCTGCCGTGCCAGCAGGGTGGTGGGCACCAGCACCGCCACCTGCTTGCCATTGCGGGCGGCAATGAAAGCTGCACGCATCGCCACCTCGGTCTTGCCGAAACCCACGTCGCCGCAGACCAGGCGGTCCATGACCCGGGGACTGGTCATGTCGGCAATCACCGCCTCGATGGTCGCCGCCTGGTCGGCGGTTTCCTCGAAGGGGAAGCTAGCGGCGAACTGCTCGTACTCCATTGCCGGCAGCTCGAAGCAGTAGCCCTGGCGGGCCTCGCGCCGGGCATACACTTCCAGCAGCTGGGCGGCGACATCGCTGGCTTTTTCCGTGGCCTTGCGCCGGGCTTTCTCCCACTGATCGGAGCCGAGCTTGTGCAGGGGCGCCAGCTCGGGATCACTGCCGGCATATCGGCTGACCAGGTGCAGGGAGGCCACCGGCACATAGAGCTTGCTGCCCTGGGCATATTCCAGTGCCAGGAATTCGTTGTCGGCGCCGTCGACCTGCAGGGTCTGCAGGCCCAAGTAGCGGCCTACCCCATGCTCCAGGTGCACAACGGGTACGCCCTCGCGCAATTCGTTGATGTCGCGGAACACGTTCTGGGCGCTGGTTTCGTCGGCCTTGCCGCGGCGCCGACGCTGGGCCACGCGGTTGCCGAACAGCTGCGACTCGCAGACCAATGCGGGGGCGTCGGGGCCGAAATACATGCCGCGGTCGATGGGCGCGGTGGTAATGGCAAACTCCAGGCCGGAGGCGAGGAACGCCGCCCAGTTGGCCACTTCCGGCGGCGCCAGCTGATGCGCTGCCAAGGTTTCCAGCAGCACCTCGCGACGCCCGGCCGATTCGGCGCAGAGCAACACCGACCCACCGTGGCGGCCCAGGAACTGCTGCAGGCGGTCGGCGGGCGTGTGCCTGGACCCCTCCGGTGCCAGGTCCGGCAAAGCTTGGGAAGGGCTGGCGACATGTACCGGTGCTTCCGGGTTGCGGCGCAGCTCCAGCACCGGGCAGGCACCCAGCAACTGGTAGAGCTCTTCCACCGGGGTAAAACAGCGCGCGGGGGGCAGCAGTGGGCGGCGCGGGTCGATGCCGTATTCGCTGTAGCGATAGCTGGCATCCTCCCAGAAGCGCTGCGCCGCCTGGTAATGATCGCCGATAGCAATCACCGGCGTGCCCTGGGGCAGGTAGTCGAACAGGGTCGCGCACTCCTCGAAAAACAGCGGCAGGTAATACTCGCAGCCGCCAGGGGAGCGCCCGGCGCTAACCTCGTGGTAGACCGGGCAGGCGTCGTGATCGACGATATCGAAGGCCTCGTACCAGTTCATCCGGAAGCGGTTGATGGCGGCGGAGTTCAGCGGGTACTCCCGGGCCGGCAGCAGGTTGATCGCCGCAACCTTCTCGATAGTGCGCTGGGTTTCCGGACTGAAGGTACGCAGGCTATCGACCTCGTCATCCAGCAGATCGACCCGGAACGGCAGCTCGCTGCCCATGGGGAAGATGTCCAACAGCGAGCCGCGCAGGGCGAATTCCCCGTGTTCGTACACCGTGTCGACGTTGTGGTAACCGTTGCGCTGCAGATTGCGGCTGAAACTGTCCCGGTCCAGGGTCTGCCCGGGCTCCAGCACCAGGCTGGAGCCGGCGATGTAGGAGGAGGGCGCCAGCCGGTGCATCAGCGTGGGCACCGGCACAATGAGAATACCCGCGGCCAGGCTGGGCAGCCGGTACAGGGTCTGCAGGCGCTCGGAGACAATATCCTGGTGGGGAGAGAAGTTGTCGTAAGGCAGGGTTTCCCAGTCCGGGAAGGCCAGGATGTCGATGTCCTCGCCGAGGAAGAAGGGCAGCTCCCGCTCCAGCGCCAGCGCGGAGCTGGTATCTGCGGTAACCACCAGCAGTAGCTCCCCGGGCCGCGCCAGCTCGGCGATACAGCGGGCCTCGGCGCAGCCGTGGAATGGGCCCATTGCGGTGCGACTGCCCGGTTTGGCGGGCCAGGGGGTGCTTGCGAGCAGCGGTTTGAACATGTTTGACCGGCGGTTGGCGAAAAGCAGGGAGCCTATTGTAAGGCGCGGAGTGAAAAGTACCACTGCGCCTGTTAGTGACACATAATCTGTCCGGTCTTATAGCACATAAACTGTCCGGTTCTACCCAGCGAAGGAATGAGCTGCATGAACCGGTCACACGTGCTACAGGAGATACGGATGATGCGCTTCGAAGAAGCTTATACGAGT
>JBGTGB010000221.1:0-5942 GCA_041746975.1 Haliea sp. | reverse complement strand
GCCTCAATTCGCACCCAATGCGTTGCCGACAGCTGCGGCATGGGTGCCATGGGCCTGTTCCTGCCGGCCATGGAACGGCTCAGTGCCCAGGGCCGCTGGCAGGCCTTCATCGCCCCACCCTGGACGCCCTATGCGCCCCTGCTGGCGGCCCGAGGCATCGACACGCAACAGGTGCTGCTGGTGTATCCCCGCAGCCGGGAAGACCTGCTGTGGAGTATCGAGCAGTCACTGCGCAGCACCACCTGCAGCGCGGTATTCAGCTGGCTGGGGGCGGGGCAATACAGCTACAGCGAACTGCGCAAGCTGCAACTGGCCGCCGCCGCCAGTGATACCCTGTGCATCCTGTTCCGGCCCTTGCAGGCAGCCGCGGAAAGCGCACCTGCGGGGCTGCGCCTGCAGATGCGCGAATACCGCAAGGCTCACATCCTCAAACAGCGCGGCGGGCGACAGGGGCTGGATGTGGACCTGGCGCCGGAAGACGAACTGCCCCACCAGCCGCAGCTCTGGGAACTGCCAGCCTGGCCGGAAGCCGCTGTTAGCGGCACAGCACTGAGGGCGAATTGAGGCAAGTCAATGGTTATTGCCCGCTCAAGGGGCATCCAGGGTGTCGCCGATCATCCGGTCAATAATATCTTCCAGAATCGACAGCGGCACCGGGCCATGCTTCAGTACTTCATCGTGGAAGGCACGGATGTCAAACTGCTCGCCCAGTTCAGTCCGGGCGCGCTCCCGCAGTTCCATGATCTTCAGCTTGCCAATCAGGTAGGCGGTGGCCTGCCCGGGCATGGCAATGTAGCGCTCAATGGCCTTGGTGGCGTCGCTTCGTGAGTTGGGCGTGTTCTCGGCCAGGTAATCGATCGCCTGCTCCCGGGTCCAACGCTTGCTGTGCAGGCCGGTGTCCACCACCAGGCGGCAGGCGCGCCACAGCTCCATGGCCAGGCGACCGAAGTCGGACCACTCGTCGGAGTACATACCCATGTCCTTGCCCAGCTCCTCGGTATACAGCGCCCAGCCTTCAGTGTAGGCAGTAAAACTGGCGTAACGCTGGAACTCCGGCAGGCCCTCAAGCTCGATGGAAATCGCCCGCTGCATGTGGTGGCCGGGCAGCCCCTCGTGATAGGCCAGGGCCTCCAGCTGATAGGTGGGCATGCTGCTCATGTCATAGAGGTTGGCGTAGTAGATGCCGGGGCGGGAGCCGTCCGCGGGTGGCGCATTGTAGAAAGCCTTGCCCGCCGAGCGCTCACGGAAAGCCTCCACGCGTTGCACGATCATCTCCGCCTTCGGCATCAGGCCAAACTGCTCCGGCAGGCGCAGTCGCATGGCGTCGATGGCCGCAGTGGCATCGGCGAGATAGGCGGCGCGGCCCTCGTTGGTGTTGGGATAGTAGAACCGGGGATCCGTGCGCATGAATTCGAAGAACTCTGTCAGCTCGCCTTCGAACTCTACAGCTTCCATGATCGCGCGCATGGCGCCGTGGATGCGGTCCACTTCCTGCAGGCCGAGATTATGGACCTCGTCGGCCGTCAATTCAGTGGTGGTGAACCAGCGCAAACGCTCGGCATAGAAGGCCTCGCCATCCGCGAACTTCCAGACGCCGTCGGCCTCCGTTGCCTGCTCTGCCTGTTCGGAGATGGCCGCAATCAGGCGCTCGTAGGCGGGCTCCACAACTTCAACCAGCGCCTGCCGGGCTTCCCCGAGCAGCCGGTCACGGGTTTCGCTGTCAATATCCAGGGCCGCGACCTTTTTCTGGAAGTCCTCCCACAGGGTGGAGTCCTCACCCTCGGCAGCGAAGGGCACTCCGCTGATGACATTGCGCGCCGACTCCAGCATTTGCGGATACTGCCAATCCGCCAGCAGCAAGCCCTTGTCGGTGCGGATCTCCATCTGTTCGATCACCTGGTCAAACCAGGGGCCGATGTTGTTGAGCCGACCGACGTAGGCCTCGGCATCGGCGAGATCGCGCACCCGGTGGATATTGACCAGATTGCTGGCCGCCTGGGTGTGCGGGCCGCTAAACTGATGGATGACGAAGTGGTGGTGGCGGAATTCATCGCTGGCGAGGCGTCGTTCCAGATCGAGCTGGTAAAGGTCGTAGGAGAGCTGGTCTGCCGCTGACAGCACCGCGCGGTCTAACTGCGCCAGCTGCTCCAGCCGGGCCTCGTTGATTGCGCGGGTCTCCTGCTGGAAAGCCTCGGCAACCGGGTCCCACTGATCGTGATTCAGCTTGATGCCGCGAGAGCTGGCGGTGTAGGGGTACCGCGCCATGTCCACGGCATAGTTTTCCTCCAGAAATGCGCGGAAGGCGGCGGTCACCGCGCTATCCGCCACCGCCTCGGCTACAGTTTCAGTGGCTTCGGTGGCGCTGGGGCCAGGCTGATCAGCGGGAGCTTCATCGCGAGAGCAGGCGGCAAGCGTGGCGGCAAGCGCCAGGGGTAGCAAAGCCAGCTTGTAGTTGGTTAACGGCATTTTCACCTCATTTGACGAATTTTGGGAGCATTTGGCCATTTTTCACAGCCGAGCGGGCGCGCATGATGACGCACTTCTGCCCCGATTGCCAGTTGTGCCCAGCGCTGGACATCGCCCACCCGACCTCCGATACTGTATGTATGTACAGTATAAATGCCAAACTGGGGAAAGTGCCCGCCGCCGATATCAGACCTGAGTGCAAGCCATGAGTCTCTGGCTGTGCCTGCGGTTCCCGCAGCTGCCCCTGCAGTGCCAGACGCTGAGCGAAGCACAGCCGGTGGTGGTACTGGCCCGGCAACGGGTGCTACGGGCCAATGATTGCGCCGCCAGCCTGGGCATTCGCGAGGGGATGGCGGCGGCCACCGCACGCGCCCTCGCGGGCAGCGAGCCGCTGCAATTGCTGGCACGAGATGAGGGCGCCGAGCAACATTGCCTGCAGCAGCTGTGCTGCTGGGCCTACGGCATCACCCCCACCCTGTATCCCTGGCGCGGGGATTGCTTGCAACTGGAGATCGGCGGCTGCCTGGCCCTGTTCCGCAGCCTGGAGGCGCTGCTGCAAACCGTGCATTGTGGCATTCAGCTGCGCGGATACCGGTTTGAGACAGGCCTGGCGCCCACCCCCAAGGCGGCCTGGCTGCTGTCATTTGGCAGCGGGGGGCTGACAAATGACAATACAGAGGCCTGGCGGGAACAACTCAATTCCCTGCCTCTGAACCTGCTGGATGACTTCCCGAAGGAGGTTGCCGCCCTGCACCGGGCCGGCCTGCAGCGACTGGGGGACATACTGGCGTTGCCCGAACCCGCCCTCGGCCGGCGCTGTGGCAAGGCTTTGGTCCACTGGCTGCGGCAGATGCTGGGGCGGGAAACTGACCTGCAGCCGGATTATCGCCCCCCGGACCACTTCAGCGACCAGCACTGGTTTGGCTATGAGGTCAAAACAACCACGGAGTTACTCCCCGCCGTGCAGCAGCTGCTGCAGGCCCTGTGCGGGTTCCTGCGCCAGACCCAGCTGCAGACGGAGGGAATCGAGTGGCAGCTGGTGGCGGTTGACCGTCGGGTCCAGTGCCTGCAAGTACGCAGCAGCAGCCGCCACAGCGACTGGGAAAGCTGGTACCAGCTCACCCAGCTGCAGCTGGAGCGCCTGCAACTGCGTACGGGCATCGAAGGCCTGGCGCTGGAGTGCCGCCAGCTGCTGGCGGGACGCAGCGCCAGTATCGACCTGTTCAGCCCCCATAACCAGCGCGAACCCATGCAGGCGCTGCTGGACCGCCTGCGCAACCGTCTGGGCCTGCAGGCGATTCTCACTGTCGGCTGCAGGGATGAGCATCTGCCAGAACTGGCCCTCCATGTCAGCAGCGAAGCAACAGCAGGCCCCGCCGTTGGCCAACCCTGTGCCCGGCGCCCATTCTGGCTATTGCCAGAGCCGCAGCCTGTGCGCCGGGAGCAGGGGCAGCTGCACTGGCAGGGCCTGCTGCAGCTGGTCGCCGGACCAGAGCGTATCGAGGACAACTGGTGGCAGGAGCCGGTCAGCCGCGACTACTACATCGCCCAGGGTTCAAGGGGGCAGTATTACTGGCTGTTCCACGACCGTCTGCAGCGGCAGTGGTATATCCACGGCCTGTTTGCCTGAGCCTGACCCGACACCCCACAGACCCCCTTACACTACTATTGTGAACTTATTATGACATTTACATTGCAACGATAGATTAATTGCCATCAATAGACCTATTATGACCCCAGATAAGAGGCAAGCGTCTCCATCCGGGGATGCCTTGCCCGTAGATCAGCGTCGCGAGACGCCAGACTGGAGGTACGCCATGAAAACCGTGATGAAAGCACTGATACTTACCACCCTGCCCCTGTTCGCCGCTGGCACCTGGGCGGAAGTGACCCAGGATTGTATCCTCGAGGGCACAGTGGACAAGAAAAAGGCCGAGCGAATGGGTCGCGATGTCTACATCGCCTTCCACTCGGCGAGCCGTGCGGAAGAGGGCAGTGAGTGCAAACTGAACCGCCGCAACCGGGTCGAGTTCAAGGAACCCAAGAACGCCAGGATCGAAAGCGCTCCGGACGGTGCCAAGGTCAAGTATCGCTATACGGAAAAGGAAAACCAGGAAGGTGAATGGGAGCTGATGGGCGTCTCCATGTAGCTACCCCTGCTACGCTGCGCCAGGAAGACAGGGCCGGTATCTACGCTAAGGCGCGAGATTCCGGCCCTGATCGACAAATATCAGCTCATCCGTCGCAAACCCCAACTCGCTGGCTCGCTGGACGAAGCGCTCCTGTAATTCCGCGCTCACCTGGGGTGTGCGTGCCAGCAACCACAGGTAGCTGTTCCTGAAGCCGGACACAAAAGCGTATTCATAATCCTCTTGGTCCAATTCGAACACCACATACGAGGCATAGAACGGCCCGAAGAATGAGACCTTCAGGTGGCCGACACTATCGTCGTCCACAAACCTCGCCACCCCTTCAGCCTGGGCCCATTCGGACTTCTTCGCCCGATAGCCGCGGTTCAGCACCTTTACACTGCCATCGTCATTAAGGGTGTAGGTAGCGGTAACACCATCGAGGCCACGCTCGAATACATGATCGAGGCGGGCGATCTCGTACCAGGTACCCAAATACCGCTGGACATCAAAGTTCGCCACCGGCTCTAACCCGGGCGGGGTTCCCAGACACCCCCCCAGGAGCAGCACACACCCAAGCACGAAAGCGCGCATGGGCTGGTTACTCGTGGGCAATGGTCTTGTCAGTGAAGAGATAATCCTTCATTTCGTTGTCCAGCACGGGATCACGGCGGCGGATCCATTCCAGCACCATGGCCGCATGTTCCTTTTCTTCATCGCGGTTGTGGCGCAGGATGGCCTTGAGCTCAGGATCCTTGCAGGCGTCCATACGCTGGTTGTACCAGTCGATGGCCTCCAGCTCTTCCATCAGGGAAATAATGGCGCGGTGCATATCGCGGGTTTCATCGCTGAGTTCAGCAATGGGCTCATGGTAACCTTCATTGGACATAAATTTCTTCCTGTGCAGCTGCAGTAAATGAATGCGCAGTCTAGTGTAGCGGCTTCGCCAATATTGACCAATCCAATCTCAAAAATTCACCGCCACACCCACAGCGGCACAACCCGGCACTGGGAGCGGGTTCCTATGCCCACATGCCGTCATGGCCGGAGGAACACATAGAGGCCGAACCCCATGGTGTTGCGCCCCCAGCGCAGGTAGCCGTCGCGCCACGCACGACTGTCCTGCAGCCGCTGCCGGGCGTCCGCATCATCTGGCTGGTGCCATGCAGCCAGCTCAAAGCGCTGCCGGTGGCCCCACTCGAAATCGTCCCATTCATCGTCGTTACTAACGGTGGCGTAAAGCGGCACCAGCCCCAGCTGCTCCGCCGCCGTGATATTACCGGCATGGTCGTGGTAAATGCCTATTGGCTCCCCCAGCAGGGCCCGGTAGGCAGCAGCTGGCGCCTG
>JBGTGB010000220.1:0-2822 GCA_041746975.1 Haliea sp. | reverse complement strand
GGCGCAGCGCGAGCTGCCCGAGGCGGCCTTACCGCAGCGCCTGCCGCAGCCGTTGGAAGGGCCCGAGCGGAAGCTCCTGCAGACTCTTAAAGCCCGGGCGAAACAAATCGCGCGCGAGCTTGGAGTGGCGCCCGAAGTTCTGCTGCAGGCGAAAGACTACGAAACGCTGCTGCGTCAACAGTTGGGCGCGGACCTGCCGGACCCACCCGCCTGGGGCGGCTGGCGTGCACAGAGAGTCATTGCGCCGCTGCGCCGAAGTCTGGAAGCGACCACATGAAGCGTATCTGTCAGATCTTTCGCAGCCCGCGCAAAGCGGAAATGTACCTGTACGTGGACAAAGCCGAGGGCCTGGCAAAGGTGCCAGACACCTTGCTGGCCCAGTTCGGGGAACCGCAGGCGGTGATGGTGCTGGCGCTGGATGCCGGCCGCAAGCTGGCCCGGGTGCAGGCTGCCGAGGTACTGGCAAAAATCGACAGCCAGGGCTTTTTCCTGCAGATGCCGCCCACCGATGCGGAGCTGCTGCGCCGTGAGGGTGCACGGGCGCACGATCTCGCTCGTGACTGACTGGTGGCAGCAACCATTGGCAACGCTCACCGCGGCGCAGTGGGAGTCGCTCTGCGACGGCTGCGGCCGCTGCTGCCTGCACAAGCTGCAGGACGAGGACAGTGGCGAAGTGTTCTACACCCGGGTCAGCTGCCGGTATCTGGATACGGAAAGTTGCCGCTGCACCCAGTACCCGCGTCGCGCAGCGCTGGTACCTGACTGCGTCACCCTGACCCCCAACAACCAGGAGGCACTGGACTGGCTGCCGCCTACCTGCGCCTATCGCCTGCGGGCTCGTGGCGAACCCCTGCGCGACTGGCACCCGCTGCTGTCAGGGGATCCGGATTCGGTGCACCGCGCCGGTATCTCCGTACGCGGGCGCGTTCTGTCCGAGGATCGCGTGCACCCGGACAGCCACGAAGAACACGTTGTACACTGGGTCATGGAGGAGGACTGATGGCAACTGACCAGAGTTATTTCATCGCCCTGGCGATCTACTGCGGATCGGCGGTATTGGCTCTGGCCGCGCTGTTCTTCTGGTTAAGGCGCAGCTGGCGACCGGTCTGGCGCTGGTTGCTGCTGCTGACCGGACTGGCTCTGCTGCTTACCCCGGCCTATCCTTACGAGGGGGTCGACACTCTGGCGCCGGCCCTGATTGTCGCCGCGTTCCAGTTGCTGACAGCCGGACCGGAGGCCGCCCAACATGCCCTGCGGCCACTCGCCGCCGCCCTGGCGTTGGCCCTGGTGCTGACACTGCTGTTGCGCATCGTATTCTTGCGTAGACCCCGGGTCGCCACAGGGCCCTGAAAGGAGGAATTACCATGTCCAAGCTGAGCACGAGAATGCCCGTTCTGCTGGCCGGAGGCCTGTTCGTGCTGGCCCTGTTATTGCCCGCCGCCAGCCTGCAGGCACAGGCTCCGCTGGGGCCACAACCGGACCTGAGGCTGCTGATCGACATCTCCGGCAGCATGAAGCAATCGGACCCCGACAATCTGCGTGGCCCGGCGCTGGAGCTGATCGTGCGTCTGTTGCCCGAGGGTGCGCGTGCTGGGGTCTGGATCTTTGGCGAGGAGGTCGAGCAGATCGTTCCCCACAGCACTGTCAACAGCGCCTGGCGGGCACAGGCCCTGGAAGCGGTCGCGCGGATCGACAATTCGGGGCAGCGCACCAATATCCCCGCAGCGCTGGCCGCGGCCACCTATGATCTCGGCAGCCTGAGCTCGGCCTACCGCACCAGCATCGTGCTCCTGACCGATGGCAAGGTAGATCTGTCGCCGTCACCCATGGCCAATGCCTCCGCAGCGCGGGAGGTCCTGGCGACTACCGCGCCCAACCTCGGTGCCACCGGTATTCCGGTACACACCATAGCCCTCTCGGACGAGGCCGACTGGACCTTCCTGCGGGCGCTGGCAGAGACAACCGCGGGCATTGCCGAGAAAGCGCAAACCGCGGGGGAGCTGACCGGTATCTTTGTCCAGTCCCTGGAGATGGTGGCGCCTTCGGCACGGGTGCCGGTGGTGGGCAACATTTTCCTGATCGACGACAGCGTGGAACAGTTCACGGCCCTGGTATTCTACGACCAGCCAGCGACGGAGGTCACCCTGACCAGCCCCGATGGCAGGGAGTACCGGCCGCAGGAGTCTCGTGACGGGGTTGAGTGGTTCCGCAGCGGCCAGTTTGCACTGGTGACCGTCACCGAACCGGAGCGGGGCGCCTGGACCCTGGCGGCCCCGGACGGTGCCCGCAGCCGCGTATCAGTAATTTCGGACCTGCAGCTGGAAGTCGATCCACTGCCCAACAGTCTGCCCGCGGGCAGGGTTACCGAGCTCGGCATTCGTCTTCGCGATAGTGGCGAGGTCATCGCCAGTGAGGAGCTGATGCAGCTGTTTGCCATTAGCGTCCTGATTACCGGTCCGGAAAATTTCAGCGAGACTATTGATGTCACGGGTAGCTATCCGCTGCCGGCCACAGGCGAGTACCGGGTCAGTATTCCGGCCTTCGAGCGCGGTGGCCGCTATCAATTGCTGGTGGAACTCAAAGGCGAGACCCTGCAGCGGGAGCTGCCCCTGTACGTCGAGGTGATCGCCCCGGTCGCCGCGCCATCCATTAGCACCCGGCCACCTGAGGTTCCCGAAGAAGACCTCAAGGGCCCGGCGGTGAGCCTGGCAGCAATCCTGATCGGCGCAATCCTGATCGGCGCCCTGGTGTACTGGCGCCGCCGGCGGCGCAAGCTGGCGATCTGGCAGCGTCGCTTCAACCAGCCCGGGGACGCGGCCGCC
>JBGTGB010000219.1:0-14267 GCA_041746975.1 Haliea sp. | reverse complement strand
ACGCTCGTCAGAGAAGTCAATGCATGGCAGCGACGCAGAAACGACGAGCAGCGACGTATCGAATGGACGTTTTCTCGGCAAGATGCGGATCTCAAAATGTCCCGGCATTATGTTTCATAATTAATGGGATTCAATACTAGTGGCGTTTGCCGGGGTTATGCTGGCAGTAATTATCTGTGCCCGTCTTGGTTTGATTGCGCCTGCTTCATGGGTGCAACGCCTGTTGCCCGATAGCGAAAAGGTCCTGCGCCCCTTGGTGGTGACGGTCAGGCGCGGCGGGCCATGGATCGCCTCTGCCATCGCAGCTCTTTTGCTGTGGTGGATTCTCGGTGCAGTGTGGGAACCGCTGGGCCCGGAGGCAGGTGTTGCACGGAATTTCCTCTTTGTCGGTCTGTTGATCGGTGGTGTGTTGGGCAGTTTCTGGCTGTTGATTATGGTCTATGTGCCGATTCTGCGCTGGTGCCTGAGGCACAAACGGGTATTCCTCATGCTGCCGCTGCTGCTGGTAATGCTGGGCGGAACAGTCTGGATCGGCGCTGATCGCCTGTTCGGTTTCGTGCCGGCAACGCTCCAGCAAATGGGGTTGGACCCACAGCTGGTGCGGGGTACTTCACTATGGAAGCAGGCTTCGGACAAGTTTCCCGGTCTGGGGCGTGAATTCATGCCGCCGCTGGACGAGGGTAGTTTTCTCTGGATGCCGGTAACCATGCCCCACGCATCCGTGGGCGAGGTTCTTGAAATCCTCCAGTATCAGGACAGGGCCATTTCCGCGGTACCGGAGGTAGCGCTGGTGGCCGGCAAGTTCGGGCGCGCTGAAACAGCGCTTGATCCCGCGCCCATTTCAATGCTCGAGTCGATTGTTCATTACCAGACCGAGTACATGAGCGACGAACGAGGTCGTCGAATCAATTTTGCCTACGATAAGAAGCAACAGGAGTATTTACGCGACGAACACGGCGAGTTGATTCCCGATCCGCGCGGTCGCCCTTATCGCCAATGGCGGGATCATATTCGCAGCCCCCAGGACATCTGGGATGAAATTGTAGTAGCAGCAGCGCTGCCCGGAACGACGTCGGCGCCCAGGCTGCAACCCATTGAAACCCGGCTGGTTATGCTGCAGACCGGAATGCGCGCGCCGATGGGTCTTAAAGTCAGGGCCCCCGACCTTGAGACCCTCGAACAGATCGCCGTGGAACTGGAGGCACATTTGCGTCGCGTGCCGGCGATTCGTGCCGACACCGTTAACGCCGACCGCGTCGCTGGTAAGCCCTACCTCGAAATAGAAATTGATCGTGAGGCCATTGCGCGATACGGGCTCAGGGTTGCCGAGGTACAGGACGTCATCTCCGCCGCAATCGGCGGGCGCGCGGTGACCACCACAGTCGAGGGACGTGAACGCTATCCAGTGCGGGTGCGCTATGCGCGTGAATTGCGTGGTGGCATAGAAGAGCTGGAGCGGGTACTGATTACTGCGGCCGACGGCGCCCAGATTCCACTGCTGCAGCTTGCGGATATCCGCTATACCCGTGGTCCACAGATGATCCGCAGTGAAAATACTTTTCTGACTGCCTATGTAACCTTTGGTGGCAACCCGGGAATTGCCGAAGTCGATGTGGTGGAGCAGGCCCAGGCCTGGTTGCAGGAAAAGATAGCAACGGGCGAGCTGGTGGTTCCGCCGGCGGTCTCGTGGAAGTTTGCCGGTAACTATGAGCATCAGTTGCGTGCGGCCAGTACGCTTGCTCTAGTGCTCCCTGGCGCGCTGCTACTTATTCTTCTCATTCTGTATTTTCAGTTCCGTGCGTTGGTGACCACACTGGTGGTGTTCAGTGGTATCGCCGTCGCATGGTCAGGAGGCTTTTTGTTGCTTTGGCTCTACGGGGAGCCCTGGTTTGCAAATTTCTCCATATTCGGCGCGAATATGCGCGATTTGTTTCAAATGGGCACAGTCAATCTCAGCGTCGCTGTCTGGGTCGGGTTTCTGGCCCTGTTTGGCATCGCGGTAGACGATGGGGTGGTCATGACCACTTACTTGCGCCAGAGCCTGGCCGAGGAGCAACCTTCGACGGTGGCGGAACTTCGGCAGGCTACGATCCTGGCCGGCCGTCGCCGCGTGCGGCCGTGTCTGGTGACGACCGCAACCACTGTCCTGGCACTGCTGCCCGTTTTGACTTCCAACGGTCGGGGTGCGGATATCATGATTCCAATGGCCATCCCTGCCGTGGGTGGCATGGGCGTGGCCATACTCACCATGTTTACCGTGCCGGTACTGTTCTGCTGGGTGGAAGAGCTCAGGCTCCCGCTTGCGGAAAGTCCGCACACTGTGTAGTCTTTCTCGGTCTCGGCTGACGGGACAATAATAAACCTTGCACGGCAACCAGAGGCCAGAGCAGGTGGCAGGCACGACAGATCCGATAATGATTCTCTCCATCGACGGTGGCGGCGCACGCGGTGTGATCCCCGTGAATGTGCTCTATTTGCTGGAGCAGGAAGGCGGAGTCAATATCCGCGACACCTTTGATTTCTTTGCCGGCGTCAGTACCGGCGCCCTGATCGCCGCCTACTGTGCCATGGGTGGCGGTTCGGTCGAAGTTCTTGCCAAGACCAGCTACTCCTCCGACAACATGTCGCGCATATTCGACAAGTCCGTCTGGGACAAGGTTCTGGGCCGCATGCAGAACCAGCCCAAATACGACGGCATCAACAAGCGGCAGTATCTTGAAGAGGTTCTGGGTGAGGTACGCATCAACGACATCACCGACAGACACCTGATGGTTATCGCCTACGACTTCATCAACCGGGAGTTGGTCACCTTCAAGAACCGCCGTGGGCACGATGCCAGCTACAATCCAACTCTTACCGAGATTTGTGATGCGGCAACGGCAGCACCCACTTTATATCCGCCGGTCCCCACGACCGACAATTACAGCCGCTGGTTGATCGATGGTGCGCTTGCGATCAATGACCCCAGCCTCTGCGCTATTTCCGAAGCGTTGGCCATGGGCTACTCCATTGACCAGATCTGGATGCTGTCCATGGGTACCGGCAGGCCTGTCCATGATATGTCGCAGAAACAACAGGACAAGATTGGTGCCGCCTCCCGGGATTGGGGCATTCTTGGCTGGATTACCAACGGTCTGCTGGACCACATGCTCAGTGCCAGCTCCTCGGTCAGCGCTCATCAGTGCCAGCAGTTGCTGGGAGACCGCTACCTCCGTGTTGACGGCGCTCTGCCGCGTGCCCTGATGAAGCTGGATGAAACCACGCCCGGCTACGTGCGTAATCTGAGGGCTCACGCCGATATCTGGTATGAAGCCAACCTCAAACAGATCCGCAGCTTGCTGGATGGCTTCGCGGCCAATCGGGAGCACACCGCAGCAACTCGAGCTGGCTCTGGGTAAAGTAGCGCGTAAATCTCGCTTATAGAGCGTAATGGACAAAAGGATCCTACCGTGGCAAGACCTTTGTTACTGACACTCTGTTTGTCGTTGCTGATGAACGCCGCGGCTTCCGCTACGGAGCGGGGCGTTTCCAGCCTCGGCCGGCTGGAGCCCCACAATGGCGTGATCCGCCTCTCCGGTCCCTCCGGCGTCGGCATGTCGGGCTCGGTCATCAAGGAGCTCTCGGTCAAGGAGGGTGACTGGGTCGAGAAGGACCAGATTGTCGCCTACCTCGACAGCTATCAGCTGCGGCGAGCGGAGGTGGCGCGGCTGGAGGCCATTCTCGACAACGCCCAGCGCGAGATGACGCGGCAGCAGGATCTCGCCAAGACGTTAGCCACCAGCAAAACCCAGCTGGACGCAGCTACCATGGAGCTGAGTATTGCCAGGGCTGACCTGGCCGCGGCCCAGGCGCGGCTCGAGCTCTCGGTAGTCCGTGCACCGCTGCGGGCGCAGGTGCTGGAAGTCCACAGTCACCCCGGTGAGAGCGTCGGCGCCAACGGCATTCTGGAGCTGGCCCAGACCGATCGCATGTACGCAGTGGCCGAGGTCTATGAAACTGATATCAGCCGCGTGCGGGTCGGCCAGAGGGCGATCGTCAAGGCGCCTGCCCTGGGTTCCGGTGTCGCCGGCAAAGTGGAACGTATCGCCCTGAAGGTGGGGCGCATGGATGTGCTGGGAACGGACCCCATCGCCAAAACCGACGCCCGTGTGGTGGAGGTGTTCATCCTCCTGGACAGCAGTGACGCTGTCGCCGGGCTGACCAATATGCAGGTCGAGGTGGAGATCGAGAGCTGATGTCGCGCCTGCTCCCGCTCGGCTGGCTACAGCTTAAACACCAGAAGTTGCGGCTGTTGGCCGCGATTGTGGGCATCGCGTTCGCTGTCATTCTGATAACCGTGCAGCTGGAGTTCAGCAAGGCGCTGTCGGTGAGTGCGGTGCGCTACCACAGCGCCATGGACTATGAGCTGGTGATGGTCAGTCCCAAAACCACCTACCTGGTATCGACCAAGCAGTTTCCCCGCAGCCGGCTGTATCAGGCTCCGGGATTCAAGGGTGTCAAAGGCGTCACTCCGGTGTATACGCAGCAGGGCAGCTGGCGCAACCCGGCGGACCGCACCAGTGCCCGCAATATTTTTGCTGTGGGCTTCAACCCTTCGGACCGTGGCTTTGCGCGCCTGCTCACCCCTGAGCAGCACGATCTGATCAAGCTTCCCGATCGCATCATCTTTGACCAGCGGGGCCGGCCTGAATACGGGCCGGTAGCGGTACTGTTCGAAAGTGGCGGTCCCTACGAAGTAGACCTCAACGACCGCATGCCGATACTGGCCGGCCTCTATTCCCTCGGGACTTCCTTCGGTCTGGATGGCGGCGTGATTACTTCCGACCTCAACTTTCTGCGCGCCTTCCCCAAGCGCGACAAATCGGCAATCGATATTGGCCTGATCCACCTCGAGCCCGGTGCCGACGCCCAGAAGCTACAGCGGCAGCTCATCGACGGCGTTCCCGGGGACGTGCGGGTACTGACCCGGGAGGAGTTCAAGGCCCAGGAGATCAATCACTGGAGCAAGACTACGCCGATTGGCTACATGTTCACCTTCGGTGCGATCATGGGGCTGGTGGTGGGCTTTATCATCGTCTATCAGATCCTGTTTACGGATGTGCAGGATCACGCCGGGGAATACGCGACCCTCAAGGCCATGGGCTATACCCATGGCTATCTGCGCGGCGTAGTGCTGCAGCAATCCGTGGTGCTGGCGGTTCTGGGCTTCATTCCCGGGATAGCAATTTCCGTTCTCGTGTTTGGCAAGGCGGCGGATGCCACCGGCCTGCCCCTGGCGATGGACCTGCCTTCGGCCGGGGCGCTGTTCCTGCTGACGCTGTTTATGTGCGCCGCTTCCGGCATCTTTGCCCTGCGCAAGCTGCGCACGATCGATCCGGCGGAGGTATTCTGATGACCGACGAGATGCCGGTGATTCTCGAGGGCGTGTCCTATATCTACGGCAAGGGTGCGCTGAAGAAACAGATCCTGTTCGACATCAATGCCAGCGTTCGCGCCGGAGAGGTGGTTATTCTTACCGGGCCCTCGGGATCGGGCAAGACTACGCTGCTTACCCTGATGGGTGCCTTGCGTTCGGCTCAGCAGGGCAGTGTCAAGGTGCTGGGGTACGAACTGAACCGGGCCCGGGAGCGCACCCTGGTCAAGGTGCGGCGCCAGATTGGCTACATTTTCCAGTCGCACAATTTGCTCGATAGCCTGACTATCGGCCAGAACGTGCAGATGGGCCTGAAACTGGACCCAGCCGGACGCAAAAATGCCAAACAGCGCATTGTCGACGTGCTTGACCGTGTGGGGATGGGCGAGCACATTCACAAGCATCCGGGAGAACTGTCAGGCGGTCAGAAACAGCGGGCGGGAATTGCTAGAGCGCTGGTGAACCGGCCGCGGGTCATCCTTGCGGATGAGCCCACTGCTTCGCTGGACAAGCAGTCCGGGCGCGATGTGGTGGAATTGATCCAGGAGTTGGCGCGGGAGGACGGCGCGGCCGTGGTGCTGGTGACTCACGATAATCGCATTCTGGATATCGCGGACCGCATCCTGCACCTGGAAGACGGCCACATGAAGCCGCTGTCAGAGGCGGTTTCCGAGGGTGCCAGCCGTATGCTGAACCTGCTCGGCAAGCACGAGCCTGGCGCCGCCAGCTACCTGGCTGCGTTCTCCTTTGCCCTGGCCAGGGTTGCCTATGCCGATAATGTGGTGAAGGAGAGCGAGCGCGCTGAGATGCGGCGCATTCTGCATGATGTGGCGCATCTCGAATCGTCCGAGGTTGAGTTCATCATGGAACTGTCCATGATGCAGAGCCGCTCGCTGGGCTCCGACGCCATCGACGCCGAGTGTAGCGAGCTGCTGACGGAACGGAAGACACATTTCGTGGAATCGCTGTACGCCATTGCCCGCGCCGACGGCTTGGTAACGGGTGAGGAAATCGAGGAAATCAAGCTAATCGCGGCAGAGTTCGGTCTCCACCATCACGCCATCCCCAAACCCGGGTAAAAAGCAGAGGTTCTGGACGCCAGGTCGACAGATTGTCATGTCAACCCTGTAGTTGTGCCCGTATTGCGCTAAGGTTAGGGATTGCCTGATCCGCGCGTAGTTGAGGGAGAACAGTTATGGAAGTATTTGAGAAGCATGAGTCGGAGGTTCGCGGCTACATTCGTTCCTTTCCGGTGGTTTTTGACAAGGCTATCGGAGCGGAGCTCTTCGACGAAGACGGCAATCGCTATATCGATTTCTTCGCGGGCGCGGGTACCCTGAATTACGGGCACAACCCCGAGGCTGCCGTTGAGGCCAGCATCAAGTACCTGCAGGACAGGCGCATCGCCCACGGCCTCGACAAGGCCACCGTCGCCAAGAAAAAGTTCATCGAGGTGTTCGTCAAGCATATCCTTGAGCCGCGAGGCTACGATTACAAGATGCAGTTTACCGGTCCCACAGGTACCAACTGTACCGAGGCCGCCATGAAACTCGCGCGCCAGGTCAAGGGCCGCGCCAATATTGTCGCGTTTACCAACGGCTACCACGGTCATACCATGGGCGCGCTGGCGGTTACGGGCAATGAAGCCTATCGTGATGCATCCTATGGCTCGCGCGGTGCCGTGTCCTTCATGCCCTTTGACGGCTTTCTGGGCGCAGACATCGATACCATTCATGTCTTCCGCCGCTACCTCGAGGACCACGGATCTGGCATGGAAACGCCGGCGGCGGTGATCGTGGAGACGGTCCAGGGAGAGGGCGGGATCAATGTCGCCTCCACTGAATGGCTGCAAAATCTGGCTGCTCTGTGTAAGGAGTTCGATATTCTGCTGATTGTCGACGATATCCAGGTCGGAAACGGTCGTACCGGCAAGTTCTTCAGCTTCGAAGAAGCCGGCATAGAGCCAGACATGGTCTGCCTCTCCAAATCAATTGGCGGCGGCAACCCGATGGCGCTGCTGCTGATGAAACCGGAGGCGGATGTCTGGTCGCCCGGTGAGCACACCGGCACCTTCCGCGGCAATTCAATGGCGTTTGTGGCGGCCACCGAGCTCATCCAGCAATACTGGGCTGATGACAAGCTCACAACGGAAGTGGCACGCAAGTCCGACATCATGCTGGAAGCCCTGAACGGTTTGCGCGACGAGTTTCCCGCGCTGAATTGCGCAGTGCGCGGCCGCGGTCTGGTGCTGGGTATTGAGACACCTAAAGCGGGCTTCTCGGACAAGGTAGCTGCCAAAGCATTCGAGAAAGGGCTAGTGTGCGAGACCTGCGGCGCCGATAGTCAGGTCAACAAGCTCTTTGTGGCGCTCACTATTGAGGATGAGCTGTTGCACGAGGGCCTGGCGCTGTTTCGCGAGGCTTTCCGTGAAGTGGCCCGGGAGACAGTGTAGGCCGGACCTGGCAACGCGGGGCCTGTGTGCGGTCAGCTTTGCCCATTGAGTAACTTGCGAACGGCGGGCGCTGCGGCAATCTCACCGCGGTTCAGGAATGCCTCGTGGTGTTCTTCCACTTCTTCCAGATCGTATTCGTAGTTCACCAGCAGCCCCGCTGACTGCTGCAGCCCCTTGGGTGAAATATCACCGAACCAGTTGATGCGGGCGATGCTGGCGCCGTTGCCGAGGTGGAAACGCGCCACGGCGTCCAGCGGTGCGCTACCGCGCTTTTCCTGCAGCAGGTAGCGGGCACAGAGCCGCATCAGCAGTGGCTGCAGTTTGCCGCTGACCCCATCGTCCTGATACCAGTGGCTTGAGTCCAGCGCGGTGAGCAATTCGATCTCCCGGGCGCTGAGCAGGGTCTGCTGTTCGTCCGCCAACACCCGGTTCAGCCAGGTTCTGAAGCCCGGTATCGGCGACAGGGTGGCAAACTCAGCCAGCTGCGGCATTTCCTCCTTCAGGCGCATGACGACCTGCTTGATCAGGAAGTTGCCGAAACTGATGCCCCGGAGGCCGGGCTGGCAGTTGCTGATGGAGTAGAAAATCGCGGTTTTCAGGCGCTCCTGGTCTACTGCGCCATCCTGTGGTGCGAGAATACTCTGCACAGAACTGGACACGGAGGCCACCAGCGCCACTTCGACGAAGATCAGTGGCTCGTCCGGCAGTGCGGGGTGGAAAAATCCGAAGCAGCGCCGGTCCTGGGCATCGAGGCGTCGGCGCAGATCGTCCCAGCCCTGCATTTCGTGTACGGCCTCGTACTCGATCAGTTTCTCCAGCACCGCAGCCGGCGAATTCCAGTCCAGGGTCTTCAGCTTGAGAAAACCAGGGTTGAACCATGAGCTGAGCAGGTGCTGGAGATCATCGTCCACGGCCCGCAGCGAATCGTCAGATGGCAGCAATGCCAGCAAGTCCTCGCGCATGTTAACCACGGTGCGGGTTCCCCTGGGGGCCATGTTGATGCGGCGGAACAGGGTGTGTCTCGGCGATTCGACCGCCCGCGCCAGCGCCCGGTAGGCCTCCAGGCTCAGGGTGTCACGATAGTCGGCGGCGCAGCGGTTGATCAGCTCCGGGTCAGGGTTGTAGTTGGTGGCCAGACTGTGGAAGAAAGCGGCTTTCTTTACTTCGGTGAGCCGGGCGTAGGCGACTGCTACCTCATCGGCCAGGGCGATGCCCAGCGCTTCGCCCTTGTTGGAATAGAGCTCGCTGCATAGGGCCGTGATGCTGTTCCTGCCGCGGGCGGAGCGCCGCAACAGGTTTTTGCCGGCGTTGGCTACGGAGTTGAGCCAGCGATTGATAACCATGGAATATCCATCTGCAAAAAAAACGCGAGCAGAGGATACTACTTGGGCTGGCGAATGATGGCCATACCATCAATGGGTAGGCTTCCCCGCCAGGACGTTGAGTCGATGAGTGTCGTAATAGAACGGTTTTATCTCGGTGATCAGGCCGTCCCGAAGGCGCCAGATTTCGCTGATGGGCATGCTGAAAACCTCGCCGCTGCGCTTGCTTTGGCCGGTCATGGTCGCCAGCACCACGACGGTATCGCCTTCGGCAATGTACTCGTCAATGGTCACGGCGGTATTGGCGAAGGTGGTGAATACCTGGCGCACCAGCCGGGTGAAGCCTTCGAAGCCCGAAACCACGCCTCCAAAGGGCAGGGAGTCGGCCTCGATAACCTGTGCCTCGGGGTGGAGCAAGCTGGCGACGGTTGCCATGTCCCCCTGCCGGGCGGCGCTGAGAAACGCCCGGACGATGTCCTTGCTGCTGTCAGTCATGTCAGAAGGACCTCGGCAGGCCGTAGCTTTCTGCGATCATGTTCTTCGCCATTTCATTGCTGATCGGACCCAGGCGCAGCAGGCGCGAGTCGCGCCAGTAGCGCTGCATGTCGGTCTCGGCGGAGTAGCCCATGCCGCCGAGAATCTGGATGCCGAGGTCCGCGGCCTTGCTCACATAGTCTGAGCACAGCACCTTGGCCATCCCTGACTCAATGGCGCTGGGCTTGTCCTCTGCCTGCAGGCGGGCAGTGTGCAGCACCATCAGCTCGCCCTGCTTCTGCCACATGGCCATATCGGCGAGATAGTGCTGCAGAATCTGGAACTGACCGATAGGCTGGCCGAACGCATGGCGCGACTTCATGTGCGCCACCGCGTCTTCGATGACCCCGTCGAGCATGCCCAGGCAGGTTGCGGCATTCACCAGGCGCTCGTTGTTCAGGGTTTTGGTGGACTGGTACCAGCCACGATTGGGCTCCCCCAGCAGTAGTTCATCGGCGACGAACACATCTTCCATCAGCACAGAGCAGGAACTCATGGCGCGCATGCCCAGCTTCGGTAGCGGAGTCACCTTGATCCCCTTGCTGTTGCGCGGCACGAAGAAAATGGAAATGCCATCGCTGCGCCTGGCGGAGTTCATGTCTGTACGCGCCATCACCAGCAGGTAGTCGGCGACATCGGCGCCGGTGCTCCAGATCTTCTCCCCATTCAGGAGCCAGCCGCCGTCGACTTTGTCCCCTCGTGTCCTCATGCCACCGAGAAGATCGGTGCCGCCGCCGGCCTCGGTAAAGCTCATGGCGGTCTTCAGCTCGCCACTGGCAATGCGCGGCAAAAACTCCTGCTTCTGGGCTTCGGAGCCACAGAAGTTGAGTGCCTTGGTGCCGGAAAAGGAAGTGACGCCCCAGACCCAGCTCAGGCCCGCCGCGGTGCGGGCAAACTCGCGCGCGAACAGGGTCTGATTAAGGATGGTGCCACCCTGGCCTCCGTATTCCTCGGGCACGCCGATACCGTGGGCGCCAAACGCCACCAGTTTGTCCCACAGCGCATGCGGAAAGACGTGTTCCTGCTGCTCCAGCTGGCGGCACCAGTCCTTGGGACACTCCTTGTTCACCCACTTGCGGGTGACGTCAACAAACAGCTGGTCTTCTGCGGAGAGATCCATGCTCATGCTGTGTGCTTCCGGGTCGGGTGAATCGGGGTCTCAATACTATTTGAGTAAAGTTCAAATAGCTAACGGTTCGCAACCTCCTGCGCCGCCAGTGTGTCCGGGATCAACTTATCATGCTGCCGTTGCTGTACTACCGCCAGCCAGTATGATGGAAGGCGATGATGGACCTTTGGCCTAACGGGGGGAAGCCTGCTATGACGGACGCGTGGCATAGTCGTGATAGCGCCGAGGTGCTCGCCCAGCTTGACAGCGATGTCCGGGGCCTGTCCCGGGCCGCAGCAGAGGAGCGCTTGCGCGAGCACGGCCCGAATACCCTGCCGCAGCCAGCACGGCATGGCCTCCTTTTGCGTTTCCTGCTCCACTTTCACAATATCCTGATCTATGTGTTGCTGGGAGCTGCCGCGGTCACGGCACTGCTGGGCCATTGGGTCGATACCGTAGTGATCCTGGCGGTGGTGGCGCTGAATGCTGTGATCGGCCTGGTGCAGGAAGGCAAGGCGGAAAAGGCCATGGATGCCATCCGCCACATGCTGGCGCCAACCGCCGCGGTTTTGCGTGACGGCAAGCGCCAGAGCGTACCTGGCGAGTCACTGGTGCCCGGTGACATTGTGCTACTCGAGTCCGGCGACAAGGTGCCGGCGGACCTGCGCCTGCTGAAGGCGCACGGTCTCGCCATCCAGGAGGCAATTCTGACCGGCGAGTCGGTGCCGGTTGAGAAGGGTGTTGAGCCGGTCGCCGTGGCGGCGGTGGTAGGGGACCGGGGCTGCATGGCCTTCAGCGGCACCCTGGTGACGGCGGGCCAGGGACAGGGCGTGGTGGTCGTGACCGGCGCCGATACCGAAATCGGCCGCATCAGCAGTCTGCTTACCCAGGTGGATGTACTCACTACGCCGCTGGTGCGGCAGATGTCGATATTCTCCCGCTGGCTCACGTTTTTCATACTCGGCCTGGCGGGCCTGATCCTGGCCTTTGGCCACTTCGTTCAGGGTCAGGATTTCGCTCAGCTTTTTACCGCGGTGGTGGGGTTGTCCGTGGCGGCGATCCCCGAGGGCCTGCCGGCGGTGTTGACGGTGACCCTGGCAATTGGCGTGCAGGCCATGGCCCGTCAGCACGCCATCGTGCGTCGGCTGCCGGCGATAGAAACCCTGGGCTCAGTGTCGGTTATCTGCAGCGACAAGACCGGCACCCTGACCCGCAACGAAATGATGGTAGCGGCGGCAAGCATTGTCGGCGCCGATTTTGTGGTGGAGGGCTCCGGCTATGAACCCGCCGGTGAGGTTGCCAGTAATGCCGACGGAGCTGAACCCGGGCAGCTGCAGACACTGGCCAGGGTCGCTGCGCTCTGCAACGACGCCGCCCTGCACAGGCGCGAGGGTGTCTGGGAGGCGGAAGGGGATCCCATGGAGGCGGCCCTGCTGGCCTTCGCTGGCAAGCTGGGTTTCGCTCAGGAGGAGACCCATGCCAGCTGGGTACGCACCGACCTGATCCCCTTCGACACCCGCCACCGGTTTATGGCTACGCTGAACCACGACCATGAGCACCACGCCTGCGTGCATGTAAAGGGGGCGCCGGAAACCATTTTTGGTTTCTGCCGTGAGCAGCGGGTGGCAGACGGATCAGCGGCTCCCTTCGATCGCGATACCTGGCATGCCCGGGCGGAAGCATTGGCGCAGCAGGGGCAGCGGGTTCTGGCGCTGGCGACAGTGGTCGTGGCGGAGGAAAAAGCAGCCCTGGAGTTTGATGATGTGGAAACCGGCCTGGTGCTGGAAGGCCTGGTTGGGCTTATTGACCCGCCGCGACCGGAAGCCATTGCCGCTGTTGCGGCCTGCGCCGGAGCCGGTATCAGGGTGAAAATGATTACCGGCGACCACGCCGGCACTGCCGCCGCCATTGGCCGCCAGATTGGCCTGGAAAATGCCGACCGGGTACTGACAGGCGTCGAACTGGATAAGCTGGATGACGCCGCCCTCGCCGCGCGGGTGCTGGATACGGATGTCTTCGCCCGCACCAGCCCGGAGCACAAATTGCGTCTTGTTACAGCCCTGCAGAGTCACGGCATGGTGGTGGCCATGACCGGCGACGGCGTCAACGACGCTCCGGCGCTGAAGCGTGCCGACGCCGGTATCGCCATGGGACTGGGCGGCAGCGAGGCAGCCAAGGAAGCCGCCGAGTTGGTGCTGGTGGACGACAATTTCGCCACTATTGTGGATGCGGTGCGCGCCGGCCGCACGGTTTACGACAACCTGAAAAAGGTTATCGCGTTCCTGCTGCCGGTAAACGGGGGCGAATCCCTGAGCCTGCTGCTGGCGATTCTTTTCGGCCTGACCCTGCCGATTACGGCGGCCCAGATCCTGTGGGTGAACATGGTCAGCTCGGTAGCCCTGGCCATGGCCCTGGCTTTCGAGCCCACGGAGCCCAATACGCTCAAGCGGCCGCCGCGTGATCCGGCCAGCGCTATCCTGTCCCGTGGCCTGGTCCTGCGCATTGTGTTGGTGTCGCTGCTATTCTGCGCCGGCGTATTCGGCCAGTTCTGGCTGGCGCTGGCCCAGGACTTGCCACTGGAGACGGCGCGCACCATGGCGGTGAATACCCTGGTGGTGATGGAGATCTTCTACCTTTTCAGCGTTCGCTACGCCTATGGTTCCTCCCTCAGCCTGGAAGGGGTGAAGGGCACTCGGGCGGTCTGGGTGGCGCTGCTGGTGGTGACTGTCCTGCAGCTGGCCTTTACCTATCTGCCGTGGCTGTCAATGTGGTTTGACGCGCAGCCGCTGGGGCTGGCGCAGTCAGTGCAGGTGCTCGCCGTCGGTATGGTCATGCTGCTGGTGATGGAAGCCGGCAAGGCGGTGCAGGCAAGGCTGACTGCGCAGGGGGTTCGGGCTGGTAGCCGGCGCCTCAATCGGTAATTTCGCCGCTCACGATGGCTGCCCCGGCGCCCAGCCCCGACAGGCCTTGTTGGCGCAGGGCAGCCAGCGGCAGTCGGTACAGAGTAACCGCTGGAGGCTCGCCATCGGTCTTGATCAGGCGCAAGCTCATGCCGCCATGGTGGTGGCCGTAGGGGTCTATCCAGTTGCCGCCTAGCTGCGGGTCCTGATCCGCAATCACGACGAACACCGAGCCGTTGCTCTCATAGCTTGCCCGCGCCTTGGTGATATAGCCCTGGCCCTCCTCGTAGCAGTCCAGGTTTTCTTGCCAGATGTTGCACAACTGAAAAATCCAGTATTCGCAGGGCGTGGGCTGGAAGTGTAGTACCAGCGCTTCCCCGGACGCTTTCTCCCAGGTGCCGAAGCCGTGATGACGGTCCGGTACTCCGCCGTTGCTCAAGTAGATTGCGCGACTGAAGCGAATCCGATTGGGCCTGCGCCCCAGGTTCTCCTGCCACCAACTGCGCACCAGCTCGGTATAGCCCAGCACCATCTGCCC
>JBGTGB010000218.1:0-1570 GCA_041746975.1 Haliea sp. | reverse complement strand
GGCCTCGATGGACAGGGTGAAGTTGGACTTCTCGCCGCGCGCCGCGGGCACCATGGGCGGCAGGTCCAGCTGCTGGCAGCGCTCCTCGGTCAGGGTCAGGCATACCAGCCCCCGGGCCTGGCGGGCCATGAAATTCACATGGGCGGCGGTGACGTGCTCCGCCGCCACCATCACCACGCCCTCGTTGTGGCTGTCATCGTCATCGTCGACCAGCACCACCATGCGGCCCTGGCGGATATCACTGATCAACTCGTCTACGGTATTTACTTGCATGCCTGTCGAATCCTTGTGGGCGACCCCACCTAGCCGCGCAGATAGCCGTTTTCGGCCAGTGTCGCCAGGGAGATGCCGCTCTGGTGGCCGGGTTTGGCGGCGTCTTCACCGAGCACCAGACGCTCCAGATAGCGGGCGATCACATCCACTTCCAGGTTCACATGGCTGCCGGGGCGGTACTCGGCGAACACGGTCTCGGCCCAGGTTTGGGGGATGATATTGAGCTCGAACTCGGCGCCGTTGACCGCGTTCACCGTCAGGCTGGTGCCGTCGACGCAGATGCTGCCCTTGTGGGCGATGTACTTGGCCAGCCCGTCCGGTGCCCGCATCACGTAGCGGTAGGAGCGACCGTCGGCGACCACGCTCACCACTTCGCCGACGCCATCGACGTGGCCGCTGACTATGTGGCCCCCCAGACGGCTGGCAGGCGTCAGCGCCTTCTCCAGGTTGACCCGGCTACCGGGCTCGAGTGCGCCAAGGGTGGTGAAATCGAGGGTTTCCCGCGACACGTCCGCCCAGTAGCCGTCCCCGGGCAGCTCGGTGACCGTGAGGCAGACGCCGTTGGTGGCGATGCTGTCGCCAAGACCGACGTCAGCCAGCGGCAGTTTGCCGCCGTGCACCCGCAGGCGCATATCAACGCCGGAGGGCTCAAGCGCGGCAATGCTGCCAACGGCCTGGATGATTCCTGTGAACATGCTGTGATCCTGTATTAGCTCCGCGGGACGGCGGTAAAGCGCCAGTCCTCGCCCACCCGGCGCGCGTCGAGCAGCGTCAGCGGCACCTGTTCCGCCATCTGCGCCAGCGGCAGTTCCAGCAGCGGCCGGGCGGAACTCCCCATCAGGGTGGGCGCCATATATACGATCAATTCGTCCAGCAGGCCCAGTTGCAACAGGGCCCCCGCCAAACGGGGGCCAGATTCTACCAGAATTTCATTGCATTGCCGCCTGTTGAGCTCTGCCAGCAAAGCCTCCAGGTCCAGGCCGCGGTCCCCGCGGGCCAGGGCCAGCAGCTCGGTAGTGGCGCCCGGCGCTGCGGGCGGCGGCTGCCTGTCCGCACTGTGGCACCACAGGGTTGCAGCTTCGGCACTGAAGATGCGCGCCTCGGCGGGCACCAGCAGGTGCGAATCCAACAGCACCCGCAGGGGCTGGCGGGCACTGGCGCGGGCCGCGTCCACCGGGTCCATGCCCAGCTCCCCCGCTCGCACCGTGAGGGCACTGTTATCTGCCAGCACAGTGCCGGCACCGGTAAGGATGGCACAGCTCATGGCCCGCAGCCGCTGCACATCCTGCCGCGCCGC
>JBGTGB010000217.1:0-2625 GCA_041746975.1 Haliea sp. | reverse complement strand
GGCGCTCCGCGAAGCGGGCCTTCTGCTCGTCGGTCAGGCTGTCGTAGCACTGCGGGCAACAGACGCCCCGCTGGTAACGGTCCGAGGCCTTGTCCTCCGCGGTGATCGGGCGGCGGCAACCGTGGCACTGGTCGTAGCGGCCCTTCTCCAGGCGGTGATTCACCGCGACCCGGTTGTCGAAAACAAAGCACTCACCCTCCCAGGTGCTCTCTTGCTCGGGAACTTCCTCCAGATACTTGAGGATACCTCCCTGCAGGTGATAGACCTCCTCGAAGCCCTCCTGCAGCATAAAGGCGGAGGCTTTCTCGCAGCGGATACCCCCGGTACAGAACATGGCTACCTTCCGGTGAAGGGCCGGATCCAGATTCTCACGTACGTAGCGCGGAAAATCGCGGAACGATGTGGTCTCTGGGTCAAGGGCCCCGCGAAACGTGCCAATACCATATTCATAGCGGTTGCGGGTATCGATCAGCACCACCTCGGGATCGTTGACCAGCGCGTTCCAGTCCCTCGGCGCGACATAGGTCCCCACTACCTTGTTCGGGTCGATACCCTTGACGCCCATGGTGACGATTTCCTTTTTCAGCTTCACCTTCATCCGGTAGAAGGGCATCGTGTCGTCCAGGGATTCCTTGTGCTCCAGAGCTGCCAGGCGCGGGTCGCTGCGCAGCCAGGCGAGCACCCGGTCAATGCCAACACGGGTGCCGGCGATAGTGCCGTTGATACCTTCGTCCGCCAGCAGCAGCGTACCCGTGACCCTGGCAGCCACGCACTCATCCAGCAAAGGCTCCCGCAACGCGCGGTAGTCGTCCAGGGTCACAAAGCGGTACAGGGCGGCAACGACGAAACTGGACATCAGCTGGCGGCTCCAGCGTCGGCTTTACTGCCACCCAGGCAGTCAGGGGATGCCGGCGCCTCTGCGGCGCGGGTCTCCCACTCTTGAGGCGAATAAGTATGCAGCGCGAGGGCATGCACAGGGCCCTGGAGTTGCGTGGCGAGCAGGCCGTAAATCTGCTGGTGCCGCGCCACCTGCCGCTTGCCATCGAAGGCCCCACTGACTACCACCACCCGGAAATGGGTCTCGGAATTCGGCGGCACACTGTGCATATGGCTTTCATTGGCCACTTCCAGGTGCATGGGCGCCAGGGCAGCGGCAAGTTGCTCGATGATCTGTTGCTGGACTGACATGTGACCTCCCTTAGTAGACGCGAATTATACCCCGAGAGCTCTGGCCCCGGGTACCAGGGCTCAGCTGTCCCGGCGGCGCCGGCGGCGGCTGGCCCGGTACTGCCCGGGCGTTTGCCCGGACCATTTGCGAAACGCGCGGTGGAAGGCGCTGGGGTCGGTAAAGCCCAGCTGCATAGCGACATCCTGGATGGAAAGCTCCGGCCGCTCCAGGGCCAGGCAGGCAGCCTCGTACCGGGCCTCATCCTTCAGCGCCTGAAAGGTGGTGCCCTCGCGCCTGAGTTTGCGGCGCAGGGTCGGCGCGGACATGTTCAGAGCCTGGCTGATCGCGGCAAAACCCGGCACTCCCTGCTGGAAATCATGCCCCAGCATGGCGCGAACCTGGGCCGACAGCCGCTCCTTGGAGGAACGCGCGTCCATCAGCAGCAACTGATACGGCGCGGTGCGCAGGAATTCGTCCAACGAATGCTCGGTGTGTACTACCGGCCAGGCCAGACAGGCAGCGTCGAAATAGAGCAGATCGCGCGGTTGCCCGAAATACAGCGGGGCCTGGAAAAGGTCCCGATACTTGTCCGCACTGGCCGCTTCCCTGCCCTGGAAGTCGACCCGCTGCAGGGGCAGGGGTCGGCCACAGAGCCAGCCAAAAAAGCGATGCCACAGGGACAGACCGTAGACCTCCGCCGCAGCCACCGCTGGCTGCTCTGGACCGCTTCGGTGCAGGTAGCCGACGCGCGCGGTATCGTCGCTGAAGTTGGCATAGAGCTGGCTCTGCTCATCGAAAAATGTCTGGTAGAACTCTGCTGCCCGCTGGATGGCATGACCCAGGTTGCGGCAGGAGATAATGCAGTAACACATCATCCGGAAGGCACCGGGCGCGGCCAGATCGCTGCGGGTGACGCCGAAGGTGGCGTCCTGCAGCAGACGCAGGACCTGCTGGTAGACCCGGGAATACTCCATGGCACTGACCTGGTCGCGGTAACAGCCGGCCGCCTCGTCCCTCGGGTCGAAATCCAGCCCTGCCGCGGCCAGCACAGCTGCCGGGTCATGGCCGCGCTCCTCCACCATGCGCACAAGAGTCCGCACGAAGCGGGTGGGCATTTGTTCGGACATCGATCGGTAGCGACCTCAGCGTGGGCACGGGCTCGCCATGTTACCAGACACGGCTGGGGGAGGTGCTTGGTGCGCCTGCCCCCAGCACCTATACTGGAGTTCGACGCCAAAGCGAGGGGTAATGCCATGAGTGCACGCTTCGATGTGCTGTTTGCGGGGCAACTGCTGGAGGGCCACGAAGCGGCCACGGTACGCCTCAACCTGGGCCGCCTGTTCAAGGCAGACGAGGACACCCTGGACAAGCTGTTCAGCGGCAAACCCCAGATTCTGAAGCGTGATGCTGACGAGGCGACCGCCCGCAAGTATCAGCAGGCGCTGGAAGGAGCCGGC
>JBGTGB010000216.1:0-8278 GCA_041746975.1 Haliea sp. | reverse complement strand
CGAGGAAGAGGAGGAGATCGACCTGAGGGCGGTGCGGGCAGAGCGGATGCAGTTGCAGGCCAGGCTGGCAGAGCTGGAGAAGGAGATGGAGGGGTATCTGAAGGAGTTGGGGTATGAGTAAACCCCGATCAACTGCGCCATCCATGGTGCGTTCCTCGGCGGCAGAGTACCTGACCTTTGTTGCGGCCAGTGAGTTACAGGAGGATTCAGTTATCCGAAAATTTTGGATAACTGCCAGTGTCCGAGAGATCCTGCAGGTTGGTGAAGCAGGTTCAAGCCCAGGAGGAGCCAGGAGATGAATGATCCCACTCCCCAAGACACGCTATACCGCCAGATCAGCGAGCTAATCCAGGGTGCGCGCCAACAAGTACAGCGCAGCGTCAACCACACCATGGTACAAACCTACTGGCAAATCGGCCGCCTGATTATTGAACATGAGCAGCAGGGCGAAACCCGAGCTGCCTACGGCACGCAGCAGTTGGAAGCTGTTTCCTCTCGCCTGACCGCCGAGTTCGGCAAGGGCTTTGATGTCACCAATCTGCGCAACATGCGACGCTTCTACGAGGCCTTCCCAATTCGAGACGCACTGCGTCCCGAATTGTCCTGGACCCACTATCGGGTCCTGCTCCGAGTGAACAAACCGGAAGCTCGCGAGTGGTACATGCACGAGGCGGCCCTGCAGAACTGGAGCTCCCGCGCCCTTGAACGCCAGATCGGCACCCTCTACTACGAGCGCCTGCTCTCCAGTCAGGACAAGGCCCCGGTAGAGGCCGAAGCCCGGGCCAAAACCACGCCACTGGCGGACGACCCCAGAAACTACCTTCGCGACCCCTATATCCTCGACTTCCTCAACCTGGACTCCGCCCAGTACCAGGAGGCCGATCTCGAGAAAGGCATCATCGACAACCTGCAACGCTTCCTGCTGGAGATGGGCAAGGGCTTCGCCTTTGTCGACCGTCAGCACCGCATCTGCACGGATGACGGTGACTATTACATTGACCTTGTGTTCTACAACTACCTCCTCAAGTGCTTCGTGCTGGTTGACCTGAAAATGAACAAGCTCAACCACCAGGATGTCGGCCAGATGGATATGTATGTGCGCCTGTTTGAAGAACACCAGCGCGGCGAAGACGACAACCCCACTATCGGCCTGATTCTGTGCAGCCAGCACAACGAAACGGTGGCGCAGTACTCCGTGTTGAAGGACAGCAAGCAGCTTTTTGCTTCCAAGTATCTGACTGTGCTTCCCAGTGAGGAGGAGCTCAAGCGGGAGCTGGCGCGTGAGCGGCGGTTGGTTGAGCAGAGGATTGAGGAGCAGCGGGGGGTGTATTGTGTTCGGGTTGTGTAGAGTTGAACGCATGGCGAGGCTAGAAGCTCGCTATAAGCTCCAGCGAAGGTGGGAGAATTCCTATAACGAGATCGATGTGTATCTTCAGGGCCTGCCCCGTGGACATTGATCTCACTATTCTAGATCTAGAGTTGATGCAGGCTCGAGTTATATTTGTTCCCGATGGCTGGTCGTTCTCGAAGGTGGGAGACGTTTTTGAAGTAAGAAACAATCTACGAAAGCCAATCAGCGAGAAGGAGAGAGATAAAAATCCAGGACCTTACCCTTACTATGGGCCCACGAGGATTCAGGGCCATATCAGCAGTTTCTGCCAGGATGGCGAGTACGCACTTATTGGAGAAGATGGCGATCATTTTCTAAAGTACCGAAGTCTGAAAATGACTCAAATGATTTCGGGTAAGTGCACTGTTAACAACCATGCTCATATCATTGAGGGTACCCGAAGAGCATGCAGAGAGTGGTTTTATTACTACTTTATGCACCGTGATATATTTAGTTTTCTGACCCGGCAGGGTGCGGGTAGATTTAAGCTCAATAAATCGGCGCTGGAAAAAATCCCACTTCTTGTTCCTCCTCTTCCTGAGCAACGCAAGATTGGCCGAATCCTATTAACCTGGGATGAAGCTATATACGCTACAGATCAGGTTTTGGCCAACAGCGTGCAGCGAAGAAAGGCGCTCGTGCAGCAGATGCTTACGGGGAAGAAGCGGTTGCCTAGGCTTGGGGCTGCGAGTTCGGGGGGATATGGACGAAGCAACTTACCAGAGGGTTGGAGTTACGAGCGGATCGGTGAAATAGCACACGAAGTCGCGGCAAGGAACAAAGCCCAAGCTGACCTTCCTGTAATTTCATGTTCGAAATATCATGGTTTCGTAGATTCTCTAAAGTACTTCAAAAAAAAGGTATACAGCGATGACACTTCAAACTACAAGGTCATTCGGCGCGGGGAGTTCGGATTTCCCGCAAACCATGTAGAGGAAGGCTCCATTGGTCTTCAGGACCTCCATGAAGAAGGAATTGTTAGTCCCATTTATGTGGTGTTCCGTGCTGATGGGAGAAAAGTCGATAACTTTTATCTGTATACACTCCTAAAGACAGACCACTATCGACAGGTCTTTGCTTCAGCCACATCAGCGTCGGTCGATAGAAGAGGAAGTTTGCGTTGGCAGTATTTTTCTCGTATCAAAGTGCGGTTGCCAAGCCTGGAAGAACAAAAAGCAATCAGCGAGATAATCAGAAGCGCCGAACAAGAGATTGAAATGACAGAGGCGAAACTTGAGAAACTACGCACAGAGAAAAAGGCTCTGATGCAACATCTCCTAACCGGCAAACGCCGCGTCAAGGTAGATGAAACGAAAGCCGAAGAAGCACCAGCTTGAAGCCATGGGGAACGAGGAAATGACCACAATCCGTGAACATCTACACCCCTAACGCAGGCGAATTGCACGCCCGGTCCACACCGGCTGTGAACACCTTTCTGCGCTTTGGTCGGGCGTATCGCGCATCGTCTGGTGTGATGTCTGGATCGGAAAGTGACAGCCCAGGCTGCTTGCACCCCGTGCTAGCGATTGGTTATAATCCGCGCAACACAGCCACCACGCTTAGTGCCTTCCGTGAAGGTAACGCGCAACCTTGGTGGCTTTTTTTTGCCTGTATTCCTGGCTTGGAAGCATGCTGAAGCCATATACGAAACCGGCGCTTTTGTTCCCAGATCAGCTGAAGCTTCTGGAGTCGCGAGGTCTCCATATTTCCGATCAGGGATTGGCTTTACGCCATTTAAGCTCAATCAGTTATTACCGACTCAGTGCATATTGGCACCCATTTTGGGAGCGGGATGAATTGGGGAAGGTAACAGGCAGATTCCAGCCGGGCACAGATTTTGATCGTGTATTGACGCTCTATGAATTTGATCGTCACCTACGTCTACTGGTCATGGATGCAATCGAACGGATTGAAGTGCATGTCCGCACCCTGGTCACCTATCACTTGGGTCATCAGTATGGCGCCTTCGTGCATACGAGTCCGGCAAACTTTCACCCCCGATTCAACCACGCTGATTGGCTCGCAAAGCTGAATAATGAAGCCAGGCAGTCGAAAGATATTTTCGTTGAGCACTTCAAGAATAATTATCACGGATTCCCAACCCTGCCAATCTGGATGTCTACCGAGGTAATGTCGTTTGGCTCCTTGTCGTTTTGCTACACGGGCATGAAGAATCCGGACAAACATGAGGTCGCAAGGCAGCTAGGCGTTCATCACAAACGATTGAAAGACTGGCTTCATGCGCTCACCTACATACGCAATATTTGCGCCCATCACAGCCGTTTATGGAATCGGGAGTTGGCTATCAAGCCGGAGAGAGCACGTGAGCCGGAATGGAATCCTCCACTAACCCCGCGACAGGATAGAGTGTTTTACATTCTCCTGGTTTTGCGCACATTGCTAAGGAGTAATCACAACGGAGATCATTGGGCGGGGCGCTGCAATGACTTGCTGGATACCTTGGCGACGGAAACAAGGTACAGGGCGGCGATGGGCTTGCCGTCGGACTGGAAAGCTCACCCATTATGGGTGTGATGCAGGATGGCTGCTGGCCGGATTGCCGAGAAGGAAGCTAAACTGTGAACACCTACACCCCTAACACCAGCGAACTCTACGCCTCGCACATCCCGGCACTGGCGATGCTCATGCGCCTGGGCTGGAACTACCGCTCGCCGCCAGAGGTGATGGCACTGCGCGATCACTCCACCCGCGAGGTACTACTGCGTCCGATTCTGATCGACTTCCTGCGCCAGCACCGATTCGACTACAAGGGCACCGCCTACCCGCTTTCCAGCGAAGGCATCCAGCAGGTGCTCACCACGTTGGCTTCACCGGGGCTGGCTGAGGGCCTTATGCCAGCCAACGAAGCCGTTCACGACATGCTCACACTGGGTATCACCGTCAACGAATTCATGCCCGACGGCAAGCGCCACGCGGTCACGGTGAGGCTGGTGAACTGGGAGGCGACTGAACAGAACAGCTTTATCGTTACCGAAGAGATGGAAGTACAGAATGCCGCCGCCACCGGGCTCCGCCGCCCGGACCTGGTGGGCTTCCTCAACGGTATTCCGGTGGTGGTGATCGAGGCGAAGCGGGCGGCCTCCGGTAATCCCAACAAGTCCATGATTGAAGAGAGCATCAGCCAGATGATCCGCAACCAGGGCGTGCAGGAGATTCCACACCTGTTTGCCTTTGCCCAGGTGCTGGTAGCGGTAAGCCTGACCGATGGGCGCTACGGCACCACCAAAACGGCGCGCAAGTTCTGGTCCAAGTGGGAAGAAGAGGAAATCGGCGAGCCCGAACGCACCGCTATCAAGAACCGCGCACTGGCTCCGGCGCAATTCGACGCCCTGTTTGTGGGCAAGCCTGCCAAGGTACGCCGCTACTTCGAGCAGCTTGGGGCCAACCCGGTGCTGCCCACGGAGCAGGACGAGCTGCTTATCGGCATCCTCAGCCCCCAGCGGCTGCTGGCTCTGCTGCGCTACTACATTCTCTATTACAAGCACGAGAAGATCATCGCCCGCTACCAGCAGTTCTTCGGTATCGAGTCCCTGCTGCGCCAGATTACGCAGGTCGACAAAAGGGGCGCCCGCCAGGGTGGGGTGATCTGGCACACCACCGGCTCGGGCAAGTCCTTCACCATGGTGTTCCTGAGTAAATTGCTGGTACTGCATGACGCGCTGCGCCAGTGCCGGGTGATCGTGGTGACTGACCGGGTGGATCTGGAAAAACAGCTTTCACGCACCTTTGCCGCCGCCGGGGCCCTGGGCCTGACTTCGGCCAGCTCCGGCGAGGCGGGCCACGCCCGCATGGGTTCCGGCAAGGACCTGGCCCACCAGATCGGCCATGGCGAGCAGCGGGTGATCTTCACCCTGGTGCAGAAGTTCCTGTCTGCCATCAAGCTCCGCGAGTGCCATAACCCTAGCGAGAATCTGCTGGTGCTTGTCGATGAGGGCCACCGCAGCCACGGTGGCGAGAATCACCAGCGCATGCGCAAGGCCCTGCCCAACGCGGCCTACATCGCCTTTACCGGCACGCCGCTGATGACCAGGGACCGCCGGGAGACGGAGGAAACCTTCGGCCCTATCGTCCACGCCTACACCATGCGCCGGGCGGTGGATGACGGCACCGTGGCGCCTTTGCTGTACGAAGAGCGGCGCCCGGCGCTGGATGTGAACCAGCAGGCCATCGACAACTGGTTCGAAACCATCACCCACGGCCTCAGCGACGACCAGAAAGGGGATCTGAAGCGCAAGTACGCCAAGCGCGGCGCCGTGTATGGCGCGGAGAATCGCATTCGCCTGATCGCCTGGGACATCGCCCTGCATTTCAGCGAGCACTTCAAGAAGCTGGACAAGCCACTCAAGGGCCAGCTGGCTTGCGACAGCAAACGGTCCGCCATTCGCTACAAGCGTTACCTGGACGAGACCGGGTTGGTGTCCTCCCGCATTGTGATTTCACCACCGGATACCCGCGAGGGCCACAGCGAAGTGGATGAAGCCGAACTGCCGGAAGTACTGCAGTGGTGGAAAGACAATATCCCCGGTGACCCCGATGAATACGAGCGTGAGACCATCGATCATTTCGGCATGGACGGCGACCCGGACCTGCTGATCGTGGTGGACAAGCTGCTCACCGGTTTCGACGAGCCGCGCAATGCCGTGCTCTATATCGACAAGCCCCTGAAAGGCCACAACCTGATTCAGGCTATCGCCCGGGTCAATCGACTGCACGAGGAAAAGGCCTTCGGCCTGTTGATCGATTATCGCGGCATCCTCAAGGAACTGGATACGGCGATCGAGACCTACAGGAACCTGGAAGAGCATACCCAGGGTGGCTTCGATATCGACGATATTGATGGCCTGTACGCCAATGTGGATACCGAATACAAGCGCCTGCCGCAGTTGCACAAACAGCTGTGGGCATTCTTTGCCGAGGTAAAAAACCGGCAGGACATGGAGGCCTACCGCCGGGTGCTGATGCCGAAATACGCGAGCGATGAAGACAGCGTGGAATACGACGCCCGCCAGGAAGCACGGGAGAACTTCTACGCCGCCCTCACCGAATTCGGCATGTGCCTGCAGGTGGCCCGCTCCTCACGCTCCTTCTTCGACGACAAGTCCTTTACCGAAGCAATGGTCAACACCTACAAGCGCGACCTGAAGTGGTTTCTGGAACTGCGCAAGATCGCCCGCCAGGACGCACAGGAAACCGTGGACTACAGCGCCTACGAGAAGCAGATCCGCAAACTGGTGGACCGGGACGTGGTGGGTGTGGAGATCCGTGAAGGCGATGGCGTCTACGACGTGGCCAAACTGGGCGGACAGCCGGAAGACTGGGACGACGAGAAAACGCGCAACGAAGCGGACACCATCCGCACCCGTACCAAGAAAACCATCGAGCAGGACCTGCAGGATGACCCCTACGCGCAGAAAGTATTCTCCGAGCTGCTGCGCAAAGCCATCCAGGAAGCCGAGGCTCTGTTTGATCATCCTATCAAGCAGTATGCGCTATTCAAGGACTTCGAGGAGCAAGTGGCCGCCAGAAGTACCCCAGGTGTGCCCGACGAGCTGGCCGACAACCCCCACGCCAAGGCCTACTTCGGCCTGTTCCGGCTGGTGGTGGGGGAGGAACAAGTAGACGCCTCAATGGCAGCGGAGCCAGGGGCCCTGGTCGACCTGGCGCGACAGATTGACGACACCGTCCGCACCGTCGTCGCACAGAATACCCTGAACCCCACCGGTGTGGAGAAAGGTATACGCCGGGAATTACTGCCGATCCTGTTCCAGCGCTTCGGGCTGGACAAGGCGAATGCGCTGCTGGATCAGGTGGTGCATGTGGTGCGGGTAGGCTTGCAGCATGACTGATATTCAATCACTGCAGCCAACCCATAGCATGCAGTACGGAGAACGCCGCCTGGCCTTCTTCTGGCGGCAGCGAGGGAGCCAGATTGCCATTGGCCGGCGCAAGGCCCGCATCCACGTCCACCCCAATGGGCTCGTGGAAGTGGAAACCCCCGCCGACACCACCCTCGCTGAAGCCAAGCAGGCGCTACTCAAGCGCGCCCAGTGGGTGAGCAGGCATTTACGCGATATTGAGGCCCGCCGTGCCGAGATACTCGAGCGGGACTACGTGAGCGGCGAGACAGTCTTCTACCTGGGTCGGCGCTACGCACTGAAAGTAAAACAAAGTGACGAACCGCAGCCCGTCAAGCTACTGCGCGGCAAGCTCTGCATCAGCCTGGCTACCCCAAACCAGAAGACAGTGAAGGCGGCTATCTTCACTTGGTACAACCATCGGGCGAAGCTGGTGTTCAGGCGCAGACTCGAAGCCGTCAGCGAGCGCCTGCCCTGGATAACGCAGACGCCGACCCTGACCATTCGCACCATGAAAACCCAGTGGGGTAGCTGCTCTCCCTCCGGCCGCGTCGCGCTAAACCCCCACCTGATCAAAACACCGACACGCTGCATCGACTACGTTATTATTCATGAGCTGTGTCACCTCAAGGAGCACAACCACGGCCCGCAGTTTTATCAGTTGCTGAGCCGGGCTATGCCGGATTGGGAGAAAGTGAAAGTGACTCTGGATGGAATGTCGGAGTTGTATCTCAATGCCTGAAAGTTGACGCAGTGGATTTGGGGATGGATTGTCTGGCATGGAGGTGAGTGAGCTGTGGGTAAAGGGGGTGGGAGGAGTACATGGTTCCGCGTCTATTTGGGCGGTTAATGTAAGATGGCTTGAGGCCGGTTTCGTTAAGGGTTGGAAGACGCCTGCTCGCAGAGTGATGGCGTCGAAGCTACGCGGTCATTCGTTGAGCAGGTGTCTTCTAAGCCTCGGGGGAGGAAACCGCGGGATCGATGCGCTGATCTATGGGGATAGTAGGAACCC
>JBGTGB010000215.1:0-6425 GCA_041746975.1 Haliea sp. | reverse complement strand
TTCTGGGGTGACACCCACCTGCACACCTCGGTCTCACTGGATGCCAACCTGTTTGGCACCCGGGACTTGGGGCCCGAGCATGCCTACCGCTTCGCCCGCGGTGAAACCGTAACCGCCACCAACGGCATGGAGGCCAGGATAAACCGGCCGCTGGATTTCCTGGTGGTATCGGACCACGCGGAGTACCTGGGAATCATGCCCCTGGTCCGTGCCGGCGAACCCGCCATTCTCGAAAACGAAACCGCTCGCAGCTGGCGCGAGGTCCTCACCGCTGGCGATGCCATCGGATTCGGCCGCATGATGCTGGACATCGGCGCATCCTATGCCGCGGGCAAGCCCCTGGTCACTCTGCCGGATTCGCTGCCCTCCCCCTGGGAGGAAAACAACCGAATTGCCGACGAGGCCAACACACCCGGGATCTTTACCGCCTTCGTCGGCTTCGAGTGGTCCGCGATGCCCGATGGTAACAATCTGCACCGGGTGGTGGTGCTGCGTGATGGCGCCGACCGGGCCAACCAGGTCACGCCCTTCTCCGCCTTCGACAGCGATGATCCAGAGGCTCTCTGGCGCTACCTGGCAGACTACGAGGCCAGCACTGGCGGCCGGGCCCTGGCCATTCCCCACAATAGCAACCTGAGCGGCGGGCTGATGTTCGCACCCACCACCCAGGACGGAGCAGCAATGACTGCGGCCTATGCCCGCGAGCGCATCCGCTGGGAGCCACTGATTGAAGTCACCCAGATCAAGGGTGACAGCGAAGCACACCCACTGTTGTCACCCACCGATGAATTCGCCGACTACGGTACCTGGGACCAGTACAACATCGACATGAGTAAGCCCCAGCAGGACGATATGCAGCGCTTCCAGTATGCCCGCCCTGCCCTGCAGGTGGGCCTGCAACTGGAGCAGCGCATTGGCGTCAACCCCTTCCAGTTCGGCATGATCGGCAGCACGGATGCCCACACTGCGCTGGCCGCGGTGGAGGAAGACAATTACTGGGGCAAGATGGTCACCCATGAGCCGTCACCGGATCGTGCCAGCAAACTCTGGGGCATCCCGGAAGCGGAAATGAACAGCGCCCTGCAGATCGCATCCGGCTATGCTGCCGTCTGGGCCCTGGAGAACACCCGGGAGGCACTGTTTGATGCCATGCAGCGGCGGGAAGTCTATGCCACCACGGGTCCGCGCATCCGGGTACGCTTCTTCGGCGGCTGGGAGTACACGGCGGAAGATCTCGCCGGCCCCCACCCCGCCCTGCGAGGCTACCAGAAAGGTGTCCCCATGGGCGGGGAACTGCCGCCTGCGAAGGATGGCAAGGCGCCAGTATTCATGCTCTCAGCGCTCAAGGAACCAGACGGCGCCAACCTGGACCGCATCCAGGTGGTGAAGGGCTGGGTGGACAGCTGGGGCGAGGCCCGGGAGAAGATTTACGACGTCGCCTGGTCCGACGGGCGCACCCAGGATGAGGCAGGTAAACTCGCAGCCGTTGGCGACACCGTAGACCTGACCTCCGCCACCTATGCCAACACGATTGGCAATGCCGAGCTGATGACCGTGTGGACCGATCCGGACTTTGATCCCGCGCAACCGGCCGTCTACTACGCGCGGGTACTCGAGATTCCGACCCCGCGCTGGACCCTGTACGACCAAGTGCGACTGAATGCCGACATACCTCCTGGCACCGCCCTGACCCACCAGGAGCGCGCCTACACTTCGCCTATCTGGTATCGGCCGGCGCCCTGAATCGCAGACTGGCCGCGCCCCAGCACGGCAGCGGTCTAGTCTTTGGCAGCAACCTCGAGCTTGGCCAGCATATCTGCGTAGATACCCTCCAGCATGGCCTGCCCATCTGCCTCGGAAATTCCCTCGGGCTTTGCCGAGCAGCGCCAGTGCACCAGGGTCCGCGCGCCGTCCTGCAGCGACTTGACCTCAACCGAGGCCCGGTATTCGCTGACCGGCATCGGCATGTTCGGAATGGTATAGCTGAACGACCGGGTGGCGGCATCCATGGATTCCAGAACCTCGTCGATCGGGGCATCCATGCCGGTCATGTGAATCCGGCGGGTCATACCCGCGCCGCTGCCGACAACCTCGATCCTGTCCCAGCCGGGATACCAGTCCAGGTTGCCGAAGTTCTCCAGCAACTCCCAAACCCTGCTCACAGGAGCATCCAGTTCCTTTTCTATATTGACCTTGATCATCAGACTGTTTCCTCACTCGGACGGTTGGTTATAGAGCTTTTTTCTGTAACGGGTTCCGCTTGTCGGCCGGCGCGGATCAGCCGCCCCGGCAGGGCGCCGGTGGCGACACCATCGGCCATGATGACTTCCCCCGAAACGATGGTGTAGCGGTAGCCGCTGGCGCCCTGGAACACGCGGCGACCACCGGCGGGGAGGTCGTAAATCACCGATGGTGTATCGATTGCCAGGTGCTCCAGGTCGATGATGTTGATATCCGCCTTCATACCCGGCTCCAGGGTACCGCGATCGGCAAGACCCATGCAGCGTGCGGTGTCCCGGGTATGCATGCGCACGGCCTCCTCGAGGCCGAAACGGGTGCCCCGCGTGCGGTCGCGAACCAGGTAGCTGAGCATCCAGGTGGGGATGCTGGCATCGGACAATACGCCGCAGTGGGCGCCGGTGTCCGCGAGGCTGATCACCGCATTCTCGTCCGCCAGCATCTGCATTTGCCGATCCAGGTTGCGCTTGTCGTAGCCAAACAGCGGGCAGTACAGCATGCGCTTGCCATCATTTTCCAGCAGCGCATCGTAGGCGAACTCGGCGGAAGTTACCCCGGCCTGCTGCGCCCGATATTCGATACTGTCTTCAAGGGCAGGCTCATAGTCAGGCTGGTCATCCATCACGTACAGGCAGTCGAAGCCACTCGCGATCTTGTCCATAATGTCATGGCCCAGATGCGGCGGTGTCTCACTGACTATGGCCTGGCGCACGGCCGGGTCGCGTAGCTGCTGCAGGCGTGCCTTCGGGTCCAGCCCTGCCAGCGGCGCGTACGCCTGGTGGAACATGAAGGGATTCACCGTACCTTCCCAGCCCATCAGGATGTTCACCGGCCGCGCGCCAACATGGGGGATCAGGCGCGCACCCTCGGCGCGGGCATCCTGCACAAACTGCAATTGCTTGAGCACCCGCGGCCAATCGGCCTCGGTGCGATAGAACAAAACGAAATTCACCTGGCAGTTGTTGTCGATGGAGAGGCGCTTCATCCACGCCATTTCTTCCTCCCAGTCGGTAAAATCAGACACCAGGCCGTAGATGCCCTGGCCGGTCTCGCCGATTACCTTGCCTATGCCCAGCAGTTCGCTGGCGTCGGCGTAGGTGCCGGGCATCACTTCACCGTTGCGGGTGGTGTGCAATTGCGTGCGGGAGGTGGTGAAGCCCACTGCGCCAGCGGCCAGGCCGTCGCGAACGATTGCCGCCATCTGCGCGATGTCATCCTCGTTGGCGGGCTCATTGTTTACGCCGCGCTCGCCCATTACGTAGGTACGCACCGCGCAGTGCGGCACCTGGGCGCCGATATCGATGGCACGGGGCATGCGGTCAAGGGCATCCAGGTACTCGGGGAAGCTCTCCCACTCCCAGGTGATCCCTTCTACCAGGGCGGCCCCAGGGATATCCTCCACATCCTCCATCACCTCGATCATGCGCTGGCGCTCGGCATCATCCGGCTTGCAGGGTGCAAAGCCAACGCCGCAGTTCCCCATGATCAGGGTGGTAATGCCGTGGTTGGAGGCGGGACTGCAGTAAGGGTCCCAGGTAGCCTGGCCGTCCATATGGGAATGGGTGTCTACCCAGCCGGGTGCGACCAGCAGGCCACCTGCTTCGATCACCCGGCGGGCATCACCAGCCACGTCACCGACGGCGGCGATACGCCCATCGACGATGGCGACATTGCCCGTGTAGGCGGGCCGGCCAGTGCCGTCAACTATTTTCCCGTTACAAATCAGCAGATCGTACAAAGGGCTATCCTCCGACATTTGCTTATCCTTCTGGTGCTCACCAGACTAGTGCAATCATCACCCGCTGGAAAGTTTACCGGTCCGGGAAGCATCGCCGGTGGCTACGGAAACAGCCATTGGTCCAGCCAGTTAGCCTTGCCACGGAGGACGATCCGATCATGCACCTGCTGCCATCCCACAGTGCCCGCGTCGCGGCGCTGGCCTGCGCAACCCTCCTCGTGGCCTGTGGCAGCGACACGCCTGCGCCGGCCAGGGTGGTGCTGCCAACGAGCCTGATGGAAGACCACGGCGGCTGGCCGCATTACGGCGGCGACCTGGGTGGCACCCGCTTCTCCGCGCAGGAGCAGATCACACCGGCCAACGTCGACCAGCTGCAGCTCGCCTGGACTTACAACAGTGGCGACCTGGCGCCGGAGTCTTTTCCCGACAGCTTCAATAGCCCGGCCATGCAGGTAACTCCCATCCTCGCCCAGGACACGCTGTACCTGTGCTCACCGCGCAACCGCATTATCGCCCTGGACCCGGCTACCGGCAGTGAACGCTGGCATTACGATGCCGACCCCGAGTTGCGCGGTCTGTACAGCGTCACCTGTCGCGGGGTGGCCTACCATGCCGATCAGGATGCAACGCCCGGTAAGGCCTGCGCCGCACGTGTCATCGCCGGCACTCTCGACGGACGCCTGCTGGCTCTGGATGCCACCACCGGCAGCCCTTGCCGGGATTTTGGTGATGACGGTGAAGTGGACCTGAAGGCGGCGCTGGGGGACGTAGGGCCTGCGGAATATGCCCTGACCTCCCCGCCGCTGGTGGTCAATGGCCGCATAGTCACCGGCGCCCATGTGGCCGACCTGCGCCGCGGCGGCGTCCCCAGCGGCGTCATTCGCGCCTTCGACGCACGCAGCGGCGCTCTGCTCTGGGACTGGGAAGCAGTGTTGCCGGAAAAACAGCTGGCGGATGCCTATACCCCTGGCAGCCCCAACGCCTGGGCACCGCTCTCTGCCGATGCAGAAAGAGGCCTGGTATTCATCCCCACCGGCAATCCGGCGGGGGACTATTACGGCGGCGAGCGGGACGGTATCGACGAGTTTGGTAGTTCGGTAGTGGCGCTGGACATGGACAGCGGAGAGCGGGTCTGGCACTACCGGACCGTGCACAACGATATCTGGGACTACGATGTGCCTTCACAGCCGGTGCTGTTCGATTTCCCGGGACCCGACGGCCCCATCCCCGCTCTGGTCCAGGCTACCAAGATGGGGTTCCTGTTCGTACTCAACCGGGAGACCGGCGAACCCCTGTTTGCAATCGAGGAGCGCCCCGCGCCCCAGGGCGGGCCTGCCCCAGCGGACGTATCCCCGACCCAGCCGTGGCCGCTGCTACCGGAGCCTCTGCACCCCACCGAGCTCACTGAGGAGGACATGTTCGGGTTTGCCTGGTTCGACAAGCGGGCCTGCATCAAACAGTTCCGCGAACTGAATTATGAGGGTTTGTATACGCCTATCAGCACGCAACCGACCCTGGTGTACCCGGGTTTCATGGGTGGCAGCAACTGGGGCAGCGTAAGCTGGGATCCGGTGCGCAAGCTGCTGCTGGCAAATACTACCCGGGTGCCTGCCATCATTGAGCTCATACCGCGGGAGGTTGTGGATTCGCCGGATTTTGCCGGGCCCGTGGAACTGCAGCTGGATACGCCTTATGCGGTCAAGCGTCGACCCTTCCTGTCGCCGCTGGGCGCGCCCTGCAACCGGCCACCCTGGGGCGTGCTGACAGCAATCGATATGACCACCGGCAAGAAGGCCTGGGAAGTGCCCCTCGGCGGCACCCGCGACCTCGCGCCCTTCCCCTTGTGGCTGGACCTGGGGGTACCCAACAGCGGCGGCTCCCTGGTGACTGCCAGTGGCCTGACCTTTATCGGCGCGAGTAGTGACAGCTACCTGCGCGCGTTTGCCACCGAGACCGGCGCGGAACTGTGGAAATCACGGCTGCCCGCGGGGGGCCACGCCACACCGATGACTTACACCCTGGCTGATGGCAGCCAGTACGTGGTGATCGCCGCTGGTGGCAACCGCATGCTGGGCTCAAAAATGGGCGACGCGCTGGTGGCGTTTCGCCTGCCCTAGCAGCCGCGCTACTCCTGGTCGAAGTCCACCACGATGCGGTCGCTCATCGGGGTGCGCCTGGCAGGTCAGGATAAAGCCCTGCCCTATCTGGCCGGGTTCCAGCCCGCGTGGCGTAGGCTTAAAGCGCCGGCGCGAACAGATTCGCTGCTCGAGACGCGAGACGAAACCAAAGTGGCATGTCCGCAACTGCGTTGTCGTCCATCTCGTGTGAGCTGGCGAAATCGACCTCGAACATCTGCTCTACTTCGCCGGCGAGTGCGGGATCATCGACCAGCGCCGTCAATTCGAAATTCAGGCGGAACGAGCGGTTGTCCAGGTTCACCGAGCTGATA